>NZ_JAAGNW010000020.1:37870-52534 GCF_010645215.1 Burkholderia multivorans | reverse complement strand
ATCGATGCCGTGGCGCCGGGCTGGGTGGCGCCCGTGCTCGAACGGATGCCCGAAATCCACGATGTCTACGCGACCGACCTCGCGCACGGCAAGCTGCAGATGCTGCGCCGCTGGCAGCTCGCGAGCGACCTGCGCGACAACGGCTACGACGCCGCCTACGTGCTGCCGAATTCGCTGAAGTCCGCGCTGATCCCCTGGCTCGCGGGCATTCCGCTGCGGATCGGCTATACGGGCGAGAAGCGCTACGGCCTGCTCAACGTGCGCCACGCGAACCCGAGCCGCAAGCGCGACGAGCGTCCGGCGATGGCCGAACACTACGCCGCGCTCGCGTACGCGCCGGGCGCGCGGCTGCCGGACACGATGAAGGCGCTGCCGCCGCCGCGCCTCGACGCGGACCTGAACGAGACCGCGCGGGTGTCCGCCCGCTTCAACCTCGACACCCGCAAGCCGCTCGTCGTGTTCTGCCCGGGCGCCGAGTACGGCCCGGCCAAGCGCTGGCCGCCCGAGCACTTCGCGGCGCTCGCGCACAGCGTGAGCCAGTCGTTCCCCTATACGCAGATCGTCGCGCTCGGCTCGCCGAAGGACGCCGCGGTCGCGCAGGCGATCGCCGAGCGCGCGCCGAACGTGCGCAGCCTGTGCGGCCAGACCTCGCTCAGCGAGGCCTGCGCGCTGATCGCGCGCGCGAACGCCGTGGTCACCAACGATTCCGGCCTGATGCACGTGGCGGCCGCGCTGCGCCGGCCGCTCGTCGCGCTGTACGGCTCGACCGACCCGCGCCACACCCCGCCGCTGTCGGAGCTGGCGAAGGTACAATGGCTGCATCTCGAATGCAGTCCCTGCTTCGAACGCGAATGCCCGCTCGGCCATCTGAACTGCCTGCGCGAGCTGAGCCCGGAACAGGTATTCGGCGATTTGCGCGGCATGCTCGTCGGGCAGCGCTGAGCGGCCCGCCGGCTGCGGCGCGAGCCCGCCGCGCGGTCGATTCACCGGCGGACGCGGGCGTGGCTCGCATCCGCCGCCTTGTAACGGCGCGCCCCGCGCGCGAGAGATAACCCGATGCCACGTTTTGCCCGCCTCTTCGAAGCTGCCGCCGATACGCTCAACGCCTATTATCAGGCGATTGCCGACGCCAACCTCGACGCCCTGATGGTCCTGTGGATCGACGAGGACTTCGCGAGCTGCATCTGGGCCGACGGCGCGCATCTGCACGGCCTCGACCAGATCCGCGGCGGCTTCGCGCAGCGCCTGTCGACCCAGCCGGTCACGATCGAGCCGCTCGACATCCGCGTCTACGACAGCCTCGGCACCGTCGTCTACACGGTCGCCGAAGCGCACCAGTACGCCGACCTCACGGCCGAGCCGGACATGGTGTTCGCGACCTACGTGATGATCCACGAGCGCGGCGAATGGCGGATCGCGCACATCCACTCGAGCCCGATCCCCGCGCAGACCGCCACCCAGTTCGCAGCCAAGATCCGCCACGGCCAGGGGCCGCTCCACTGACCGCCGCGCGCGGCCGATCGCGATGAGCACCGCGTCCTCCCCCACCCCGGCCGCCGACCGGCCCGCGCCTGCGGAAGCCCTGCGTTATCGCGCGCCGCGCTGGCTGCCGACCAGCCACGCGCAGACCATCGTGCCCGCGCTGTTCGCACGCCGGCCCGAAGTGGCGTACCGGCGCGAGCGCTGGGACACGCCGGACGGCGACTTCATCGATCTCGACTGGCTGGCCTGGCCGACCGGCGGCGCGCCGGCGCCCGACGCGCCGCTCCTCGTGCTGTTCCATGGTCTCGAAGGCGGTTCCGGCTCGCATTACGCGCGCGTGCTGATGGCGGCCGCGCAAAGCCGCGGCTGGCACGGCGTGGTCCCGCACTTTCGCAGCTGCAGCGGCGAGATGAACCGCCTGCCGCGCTTCTACCACCTCGCGGACAGCGCCGAGGTCGACTGGATCCTGCGGCGCCTCGCCGCCCGCCATCGCGGGCCGCTCGTCGCGGCGGGCGTGTCGCTCGGCGGCAACGTGCTGCTGCGCTGGCTCGGCGAGCGCCGCGACGAGCGCGCGCGCGTCGCGGCCGCCGCGGCGATCTCGACGCCGATCGACGTGCACGCGGGCGGCCGCGCGCTGTCGCACGGCTTCGCGATGGTCTATACCCGCAGCTTCCTCAAGACGCTCAAGCGCAAGGCGCTCGCCAAGCTCGAACGCTATCCCGGGCTGTTCGACCGCACCGCGATGCTGGCCGCGCGCACCATGTACGATTTCGACGACATCGTCACCGCGCCGCTGCACGGCTTCGCCGACGCGAACGACTACTGGACCCAGGCCACCACGCGGCCGCTGCTGCGCGCGATCGAGGTGCCCACGCTGATCGTCAACGCGCGCAACGATCCGTTCCTGCCGGCGTCCGCGCTGCCGGGCCCCGACGAAGTCTCGCGCGCGGTCGTGCTCGACCAGCCCGAGCACGGCGGCCACGCAGGCTTCATGACCGGGCCGTTCCCGGGCCGGCTCGACTGGATGCCGCTGCGCATCCTCGACCACTGCTCCCGCTTCGTCGACCATGGATGAAATCGTCCGACAGGCCCTCGCGAAGTGGCCCAACGTCCCGCACTGCACCGGCTGGCTGCTGCTCGACCGGCGCGGCGACTGGCGCATGCGCGACGACGCTGCGCAGGCGGCCGGCGCGCTCGGTTCGCCGATCCGCCATGCGGCGCTGATCGGCTTCATCGCGCGCAACTACGAACGCGACGACGCGGGCCAATGGTTCTTCCAGAATGGCCCGCAGCGCGTCTATGTCGAGCTGGCCTACACGCCCTGGATCGTGCGGCTCGCGCAGCCGGAGGGGCCGGGCCGGCCGCTCGCGCTCACCGACCAGACCGGCCGCACGTTCGAGCCCGCACAGGCGTGGCTCGACGACGCGGGCGGCGTGCTGTTCGCCGACACCGCCGCACCGCCGCGCGTCGCCGCACTGCACGACCACGATCTCGGCCTGTTCGCCGACCACGCGACGCTCGACGCGGACGGCGCGCACGGCGCGTTCCGCTGGCGCGACGGCGTCGAGCTGCCGCTCGCGCCGATCCGGCGCGCGGACGTGGCCGCGCGTTTCGGCTTCGTCGCGAGCCCTGCCGCGCACGCGGCCGGACAGCCCGGCCACTGAACGCGGCCGCGCGGCATCCGCTCAGCCGCGCTTGTTCTCCTCGTCGCGCTCTTCCTTGTAGCGCGTCTCGAAATCGTGCAGCCGGGCCGTGATGATCGACTGCTCGTAAAAGCTCGCCGTCTTGTTGTCGCGCGCCTCGCGCAGCTGGCGGATCGCCGCGGGCCATGCGCCGTCGAGCGCGAACTTCTCCGCGAGCGCACGCCGCTGCGTGATGCCGTCGCCCGTGCCGAGCGCCGCCTGCGCGAGGAAATTCCACCATTCCGGACGCGTGGGATCCGCCTGCGTTTCCACCTTCGCGCGCGCCTGCGCATCGGCGTAGCGGCGCGCGGCGAGCAGCGCCTGGAGATGCGCGGCGATCGCCGCATGCGAGCCCGGCCAGCGTTGCTGCGCAGCGGCCGCAAGCCGCACCGCCTCGTCGTTGCGGCCCGCGCGACGCGCGATCTCGACCTCCAGCAGGTCGAGGCTCGGCGTGCTGCGCACCGTCTCGCCCTCCTCCTGCCGGGTTCGCTCGAAGTCCGTGCGGGCCGCGGCGAGCGCCTGGCCGGCCGCCTCGTAGCGGCCCGCAAGCAACTCGCCGAGCGCGACGCCATAGACGTTCGCGGCCGGGCTCGCCGCCGTCCGCTCGTCGACCTCGGTGCGCAGGCGCCGCACCTCGTTGGCGATATCGGTCGGCGAGCGATTCTGGAGGATCCGCAGCCGCGCGCGCACGAACGCATACTCGGCGGACTGGCGCGGCTGACGATAGGGCGCGCGCCGCGCGCGATCGTCCATGTCGGCGATCCGCTCGCCCGTCAGCGGGTGGGTGCGCGCATAGGCCGGCACGCCCGCATCGCCCATCGAGGCCCGTTCGAGACGCTCGAAGAAGCCCGGCATCCCGTACGGATCGAAGCCGGCCGCCGCGAGCAGCTGGAAGCCGACCCGGTCCGCCTCGCGTTCGGCGCCGCGCGAGAAGCGCAGCTGGTTGTCGATCGCGTAGGCCTGGCCGCCCAGCGCGATCGCGCTGCCGAGATCGCCGCTGCGCGCGAGGATCCCGGCCAGCACGCCGAGCAGCATCGTCGCGAGCGCCGCATAGCCGGTCTTTTCGCTCGCGCCGATCATCCGCGCGATATGCCGCTGCAGCACGTGGCCCATCTCGTGGCCGAGCACCGACGCCAGTTCCGACTCGGTCCGCGTCATCACGACGAGGCCGCTGTTGACGCCGATGAAGCCGCCCGGCAGGGAAAACGCGTTGATCTGCGGGTCGCGCATCGCGAACAGGTCGAAATCGGGCGCGTAGCCGCCGATGAAGCGCGCGTTCGCGGCTACCGCGAGCCGCGCCGCGACGCTGTTCAGGTAGTCGCGCACGAGCCAGTCGTCGAGATAGTCGGGATCACGCCGTACCTCGCGCATCACGCGCTCGCCGAGCCGGCGCTCGGCCTGCGGCGTCAGCGCGCCGCCGGAGCCATCGCCGAGATCGGGCAGTTGCTGGATCCGCAGCGGCGCGCGCAAACTGGGCGTGATCCCGCCCGATGCGCCCGACAGGCGGTTTTCCGCGCCGCCATAGGTGCCGAACACGCCGGGCGCGATGCCCGACGGCAGCGCCGGCACGGTCGAGATCGATTCCGGCGCGAGCGGCGCCGCTTCGAGCGGCAGGGCGTCGGCGCGCGACTGCGCGTGTCCGCCCGACGGACAGGCCAGCACGACCGACAACGAGACGACGAACAACGATTTGACGCGCATGAACGAAGTGATCGACGACCGCGGCGCCGCGCGCCCCGGCCCGGATGGATGCGTCATTGTAACGGCCGGGCCGGGCCGCGCCGGGCCGGGCCGCGCCGCTGCTATGATAGGCGCCCTCTGAAGGAGCCCTCCATGTCCCAACTCACCCATTTCGACGCAGCCGGCCACGCCCACATGGTGGATGTCGGCGACAAGCAGGAGACCCGCCGGATCGCGCTCGCGTGCGGCGCGATCCGGATGCTGCCCGATACGCTCGCGCTGATCCGCGACGGCCGCGCGAAGAAGGGCGACGTGCTGGGCGTCGCGCGGATCGCCGCGATCCAGGGCGCGAAGCGCACCGCCGACCTGATCCCGCTGTGCCATCCGCTCGCGCTGACGCGCGTCGCGGTGGAGTTCCAGTTCGACGAGACGCTGCCAGGCGTGCGCTGCAGCGCGCAGGTCGAGACCTTCGGCCGCACGGGGGTGGAAATGGAAGCGTTGACCGCGGTGCAGGTCGGCTTGTTGACGGTGTACGACATGTGCAAGGCAGTCGATCGCGGGATGGTGATCACCGAGGTCAGCGTGCGCGAGAAGCGCGGCGGGAAATCGGGGGACTGGAAGGCCGAGGCGTAGGACGCGTTGGCCGCGGCGTGAGGCGTCCCGCCACGGCATGCGTCCGGCCGGCCGCGCAAGCGCCCCGCGTCACGCCGTCACTGCGCCCGGCCGCTCTCCCGCTCCGGCGTCCTGATCCGGAAGCGGACCGGACAGATCGAGCGCGCCGCACCGTCCGGTGCGCAGCAGTTCCACGAACTCCCGCTGAGACGTCACCAACCAGGCCTTCGCAACCCACACGCCTTCACCCGCACCCGCGTCGCGGTGTCGGGCATAGAGCCGGAACCCCACGTTGCCCTGCCGCTCGTCCGTATCGGCCAGCGCCTGCTCCACCTGCACATACCAGTCGCCCGAGCGGCTTTCGAGGCTGTCCGTTTCGCGGAACGCATAGAGCGGCGGTTCACCCTGGGTCTCGACGGGATACCGGATCGCAAACGACATGATCCGCTTGTGATCCTCCGAGTCGGACAGCCGTTCGCCGCTCGCCTCGATCTGCTTCTTCAGCGCATCGTGCGAGACGCCGTGCAGTTCGTGCGAACGCTTGTCGCGCAAGGCCTGGGTCTTTTCGTCGTCGAGATACTCGTTGTATCCGACATCGAGCGCCGGCTTGAACGATGCCGGCACCCAGAAATACCAGTCCTTCGCAAAACCGTTCACGCCATTCCGGAAGTCCGGGAACGCGATCAGGTTGAACGGCACCCGCTTTCGTTTCTGAATCTCGATCTGCATGTGTTCATCGCCTTCCATCTTCGTCGACATCCATGATCCTCCTCGGTTCGAGACCGTGATCCGCCTTCGTCGATCCAACGCCGGGCACGCTCAGGGAGCGCTCAACAGTTCGGGCGGAAACGTGACGGCAGTCAGCTTCCACGACCACAAGCCATTGCGCTTGAACGTGAACACCGCAGGCTCCGCGCCCGGGCGTCGCCCTTCCACGGCAACCGTGGACCAGTTCCGGTAGCGCACGGAATAATCGGCGGACATGGACGAGGGCGTGGACGATTCGCCCGACACCGGGACTTCACCCGCTTTCTCCACGCGCTTCGGGCCCGCGTTCGCCATCATCTGCATCACGCCCGCGGGCGTCACCATCGTGTCGATCGCTTGATTGGCGATGCCCATGCCCAGCAGCATCCCGACGCCCGCGAACGGGTTGTCCTTCCGGTCCGCGTCATTCGACAGCTTGTCCTGCATCATGGTCAGGATCTGCGCGCGCAAACTCTCGCGCACCGCGGGGAAATCGACGTCGGACGCAAAGGCATCCGCATCCTGGTCGACCATGGCCGACCGCATCGCGTGCAACGTGAGATAAGGGCTGACAAAGCTGGCGACCGCGCCGCCGAGCACAACGACCCCGACGATCTTGACGAGCGTTTTCTGTTTCATGGCCTCTCGCATTTTTCTTTCATTTTTATTGCGCGGCCACTATACACGCCTTTCAAATTGCACGAAATCCGGACGCCGCGTTCGCTTCAGCCGGTACGGCGCGGACTCCGGATGCGATCCCTCAGCCGCGTCGCCTCGAAGGCATCCGGCACCGGCGAGAACACCCCGCGAGCCTCACCCACCGCCAGTTCTCGCCCTAGCGCCCTTTCAACGCAGCGGCCACGCGTTTCTTCGCGCTCGCCAGCGCGGCCTTGGCCTGCGCCAGCCCACGTTCGGCTGCCTCGAGCGCCGCCAGGTCGGCGGCCAATCCGCTGCCTGCGAACCAGGCGGTCACGATCTCGACCTGCTCGCGATTGCCGCTCACGATATCGGCGCAGCCACCGTTCAGGATCGCGAGACGATGTTTGCAGGACGCGCCGTTCACGCCCGCCGGGCACGAACAAAACGTGGCGATGCGGCCGCCGTCGCGCCGCTCGAAGGTCAATTCATAGGGACTCGCGGCCGATCCCTGAACCAGGAAGTCGATTCTTTCCATGCGCGTCGCTCCGGTCGTTCGAGGAGGAGGAACCTTGCATTCTTCGCTGCGCACCCACGATCCGGCAAGAGGGTCCAGCCATCGCCCCGGCCTGCACGGCCCCTACCGGCGTTCAGTCGACACAGCGGATGCGCGCCCGCACGTGGTCGGCGCGCATGCCGCCCACGCACCGACGTGCGTGACGGGAATGTTGAAAATCGCTTCAGGAAAGCATGAGCGGCGTGCTTGTGCCGCATGAACGGGCATCAGGTCGATACCCTGCCGGATCGACACGCCATGCAGATCCGCGGCTCGGCGAGCCGGGCCGCGTGCGACCGACGCGCGGGCCACGCCGCATCGCGCTGCATCGCAAACGGCATGCGCACCGACGCATGCGCGAACGCCGGCGGCCCACCCTCGCCGCCGGCTGGCACGACGGCGTTACAGCAGCGATTTCGCCTGCGACAGGATCTTGTCGCAGACCTGCTTGGTCACCTGCTCCTTCAAACCACCGCCGCTGAGATCCAGCGTCTTGCCGTTGCCCGCGTCGAGGATCCCGCTCGCGCCGCTCGTATAACCGCTGTCCGACGAGGCGCCGCCGCCCAGCTTGCTCATCAGCGCATCCTTGACCGACGATGCGCCGGCGCCGCCGCCCGCGCCGCCGAGATAGTTGTTCTTGATGCAGAACTGCAGCACGCCGGCGACGTTGCTGCTGCTCGACGAGGTCAGCGACGAGCCGCCCAGCGCGCCGCCGATGCCACCGAGATTGCCGAGCGCGCTCGATGAATCGCCCGAGCCGGTCGCCTGCTTCAGCATGTCACCGAGCTGGGCGTGTGCGGCCGAAAGCGGCACGAGCGCCGCGAACAGGACGCCGAAAACCGTACTGCGGTATGGGTTCGCCTTCATGAGTTCTCCCTATGACTATGGACAGACCGTCGAGGACGGCGGCCTCAAGCATACCTGAACGACTCGCGCGAAGCGCCCGCGCAACGCCCCGCGGTGAGCGCCGCCCGGCTCGGCGAGCCAAGCGCATCCGCCCGGAAACGGTTCCGCTCGATCAGTAAAAAAGCCGCCGATCGACATGGCCCGGGCCATGGATCGGCGGCTTTCATGATCGATGCCGCAGTGCGCGCGCGGCGCGCTCAATCGTCATCGTCGTCCTCATCGTCGGACTGGGCCGGCGGTTCGCCATACTGGGCGTACACCGCCGCCTTGAAGGACTTGAGCGACGGCTGCGCATCGAGCAGGCGATACAGCCCCGCGAGCTGGGTCGGCCAGTCGTGCAGCTGCTTCGCGAAGATATGCAGCCGCTCCACCGTATCGAGCGCGTCGGTCTCTCGGCGATCGAGCGCCTGCAGCACCGCATAGCGGCGCAGCACCGTCTCGCCCGGCAGCAGCGAGATCGCGCGCTCGTGCGCCGCGAGCTTGGCGGGCAGATCGTCGCGCGAGATCGTCATCAGCGTGGCTGCGCCGTAGTCGCCCCATGCGCGGAACAGGAACGACGGCGCCTCGCGATACTGCTCCGCCGGATTCGCGCCGTAGTACAGCACCTCGGCGCGCTGGTAATCGCGCAGCACCGGATACGCAACCAGCAGGCCGCCGAACGACAGCACGGCCAGCAGCGCGAACGCGACGCGGCCCGGCACGAAGCGCAGCGGCCGGGTGTCGAGCAGGCCGATCACGAACATCGCCGGCAGCAGGAAGAACATGTATTGCTGCGGATACTCGACGAGCGCGTGCATCAGCAGGATGCCGATCAGCGCCACGCCGAACACCCGGCCGCTCGACTGCGGTTCGCGCAGCACGCGCGCGAACCACAGGCCGAGGCTCACGATCAGCACGCCGAGGCCGAGCAGGCCCGACTTCGCGAGCAGGTCGACGAAAATGTCGTGCGAATTGTTCGCGATCTCGACGCCGCCGAGACGGCGCACCAGCTCGAATTGATGGATCGGGAACTCGCCCCAGCCGACGCCGAGCAGCGGATGCTCGCGGAACATCGCGAGGCCGTACTTCCACAGCGCGAGCCGCGGCGTGATCTGGCCGGCGTCGCGCATCCGGTCGGCCGCCGATTCGGCCAGCCCCAGCTGGAAATGCAGGTTGGCCCAGCGCACCGCGACGTTGACCGCGACGAACAGCAACCCGAGCGCCACGGGGATGAGCCACGCGCGACGCGTCGCCGCGATGCGCGCCTCGCGCCGTTCCGCGAACGCCATCCAGAAGCCCGCCACCACCATCACGCCGACCTGCAGCCAGGGGCCGCGCGACACCGTCAACGCCAGCCCGATCGACAGCAGCACCGACAGCCCGGCCCACGCCCACACCCGCAGGCGTCGCGTCTGCACGAGGTAGAGCGCGCCCGCGAGCGCGAACGCCATGTAGGTCGCGAGGTGGTTCGCCTGCGCCATGTTGCCGTAAGGCCGCCGCGCGACCGACACGCCATAAGTGACCACGAACGGCGACAACGCATCTTCGAGCCGGTACAGCTGCGCGATCTGGCAGAACACCGCGAACAGCCCGCCGACGATCAGCGCCCCCGCCATCATCCGCAAGGTCTCGTCACGCAGCTGGGCGCGCGCGAGCGCATAACCCGACTGCATCGCGACGAGCGCCGTCAGCAGGTAACCGAGCGCCAGCCAGTTCATCGACGGCTGATGCAGCGGCAAGCCCACGATCTGCGCCAGCAGCACCGCGCCGAAACCGAGCGGCGCGATCAGCGCCGCGGGCGCCGCGAACGGCTCGGCCGGCGCCGCGCTGCGCACGAGCATCACGATCGTTGCGCCGAGCAACGCGTACAGCGCAAATGCCGCGAACTCCGAATAAAAGGTCGGGATCGGGTAAGTATGGTTGGTGACTGCGTAAGGCAGAATCAGCGCGACGGCGAGTACGACGAGCGAAAGAGACCGCGTAAATATGGAAGGCATGAGCGAACCGGGTGTCAGCAACCGGCGCACTATACAAAAAAAACCCTCTCCTGTGCGGGGCGTTGCGCACCCTGTTACGCAGATGCGCAGCGCTGCAGGCATTGAATCGCGTGAGCCGTCGGCGGGGACGGAGAGGTGTGGTCGGCGGGGTAGCCGGTGACGTGCGACCGGTGACGTGCGACCGGTGACGTGCGGCTGGCGAGGTGCGGCTGGCAAGATACGGCCGGCCGGGTATGGCCGGCCATACCCGGCCACCCCGGCGCGAACGACGAAGTACGACCGCCTACGTGCGACACTCCGGCGGCGCGAGCCGGCCCGCGAGGGTCGGCGCGTCGCCCGGCAGCGGTCCGGCGCCCGGCGCGGGCAGCGACGACGCGCGCTTGCTCTCCGCGAAGCACTCCCACGCGAGCGTGCCCGCCTGCGCCGCGTCCTTGGCGAGCGCCACCCGCCCGCTCGGCGCATCCGCGCGATCGGGCACGGACGGCACGAGCACCAGCGTATTGGCGCCCGCCGGCGCGACCCGCGACGTGAACGCGATCGTGATCTGGCCGGTGTCGTCGTCGATCCGGATGGCTTCGACATTGCGGGTCGCGGGCGGCGCGACGTAGCCGCCCGCGAGGCCGGCCCCGCTCGCCGCGTTCTCGGCCACCGCGAGACGCGCGGGCGCCGCGAGCGCGAGCCCCTCGCCGACCCGCCCGCGCACCAGATAGTCCTGATAAGCGGGAATCGCGTACGCAGCGACCACGCCGACGATCGCCAGCACGATCATCAACTCGATCAGCGTGAATCCGGTGTGGCGGGCGAACCCGCGGCGGGCGAACCCGCGGCGCATGACACCCGAGCGCCGCACCAGGCGGCGGAACAGGCAAACAGAAAAGGCTTCGAACATCGCAGGCTCCTCGAGCGAAAACGCCTGCCAGGACGGCAGGCGTTTCGATCGTAGCCAGCACCCGCGTCAGCGGGCAGTCGGCCGAACGGCCGACGCGGCTCGCTCAGTGCGGATCCGCGTGGCCCGGCGCGGCCCGGCGCTTCCTGAGCGCATAGCCGATCAGCACCACGAACAGCGCGCCCGCGATGCTCGAGCCGTAGACAGCAGCCGGCGTATCGAGGAGCGGCCAGCGGTCGCCCGCCGGATCGTTGACCATCAGCCCGCCCGCGATCCAGCCCAGCAGCGCGGCGCCGAACGTGACGATGATCGGGAAGCGGTCGAGCATCTTGAGCACCAGCGTACTGCCCCACACGATGATCGGAATGCTGACCACGAGGCCGAAGATCACGAGCGCGATGCGGTGCGACGGGTCGGCCTGCTCGGCCGCGCCCGCGATCGCGATCACGTTGTCGAGGCTCATCACCGCATCGGCGACGATGATGGTGCGCACCGCGCTCAGCAGCTTGTCGGCCGGCCGGATGTTCTCGTGGGCCTCCTCGGCGGGCGCCATCAGGCGAACGCCGATCCACAGCAGCAGGATGCCGCCCGCGAACTTGAGAAGCGGCACGTCGAGCAGCACGACCGCGAACGCGATCAGCACGACGCGCAGCACGATCGCGCCGGCGGTGCCCCACAGCACGCCGCGCACCCGCTGCTCGCTCGGCAGATTGCGGCAGGCGAGCGCGATCACGACCGCGTTGTCGCCGCCGAGCAGGATGTCGATGAGGACGATCTGGATGACCGCGCCCCAGTGAAGCGTTGCGAGGAATTCGAACATAGATGGGCCGCAGGAAGTGAACCGGGCGACGGATGCAGCCGTGCCGCGCCCGCCGCCTTACGAAAATATTTCGCGAGAATAACAAAAAACGCCGGCAGGGCCGGCGTTTTTCGTGGAGCGATCCGTGACTTAGAGCGCAGCCTTCAGCAGGCGGCCCATTTCCGACGGATTGCGCGTGACCGTGATACCGCACGCGTCCATGATTTCCAGCTTCGCTTCGGCCGTATCCGCACCGCCCGAGATCAGCGCGCCGGCGTGGCCCATGCGCTTGCCCGCAGGCGCCGTGACGCCGGCGCTGAAGCCGACCACCGGCTTCTTCATGTTGCCCTTGATCCACTCGGCTGCCGCTGCTTCGTCCGGGCCGCCGATTTCACCGATCATCACGACCGCATCCGTGTCCGGATCGTCGTTGAACATCTTCATCACGTCGATGTGCTTGAGACCGTTGATCGGATCGCCGCCGATGCCGACCGCCGACGACTGGCCGAGGCCCAGCGCCGTCAGCTGCGCAACCGCTTCGTACGTCAGCGTGCCCGAGCGCGACACCACACCGATGCGGCCCTTGCGGTGGATGTGACCCGGCATGATGCCGATCTTCAGTTCGTCCGGCGTGATCGTGCCCGGGCAGTTCGGGCCGAGCAGCAGCGTCTTGCGGCCTTCGCGGCGCATGCGGTCCTTCACTTCGATCATGTCGCGCACGGGAATGCCTTCCGTGATGCAGATCGCGAGATCCAGGTCGGCCTCGACCGCTTCCCAGATCGCAGCCGCGGCGCCTGCCGGCGGCACGTAGATGACCGACACGGTCGCGCCGGTCTCGGCCTTCGCTTCCTTCACGCTCGCGTAGATCGGAATGCCTTCGAAGTCCTCACCGGCCTTCTTCGGGTTCACGCCCGCGACGAATGCTTCGCGGCCGTTGGCGTACTCGCGGCAAGCGCGCGTGTGAAACTGGCCAGTCTTGCCGGTGATACCCTGCGTGATGACCTTTGTGTCTTTGTTGATCAGAATCGACATGTATTTACCTCTGTTCGATGGGCGTCGCGACATCGCGCGCCACCCTGCGTGTTCAATGCAATGAAACGCCTTACTTGCCCGCGGCTGCCGCGACGACCTTCTGCGCGGCTTCTTCCATGCTGTCCGCCGAAATGATCGGCAGGCCGGATTCGGCGAGCATCTTCTTGCCCAGGTCTTCGTTGGTGCCCTTCATGCGCACGACGAGCGGCACGCCCAGGTTCACCGCCTTCGAGCCCGCGATCACGCCTTCCGCGATCACGTCGCAGCGCATGATGCCGCCGAAGATGTTCACGAGGATCGCCTTCAGGTCCGGGTTCTTCAGCATCAGCTTGAACGCTTCCGTGACCTTCTCGGTCGTCGCGCCGCCGCCGACGTCGAGGAAGTTCGCCGGCTCGCCGCCGAACAGCTTGATCGTGTCCATCGTCGCCATCGCGAGGCCTGCGCCGTTCACGAGACAGCCGATGTTGCCGTCGAGCGAGATGTACGCGAGGTCGAACTTCGACGCTTCGACTTCAGCCGGATCTTCTTCGTCCAGATCGCGGTACGCGACGATTTCCGGGTGGCGGAACAGCGCGTTCGAATCGAAGTTGAACTTCGCGTCGAGTGCGATCACCTTGCCGTCGCCGGTGACGACGAGCGGGTTGATTTCGGCGAGCGACGCGTCGGTTTCCCAGAACGACTTGTAGAGACCCTTCAGGATTTCACGCGCTTGCGGGATCGATGCATCGGGCACGCCGATCTTCTTCGCGAGATCGTCGGCTTCCGCGTCCTGCAGGCCCTTCGACGGCTCGACCGCGACCTTGTGGATCGCTTCCGGGGTCTTCTCGGCCACTTCCTCGATGTCCATGCCGCCTTCGCTCGACGCCATCACGACAACCTTCTGCGTGACGCGATCGATCACGATGCCGATGTACAGTTCCTTCTTGATGTCGGCGCCTTCCTCGATCAGCAGACGGTTCACCTTCTGGCCTTCCGGACCGGTCTGGTGCGTCTTCAGCTGCATGCCGAGGATCTGGTTCGAGAATTCGCGAACCTGCTCGAGCGACTTCGCGACCTTCACGCCGCCGCCCTTGCCGCGGCCGCCCGCATGGATCTGCGCCTTCACGACCCACACCGGGCCGCCCAGCTCTTCCGCGACCTTGACGGCCTCGTCGACCGTAAACGCCGGCTTGCCGCGCGGTACCGCGACACCGAATTTCCGCAGGATTTCCTTACCCTGGTACTCGTGAATCTTCATGCGTGATTCCTTCAGTCTGAGAGTTGGATAAAAAGTCGATTAAAAGTCGCTTCTTGTAACGATTTCCGGTTGATTCTCGGAGCCGCGCCCGCCGCTCCGCTCCGGCCGGCTCGCGCCGAACCAGGTCGGATAGAACTGCCGCACCGCCTCGCCGTCGAAGCGCAGCGCCTGGCAGCGCCCGAGCTGAAACGGCGGCTCGGTCGCGGCTTCGCCGCCCTTGCCCTCGCGCGTGTTCCACACATCCCCGGCAAATGCCTGGATGGCCGCAGTCGGCAGGACCGCGCACAGCTCGGTGAGATGCGTGCAGCCCGCGAGGCCGCCCAGAAGTCGGGACGCATCACGGCGGAAGTGATCGAGGAGATTGAGCCCGATAAGGGCCCGGTAGGCGGGATTGGCGGCTTCGCATTGCCCGGGATAGGGCGCCCAGTCGGTC
>NZ_JAAGNW010000020.1:28077-37860 GCF_010645215.1 Burkholderia multivorans | reverse complement strand
GGATTGCGCGTCGATGTCGCAACTGGCGGGGTACGGGCTCGGATAGCGGCATGCGGGAGGATGAGGCCGAAGAGGAAAACCCACAGATTTTAGCATACTGGGTATTTGAGATACTTCGCGCCGCGCCGCACGGGGCCGGGCGCGGGCGCTCCGGTGCAGCGCAGCAAAGCAGCGCGCGCCGGACGGCCGCTCAATCGTCGCCGTACACGTCGTCGTCGCCCTTCAGCAAGCGACTGATCGTCGCGCCGGAAAAGCCGCGCATCGCGAGGAAGCGCATCTGCTTCGCGCGCTCGGCCGGCGACTGCGGCAGCGCCCCGAACTTCTTGCGCCACACCGCCTGGGCACGCGCGAGCTCGCTGTCGCGCAACTGCGCGCCGACGGTCTCGACGAGCGCCTCGTCGAGCGCATGCCGCTTGAGCTCGCTCATGATCCGCGCCGAGCCGACGCGCGCCGCGCGCCGATGCACGAGGCTTTCGGCGAAGCGTGCGTCCGACAGCCAGGCTTCGCGCTCGAGCGCATCGAGCAGCGCGCCGAGCTCGTCGCTTTCCTCCACGTACGGCGCGAGCTTGCGCGCCAGTTCCGTGCGGCTGTATTCGCGGCGCGACAGATAGCCGATCGCGCGCGCCTTCAGCGAACGGGCGGGCGCTTGCGGCGCGCCGTCGGCGACCGCATCGAACCTGTCGCCGCGCGCCGTCGCGCGCCGCGCGCCGCGGCGCGGCGACTGGCTCGTGCGGGTATCGACCTCGCCGCCGTCCGCGGCGCGCGCGCGATCAGGCGCAGCGAACGCCTCGCGCGGATCGACGCCGAACGGATCCGTTTCGGCCGGCTCAAACGACGCGAGGGCATCAGCCGATGCCCTCGCCAGCGGGCGGCCCGCGGGCCGCCCTTCGATCGAACCCGGCGCGCGCGCCGCGGTGTCCGGGCGGGCCGGCGTCTGCCGTTCCGCGTCCGGCGAACCCGCGTCGCGCCGGCTTCGTCGCATCACTCCTCGTCGTCCATGACCTCGGCGGCCTCGGACGCCACGCCTTGCGGCATCGCGCTCACGCCGAGCGATTCGCGGATGCGGTTCTCGATCTCGCGGGCGATTTCCGGATTCTCGCGCAGGAATTCGCGCGCGTTGTCCTTGCCCTGGCCGATCTTCTCGCCGTTGTAGCTGTACCAGGCGCCGGCCTTGTCGACGATCTTCGCCTGCACGCCGAGATCGATGATCTCGCCCTGGCGGGAAATGCCCTCGCCGTACAGGATGTCGAAGATCGCCTCGCGGAACGGCGGCGAGACCTTGTTCTTCACGACCTTCACGCGGGTCTCGTTGCCGATCACCTCGTCGTTCTTCTTGATCGAGCCGATCCGGCGGATGTCGAGACGCACCGACGAATAGAACTTGAGCGCATTGCCGCCCGTCGTGGTTTCCGGGTTGCCGAACATCACGCCGATCTTCATCCGGATCTGGTTGATGAAGACCACGAGGCAGTTGGTGCGCTTGATCGTGCCCGTCAGCTTGCGCAGCGCCTGCGACATCAGGCGGGCCTGCAGGCCCGGCAGCGAATCGCCCATCTCGCCCTCGATTTCGGCCTTCGGCACCAGCGCCGCGACCGAGTCGATCACGATCATGTCGATCGAGCCCGAGCGCACCAGCGCGGCGACGATCTCGAGCGCCTGCTCGCCCGTGTCCGGCTGCGAGATCAGCAACTCCTGCACGTTCACGCCGAGCTTGCCCGCGTACTGCACGTCGAGCGCGTGCTCGGCGTCGATGAACGCCGCCGTGCCGCCGAGCTTCTGCATCTCGGCGATCACCTGCAGCGTCAGCGTGGTCTTGCCGGACGATTCCGGGCCGTAGATCTCGACCACCCGGCCGCGCGGCAGACCGCCGACGCCGAGCGCGATATCCAGACCCAGCGAGCCCGTGGACACCACCTGGATGTCCTCGACCGCTTCGCCTGCGCCGAGGCGCATGATCGAGCCCTTGCCGAACTGCTTCTCGATCTGCGAGAGCGCAGCCGCCAGCGCCTTGCTCTTTTCCGCGGTCATCCCGGAACCCTTCTTGCTATCTTCCATGAATCGTCCTTTGCTATGATGAGCAGCGTCTGATACGGATGCACCGGCTCTGGCCCGGCCCGGATGAGCCGTTAGGTGCACGAATGCAGACACTGTATAAAAAAACAGTGGTTTATGCAAGCCCGCGATGCGGGCCCGCGTCAACCCGACAACATCGGAGACAGCTGCGCCCGCGCCTGCGGCCGGCTATCGGTGGCGCATCATGCGAATTCTCATTGCCGAAGACGACAGCATACTCGCGGACGGTCTCACCCGGTCACTCCGCCAATCGGGCTATGCCGTCGACCATGTGAAGAACGGCATCGAGGCCGACACCGCGCTGTCGATGCAGACTTTCGACCTGCTGATCCTCGACCTGGGCCTGCCCCGGATGCCCGGCCTCGACGTGCTGCGCCGCCTGCGCGCGCGCAATTCCACCCTGCCCGTGCTGATCCTCACCGCCGCCGACAGCGTCGACGAACGCGTGAAAGGGCTCGACCTCGGCGCCGACGACTACATGGCGAAGCCGTTCGCGCTGAACGAGCTGGAAGCCCGCGTGCGCGCGCTGACCCGGCGCGGCGCGGGCGGCGGCCCGAGCGTGTTCCGCCACGGCTCGCTCGCGTTCGACCAGGTCGGGCGCCTCGCCTACGCGAACGACCACGTGCTCGACCTGTCCGCGCGCGAACTGGGCCTGCTCGAGGTGCTGCTGCAGCGAACCGGCCGGCTCGTGTCGAAGGAGCAGCTGGTCGACCATCTGTGCGAATGGGGCGAGGAAGTCAGCAACAACGCGATCGAGGTCTACGTGCACCGGCTGCGCAAGAAGATCGAGCCGAGCGGCGTGCGCATCACGACCGTGCGCGGCCTCGGCTACTGCCTCGAAAAAGCCGCGCCGGCCGAGCCGGGCGCGGCGGCCTCGCCCGCGCCCGCCGCCGCGAGCCCGTCGCTGCGCTGACGCGCGGCCGCCGCGATGGCCACCCCGGCCCGCTCCGCCCGCCGCGCGCCGCCCGCCGCCGACGCGGCGGATGCCGCGCGCGACGCCCGCTACGCGAATCCGTTCGCCCCGCCCGACGACATCGGGCCCGCCGAAACCGCGCGCCCGCGCTCGCTGTTCGGCGAGATCCTCGACTGGATGCTGGCGCCGCTGCTGCTGCTGTGGCCGATGAGCATCGCCGTCACCTACCTGGTCGCGAAGACGATCGCGAACGGGCCCTTCGACCGCGCGCTCGAAACCAACACCTACGTGCTCGCGCGACAGATCACGCCGGTCAACGGCGTGGCCGAGCTGACGCTGCCGCCCGCGACGCTCGACCTGCTGCGCGCCGACAACGTCGACAGCGTGTACTTCCAGGTGCTCGGCGCGCGCGGCGAGCTGGTGTCGGGCGAGGCCGACATGCCGCTGCCGCGCGACGAGGACCGCCCGCCGCCCGGCGTCGTGGTGTTCCGCGACGACCTGCTGCGCGGCAACGACATCCGCGTCGCGTATACCACCGTGGCGCTGCCGCAGGCGCGCGGCACGCAGCCGGTGCTCGTGCAGGTCGGCGAGACGCTCGACAAGCGCAACGCACTCGCGAACGACATCATCAAGGGCGTGATCCTGCCGCAATTCGTGATCCTGCCGCTCGCGATCCTGCTCGTCTGGTTCGGGCTGTCGCGCGGCCTCGCGCCGCTCGCCGCGCTGCAGGCGCACATCCGCGGGCGCCGCCCGGACGACCTGTCGCCCGTCGAGGCGCAGCGCGCGCCGCCCGAGATCGAACCGCTCGTCACCTCGTTCAACGACCTGCTCGCGCGGCTCGAACAGAACATGGCGCTGCAAAAGCGCTTCATCGCGGACGCCGCGCACCAGATGAAGACGCCGCTCGCGGGCCTGCGCACCCAGGCCGAATTCGCGCTGCGGCACGACGTGCCGGCGGAGGTCGCGCGTTCGCTCGAACAGATCGCGACGAGTTCCGAGCAGGCGGCGCGGCTCGTCACCCAGCTGCTGGCGCTGGCGCGCGCGGAGAACCGCGCGACCGGGCTCACGCTCGAACCGGTCGCGATCGCGACGCTCGCGCGGCTCGCGGTGCGCGACTGGGTGCAGGCCGCCCTCGCGAAACGAATGGATCTCGGCTACGAGGGGCCCGACGAGGACGACGGCGCGCCGCTCGAAATCGACGGCCACCCGGTGATGCTGCGCGAGATGCTCGGCAACCTGATCGACAACGCGATCCGCTACACGCCGGACGGCGGCCGCATCACCGTGCGGGTGCGCGCGGTGCGCGAGGCGGGCCGCGTCGACGTCGAGATCGAGGACACCGGGCCGGGCATCCCCGCGCACGAGCGCGAGCGGGTGCTCGAACGCTTCTACCGGATCCTCGACCGCGAGGGCGACGGCAGCGGCCTCGGTCTTGCGATCGTCCGGGAAATCGTCGCGCAGCACGGCGGTGCGCTGACGCTCGACGACCATGTCTACCAGGCCTCGCCGCGCCTCGCGGGCACGCTGGTGCGGGTCAGCCTGGCGCTGCGCGGTCATGCCCCGGATTAACCCTGAGAGCGCCACCCCCGACGCGATTCAAGCCGAGCGATTTGCGATTTTTAAGAGACATAGCCGAACAATCAATCATCGATCGACGAACATGACAGAATTTACTTCCTCGAAATTTTGACCGGCCGAGTCAGTACGCCGTAAGTTTCCATTCCAATAATCAACGCGAGGCCTGCCGGAACGAGCGGGCCCGATGCGCATGTCAATATTGGAGACACTTCATGGCAACGATAGGCGGACACATCTCGCACTCGCCGATGACGCACGAGGAGAAGAAGGTGATCTTCGCGTCGTCCCTCGGCACGGTGTTCGAGTGGTACGACTTCTACCTGGCCGGCTCGCTCGCGGCCTACATCAGCAAGAGCTTCTTCTCCGGGGTCAACCCCACCGCGGCCTTCATCTTCACGCTGCTCGGCTTCGCGGCGGGCTTCGCGGTACGGCCGTTCGGCGCGATCGTGTTCGGCCGCCTCGGCGATCTCGTCGGCCGCAAGCACACCTTCCTGATCACGATCGTGATCATGGGCCTGTCGACCTTCGTGGTCGGCTTCCTGCCCGGCTATGCGACGATCGGCATCGCGGCGCCCGTCATCTTCATCGTGATGCGGCTGCTGCAGGGCCTCGCGCTCGGCGGCGAATACGGCGGCGCGGCGACCTACGTGGCCGAGCACGCACCGGCGCACCGGCGCGGCTTCTACACCTCGTGGATCCAGACCACGGCGACGCTCGGCCTGTTCCTGTCGCTGCTCGTGATTCTCGGCGTGCGCGAATCGATCGGCGAGGACGCGTTCGGCGCCTGGGGCTGGCGCGTGCCGTTCGTCGCGTCGATCCTGCTGCTCGCGGTGTCGGTGTGGATCCGGATGCAGCTGAACGAATCGCCGGTGTTCCTGCGCATCAAGGCCGAGGGCAAGACCTCGAAGGCGCCGCTGACCGAAGCGTTCGGGCAGTGGAAGAACCTGAAAGTCGTGATCCTCGCGCTGGTGGGGCTGACGGCCGGACAGGCGGTGGTCTGGTACACCGGCCAGTTCTACGCGCTGTTCTTCCTCACGCAGACGCTCAAGGTCGACGGCGCGAGCGCGAACATCCTGATCGCTATCGCACTCCTGATCGGCACGCCGTTCTTCGTGTTCTTCGGCTCGCTGTCGGACCGGATCGGCCGCAAGCCGATCATCCTGGCCGGCTGCCTGATCGCCGCGCTGACCTACTTCCCGCTGTTCAAGGCGCTGACCCACTTCGCGAATCCGGCGCTCGAGATCGCGACGCAGAAGGCGCCGATCACGGTGATCGCCGATCCGACCCAGTGCTCGTTCCAGTTCAACCCGGTGGGCACCGCGAAGTTCACGGACTCGTGCGACGTCGCGAAGAGCGCGCTCGCGAAAGCGGGCCTCAACTACGAGAACGTCGCTGCGCCGGCGGGCACGCCCGCGCAGATCAAGGTCGGCGACACGGTGATCGATACCTACGACGGCAAGGCCCCGGACGCAAAGGAAAAAGCCAAGGTGTTCGACAAGACGCTGGCGACCACGCTCAAGAGCGCCGGCTACCCGCCCAAGGCCGACCCGTCGCAGATCAACTGGCCGATGACGGTCGTGATCCTGGCGATTCTCGTGATCTACGTGACGATGGTGTACGGGCCGATCGCGGCGATGCTGGTCGAGATGTTCCCGACCCGGATCCGCTACACGTCGATGTCGCTGCCCTATCACATCGGCAACGGCTGGTTCGGCGGCTTCCTGCCGGCGACCGCGTTCGCGATCGTGGCGGCGCGGGGCGACATCTACTCGGGGCTCTGGTATCCGATCGTGATCGCGCTCGCGACCTTCGTGATCGGGCTGCTGTTCGTCAAGGAGACCAAGGACTCGGATATCTACGCGCAGGATTGATGGGGCGGGCCCGGTTCGGTTCGTCGGCCCGGGCTGGCGGCGAACCGGGCGCGGGTGGGGTTTTCAGGGGCACGATAAAAAGGGCTTGACACCCCCGCGCAGCATCAGCATAATCTCGCTTCTGTTGGCGAATTAGCTCAGCCGGTTAGAGCGACGGAATCATAATCCGCAGGTCCGGGGTTCGAATCCCTGATTCGCCACCAACATATTCAAGGGCTTAGCAGCGATGCTAGGCCCTTTTTCTTTTCAGCGGCGCCGCAAGACTCGACTCCGCCCCCTCCTCGAAGCGAGCATCCGTAGCGTCAGTAGAAACGGCCTCGGGGAAAGATCGCCAAGAGGCAGATAAAAAGCGATTACCGAAGGCTCCCGAGCATCAAGCCGCCACCCCCGCCGATTCCCGCCCGGATTCTTCCATTGGCAAGCGCACCCGATTGCATCCCGAGACTAAAGCCAGCCATCACGAGCACGGCAGGCGCCTCACGAATGGCGGCTCGAAGAAATGGCATCTGAGGCATGGCCACACTCATCATGAGAAAGGCCATATTGATCCCCAGCAGCATGATCGACACGCTCATTCCATCGGCGATATAGAGCGCACCGCCCGTGAAATCCGATCGCCTCAATTCCGCGCCACGAAAGGCGCCGGTCATATAGACCTCCCCCGTGCTGGTGAAGGAAGACGCAGCCCCTGTTGCCGACGGCTCATGCGGCACATGCAGAATCTTCGGAATCGGTATATCGGGGATTTTTGGAATGCCTATCATCCTGCCCAGGCCAATCCCTACGCCGCCATAATAAAATTGCTCCTCTTTTCCCGACGGGCTCTTCAGGAAAATCGTTCCACCCGATGCAAGCAGAAACCCGAGACCCGTTCCGCCCGTGGCTCCGGTGTCATAAATCCAGTCGCTTCTCCTCAGGCCAAAAATCATGGCTATCCCTTATGCCGAGCCCTCGACGCTTGAAATAACGTAACAACCCCGATTGTAAAAAAAACGACCGCAAACATCCCTGCCGTCAACGTCCAAAACCAGATTGAACCAAAGCGATCCAACCGTGCAGTTGGCCGCGGAGCGGCGGCAAGATACCGGACGCGAACGTCGTCACCAACATTCATTCCGAAAATGAACCCACCCTGCGGATACGATATCCTTTCTCCGGACTGGGCCGTGAATTCTATTTCCGGGTGGCTGCTGCCGTGGTTCAACGCAATCACCTTTCCACTTGCAACGTTTGATGTTCGCAGAAAATCAGATGTGTCTTGATAGGTCAGTATTGCGACCATCAACGCTATTCCCCCGACCACCAAGAAAAATATTGATTGCAGCGGGCTCGTATTTTTCATGATGTTGCTCTGTGGCTCCATATGATTGGGGCAAGAGATCTGCAAAACCTGATAGCCGGGCTCAATTCTCACCTCAACGTCTGCCATAGGCTACCCCAATGAAGTATCGAATTCGCGTAAAAATGCTTTACCTGAGTGAATGCAGGGACAGCCAATACAGTTAGCCCACTGAACCTTCGGCGCTGCGGAAGCTGGCCGCCCGCCTTTGCCGATCGACCGCCTGGGCACGCGTCCCTGATTCGCCACCCTGTTGAGCCTATCGCGGCCCGGCATGCCCACTCTCCGCCGCCGCCCCCACACAGCCGCCTTTCAAAACGCTAGACTCCAATCTCCCCTTCGCCCCCAACCCCGCGTCGCCCCGCCATGTCCTCGCACACCTACCTGCTGTTCCTGCCGGCCTGCTTCGCCTTGAACATGGCCTTCGGCCCCAACAACGTCCTGTCGCTGTCGAACGGCGCGCGCAGCGGCGCGCTGCACGCGATCCTCGCCTCGGCCGGCCGCCTGCTCGCCTTCGCGCTGATGATCGCGATCACCGGCTTCGGTCTGGGCGCGCTGCTGATCGCGTCCGAGACGCTGTTCACGCTGCTGAAATTCGGCGGCGCGGCCTATCTCGTCTGGCTCGGCATCAAGATGCTGCGCGCCAGGCCCGTCGATCCGGCCGCGCCGCCGTCCGACTCCTCGGCCACCGAGCCGCTCAGCCGCCCCGCGCTGCTCAAGCATCACACCAAACAGGAGTTCTACGTCGCGATCGGCAACCCCAAGGCGATCCTGATCTTCACCGCGTTCTTCCCGCAGTTCGTCGATCCGATGCACTACGGCGCCAGTTTCTCGATCCTCGGCGCCACCTTCCTGCTGCTGGAAGTGGTCGCCATCGCCATCTACGCGCTGATCGGCTCGCGGCTGCGGATCCTGGCCACGCATCCCAAGGGCTTCCAGTGGCTCAACCGCGCAAGCGGCACGCTGATGGTCACCTTCGGCGTCCTGCTCGCGCTGTTCCGCAAACCGACCGCCTGAGCCGACGGCCCGCGCCCGCGCAGGCCGCTCCAAAGCCGCCGCGCTACGCGGCCAGCTTCCCGAGCGCCTGCTCGACCTGTGCGCGGAACGCGTCCCAGGTCGCGGCCATCGCCGCCGCGCCGTCCTGCTTCACCGCGCGTTCGAGCCGCGCGCATTGCTGGGCCATCACGTCGTTGCCCGCCAGCGCAAAACCGCCCGCCATCGAGTGCAGCTCGACATGGATGAGGTCCGCCTCGCCGCCCGGCAGCGCACCGCCGATCACGGCCAGCGAGCGGCGCGTCGCGCCGACCAGCGCCTCGCGAATCTCCGCGGACAGCACGCAGGCCGCGTCCGCATCCGCCTCGGCGGTCACCGTGCGACGCCGCGACGCCGCATGCCGGCGCAGCACGTCGTCGAGCGTCGCCATCGACAAGGGCTTCAACACCACCTCGGCCGCACCGGCCTCCGCGCAACGCCGGTGCTCGGCCTCGGTCGCATGCGCAGTCATCGCCACCACCGGCACGTTCGCGCGCTGTTCGCGCAGGCAGGTCGCGAGCGCATAACCGTCCAGCTCGGGCATGCCGAGGTCGGTCAGCACCACGTCGTAGCGCTCCTCGAAAAACGCGCGCAGCGCCTCGCTGCCGTTCGTCACGATCGTCGCGTCGTAGCCCAGCTCGTTCAGCTGATCGCGCAGCAACGCGCGGCTCGCCGGATGATCCTCCGCAACCAGCACGCGAATCGGTGCATCGTCGTCCTCCACGGCTTCCTCCGACGCATCGAACGTCGTCGCCGCGGCCCCGGTGTCCTGCTGCGCCAACACGCGCCAGCCGGGCTCGGCGTCCGGCAGCGGCACGCGCACCGCGAACGTCGAGCCCTCGCCCAGCCGGCTCTCGACCGTGATCTCGCCCTGCATCAGCGTAACGATGCGGCGACACAGCGGCAGGCCCAGCCCGGTGCCGCCGAAGCGCCGGTAGATCGAGTTGTCCGCCTGGATGTAGACATCGAACAGCACC
>NZ_JAAGNW010000020.1:23889-28067 GCF_010645215.1 Burkholderia multivorans | reverse complement strand
ATCGTCACGCCGCCGCGCTTGGTGAACTTGAGCGCGTTGCCGACCAGGTTCGACAGCACCTGCCGCAAGCGCGTCGGATCGCCCCGGCAACCGTCGGGCAGCTCCGCCGCGATCCGGCATGCGAGCGTCAGCCCCTTCGCATCGGCCAGCGGACGATAGATCGCGGCGACGTCCTGCAGCACCCGCCGCAGATCGAAGGCGATCACTTCGAGCGTCATCTGGTTCGACTCGGCCTTCGACAGATCGAGCACGTCGTTGATCACCCGCAGCAAGGTGTCCGACGACGACGCGACGGTCCGCAGCCGCCGCCGCTGTGCGGCCGGCAGCGGTTCGCGCTCCATCAGTTCGAGATAGCCGATGATCGCGTTCAGCGGCGTGCGGATCTCATGGCTCATGGTCGCAAGGAAGGTCGACTTCGCCTTGTTGGCCTGGTCGGCCGCCTCCCGCGCTTCCCGCAGCGTGTGCTCGACCTGCTTGCGCGCGGTGATGTCGAGCAGCGTGCACAGCAGCACGTCGACGCCGCGGTACTTCACGCGCACGATGTTGGTCGTCAGGTGCGTGAGCCCCGCGTCGCGCAACTCGATCGACAGCTCGTGACCGACGACCTGCCTCGCCCCCATGCCGCCGCGGGCTTCCGCCTCGCGATAGGCATTCCACAGGCGCTTGCCCAGCGACACGCCGTCGAGCGCCTGCTGGTAAGCATGCATCGTGTCGTTGCGGACCATCACGTCGCCGTCCGCGAGCGACAACAAGGTCAGGCCGACGGGCGCCGTGCGGATCAGCGTGCGGTTCAGCGACTCGCTCTCGATCAGGCGAATCGCACGCGTGTGCGCGGGCCGCAGCACGCGCCTGTCGAACAGCACGATGCCGGTCCACAGCAGCCCGAAGCTGAACAGCGCGAACACCGCGATCAGCGCGAACCGCGGCGCCATCGCGAGCGCCACCGTACGCCAGGAGAACGTGGAAACCAGCTTCCAGCCCGATTCCGGCAGGTCGTCGCCGATGACGAACACCCCGTCTGCATAACCTTCCTCGACCGCGCTGTCGGGCGACGGGCGCCCGACGGTCAGCGCGCTGTCGAGCGCCTCGTGCGACAAGGCGCCACCGGCCACGGTGCGCCCGCGCGCGTCGACGACCGCGATCGTCTCGCCCGGTTCGTGCTGCAGGTCGATATCGCGCAGGCGGTCGGGGCCGACGAATGAGAACGTCCCAAACGCCTGCCCTCTGGCAGCGAATACCGTCTGCACCAGATGCACGACATCGCGCCCCAGCAGCGGATCGCGATCCGGGCCGGTCCAGATCGCACCGAGGCGGCGCCGCGGCTCGACGGCCGGGTCGGCCTGGCCAAGATCCGGGTTCAGCGCGCGGTTCAGGGCCGGCACGCTCTGCGGCGACATAACAGCCAGCGCGGCCGCCGACTGCGCGCCGATGGCCGCGATGAAATCCCCTTCGGGGTTCATGAAATAGGCGCCCGGAAACGGACGCGGGTTACGCTTCAGCTGGTCCGGCAACATCTCGTGCTGGCGCAGGAACGTCGCGATGTACGGCGCGAAGTGACTCACCGGCCGCTTCTCCGACAGGTCCGCAAGCGCGACGAAACGCGGCCCGCCGTCCTCATAGCGCACCACCAGCCTGCCATGGTTCGCCTGCAACTCCGCGAGCAGATGCGGCGCCAGTTGAACGCCGCCCTTCTCATCGCGAACGACGAGGCGGCTGACCTCCTTGTCGGAGGGCTCGGACGATGCCGCGCCGCGCTGGTCCCAGCCGTCCCATACCAGCTCCGCGTAGCGCGCGACGCGCATCAGGCGTTCCTGGCTCTGCTGCATCTCGACGCGCAGCTGAGCCTCGCGCCGCAGGAATTCCGAGCGTTTCTGGCTGAAGTAATCGTGCAGTTCGAGTCGCGCGACGAGCAGCGCGCACAGCACGATGAACGCGCTGAGCACGACGCCTCCGCCGTACAACAGCCCGTGCTGGTAGCGCTTGATCCGTCTGGGTTCGAAAGCCGCCCCGCCCGACGCCATGCCGTGCGTCAGCAGGTGCTTCAGTTTTCCTGGCATGTGATGTCCGCCCGCCTGACGCGCTCCCCGGCCTAGCCCTCCATCGGCACGTCGCCGGCCGACGATACATCGGCGTCGCCCTTGTAGCGGATCAGGTCGGCATCCCGCACGATGCCGAGCTTCTTCATCGCACTCGACTTCTGGGAACTGATGGTCTGCTTGCTGCGATGCAGCTGCGTCGCGATCTCGCCGACCGTGTAGCCGGCGCAGAACAACCGCACCACCTCGATCTCGCGGGCGGTCAGTTCGCGTGTCGCACCGCCCAGCTCGACGTTGTCGAGCAGCTTCTTGATCGACGGCGACAGGTAGTTGCCGCGCACATACGCCGCGTGCACCGCCCCCACCAGATGGGAAGTCGCATCCGACTTGCTGAGGATGCAGCTCACGCCCTGCTTCTGGATCGCGCGCAGCACGCTCGGGTTGTCGATCATCGTGATCGTGACGATCCGCAGCGCCGGATACCGCCGCTGCAGGAACGACAGCAGCACGAGGCCGTCGCCGTACTTGCCGCCCGGCATCACATAGTCGAGGACGAGCACGTCGCATGAATGCGCATCGAGCGCCGCGCCCAGGTCGGTCGAATTCGAGACCGTACCCGCCAGCTTGATCGTCGCGATCCCGTGCAGCGCCTGCGCGATGCCGAGCGCAACCGCCGGATGATCATCCGCCACCATCACACGAACACAGAATTCCTTCATGATTGCTTCCCGGTAGCACCCCGCGAGTCCGACGCGGGCCAATCCGCCGCCTGCGACGATGCGCATCGGGGATTGGCAGCGAAGTGCTGGTTGAATTGCACGGATCTAGACGTGATATTACACGCGTCAGCCGCCCGGACATGGGCGCCTGCACGGCCTGCGCCCGACTTCTTCCGCGCCGCCGCGCAGCGTATCGCGCGCCCCTTCGGCCGCCGTTCGCCCCTCATCCGTCGTCCTTCGCGCGCGACGCGCCGCGATCCGCCAGTTGTTCCCATTCATCGATCATGCGTCGCTTCTGCCGGGGCGACATGATGAGAAACTCATTCACTCTCGACAAGAATTCCCGCCTGGATTTCTCCGGCATCGTCGCAAAATCGAGCAGCAGCGCGAATACCTGTTTCGTATAACGCACGTCTCTTCCTTTCATGGTCAGTGGGACGAACCACCGCCCGTCCCGAACACTCCGCAGCGGCGCGCCCGCCCCGCGCGGTTCCGTCAGGCTCCGGCACGCTGGCGCGCCGGACCGTCAGACATCATGCGCGGCCGGCTCCTGCGCGGCCGCCCCACCGCCGCGCCTCGGCGCACGCGCGCCGGACAGGCGCGCGATGCCGTGCAGCGCGGCGCGAAAATGCTCGAGCGTCACGGGTTTGACGAATACCTTTGCCACCCCGGCCGCCAGGTAGCGCTCGATATCGGCCGGCGTCGCGTCCGCAGTCACGACCATCACCACGCACCGCATCCGCTCGCGACGCAGCGCGTCGGACAGCGCGCACACCGACATGTCGGGCAGATCCTTCTCGAGCACCAGCGCATCCCAGGACTGGAGCGACAGCAATTCCAGGATCTCCGCGGCGCGCGACACGCCGCGCACCGTGCAACCGAGCGCTTCGAGCTGTTCGCAATAAAGACGGCTGCTGATCGACCCGTCGTCGCTCACCAACACCCGCAGCGCATCGTCCATGCGCGGGCCGGCCTGCTGCTGCCCCGACGCATGCGCGCCCGCCGGCGTGGCCAGCGCATCCTGCAAGGCGGCCTGGATGCCGCGCAGCGCATAGCTCGACACGTTGACGCCCTGTGCGTCGCGCCGGGGCCGCGCCGGACCGTCGCCGGTGCAGACGATGGCCGGTGCATGCACCGCGCGCCTGCTGCGCGATGCGCTGCCGGGCGCCGCACCGAACTGCAGCAACGCCCGCACCGCACCGGGCGGCGCCCCCTCGTCGTCGACGACGACCCGCAGGCCCCACGCCCGCAGATGGTCGGACACGAAGTCGCGCCACACCAGCTCGCCCGCGAGCAACACGGTTTCGTCGGCGAAGATTCGCGCATCGGTTGCGCGCTCTGCCTGCAGCGGCAGCCGGACCGTGAAGCAACTGCCGATTCCCGGCTCGCTCGCCACCTCGATCCCGCCGCCCATCGCAACCGC
>NZ_JAAGNW010000020.1:20491-23879 GCF_010645215.1 Burkholderia multivorans | reverse complement strand
ATCGACAGGCGAAAACGCCTTGAACAACAGCCGCTGCGCCTCGGCGGACATGCCGATGCCGGTGTCCTCGACCGACAGCACGAAGGTGTCGCCATGGGCCGCGCCGGCCTCGATCGTCGCGCGAACCGTGACGGCGCCCGTCTCGGTGAACTTGATCGCATTGCCCAGCAGGTTGCCGACCAGCTGCGCGAGCCGCGTCGGATCGCCGCGCATGCGCTGCGCGACGCTCATCTCGAACCGGCAATACAGGGGCAGCCCCTTCGCTTTCGCCATCGGCGCGAAACCGATCAGCCCATGCCCGAGCACGTCGGCGATCTCGAAATCGATCATCTCGACCGACATCGCGCCCGCCTCGATCTTCGCGACATCGAGGACGTCGCTGACGATCGCGAGCAAGCCGCGCGAGGTGGCTTTCAGCATACCGAGCCGATCGCGCTGCGCGTCGTCGAGCGGCGTGCGGTCGAGAAGCTCGAGGTTGCCGAGCATCGCGTCGAGCGGCGTGCGAATCTCGTGACTCAGCGCCGCAAGAAACGGCGATTTCGCCGCGTTCGCAGCATCGGCGGCGCGCGCCGCCGCCTCCCGTTGCCGGACGAGGTCCCGCTTCTCGGTCACGTCGACGAAGGCCGCAATCAACACCGTCTCGCCCTGGTAGCGTGCGCAACGCACGTTCATCGTCAGATGCAGCGCCGCACCATCGGTCTGCTCGACCACGATGTCGTCGTGCGCCGCACCGGCCTCGAACCGGGCCGCGCCGGACGCGTCGTAGCGCCGCATCGCCTCGTCCCCGGGCCGCCGCTCGCCGCCCGCGAGCCGAGCGCTCAACGCGTCGAGCGCGACGCTGCACATCATGAAGCGCCGCTCCGCGCAGGACATCAGGCCAAGCCCGACAGGCGCCGTTTCGATCACGCGCCGGCACAGCTGCTCGCTGTCGAACACCCACCGCGTACACTCCTGCATGGGCGTCAGCACGCGCCGATGGAACAGCAGCAAGAGCGTCCACATCACGGCGACAATCACCAGCGTCGCGGCCGCGACACTCAGGAGCTGCGCCGCGACGCCGGCCGCGAACGCGCGCCACGACAGCGCATAGGTGATCGACCAGCCGGTATCGGCGAGCCGGCCCGTGAACACGACGAAGCCATCCCGCCAGCGCGGGCGGTTCCATTCCCTTGCAGCGAGCGACGCGCCGCCGGCAGCCAGCCGCTCGACCAGCGACGCATCCGCCTGGATCCGAGGATCTGCGACGACCAGCCCGCCTCCCTCGGTCGTGATCAGGAACACGCCGTCGAACCGCCGATCGCCCAGCCAGGACAGCAGGAACTGCGGCGGGTACTCGGCGACCAGCACCGCGAACGGCGCATCGCCGTCATAGGCGCGGGCCGCGAGGCGGATACGCGGCGCCTGCGTGACGGGATGGTGGAACGGCGGCCGCCAATACACCTTCGGGCCCTCGCCCGGGCGCCGCGCCGGCGCATCGGCGAACGGCACGCGCAACGCGTCGAGCAAACGACCGCGCGCGTCCGGCGCCGGCGCACCGGGCCAGCCTGCGAGCGGCACCATCGAAAACAAGCCGCCGAGCAGACTGTATTGATATCCCGCCAGACACCGGCCGCGCTGCGGCGAACGCGCGGCGCAGATCCTCGACAGTTCGGCCGACAGGCTCAGGAAGCGCGCCGCGACACGACGGTCTCCCACCTGCCCGGGTACCCCGAACACCCGCGCCGGATACGGGTGCAGCGTCGCGCGCAGGCCGCCGCGCCGGAACGCGTCGACGCGCGCCGCGGAGGCGGCGGCGCCCTCCCGCCAGGCCAGCTCGGCATGCGTAACGTCATCGAGCAATGCGGTCTCGCTGATCTTGATGTCGTTGACGGCCTGTTCCCTGCCCAGCAGGAAGTTGTACCGCTCGGATTCGACATGCTCGTACAGGATCGACACCACGCCGAACGTGCTCGCCACCAGGACGAGCAACGTGACGACGACGCCCCCGCCGAACAGCGACATGCGCTGATAACGGCGAATCGTGTAATAGGTGCGCTGGTGCATGGCGGGCATGACGATGCAATCGGAGGTGACGCCTCGACGTGCCGCAGGTCATGAAGGGAAGGGCCGGTGTCGTGGAATGTCGGGAAATTTTCGCCATCATGCCAACCGAGAAGTCAAAAACAACCTTTTTCCATAAAATTCGAACTAATACTAGAAAACAAAAAATCAAACAGAACATATACGAGATTCAGCTTACCGTTTTAAAAGCACAATCTCATGCCCTTCAATCTCGCGTCACACGCATTCAATCCTTCCCGCCCCAAAGCATTCACAGCCCCGTCTCTCGACATCCGATATCACGCACACCTCGACGCGTCGCTTCATTTTTACCGGACGTTACAAAACTAGTACCAGTACTACAAATCGCATCGCATATCTCGTTCAAATCCAATTCACCGGAATTATCCCAGCTCACATAATTTCAACCGAGAAATGCGCGGCATCAAGAAATTTCAAATCAATCTGAAATTCGCGCATTTCTCACACCTTCAATCCATCGTTTGAGATGCCCGATATGAAAACAAAGATTCTTTCCGCCCTCCTGGTTTCGGCCGGTCTCGCGGCAACCGCCGCACACGCCGCCGACGGCACGATCACCTTCACCGGCAACGTCATCGCGTCGACCTGCAATGTCACGGGCGGCAGCGATTTCTCCGTGCCGCTGCCCAAGGTCAGCACCACCGCGCTGACCGACACGGGCAGCGTCGCCGGCCGCACGCCGTTCACGATCGCGCTGACCGGCCGCGCCGGCGATGACGCCCCGACCAAGGTGCGCGCGGTATTCGAGGCCGGTTCGAACGTCGACATCGCCACCGGTCGCCTGAACAACGACACCGGCGAAGGCAAGGCCACCAATGTCCAGGTCAACCTGCTGAACAACAGCCAGCAGCCCATCCACATCGGCGCTGCGGAAGGCAGCCAGAACTCGCCGGTCGCCGACATCAGCGCGGACGGCACCGCGACGCTGAACTACTTCGCCGAGTACTACGCATCGGCCAAGCCGACGGCAGGCGCGGTCAACACGAAGGTCCAGTACTCGCTGACCTACCAGTAAGCCACCTCGGGAACCTCCTCGCCGGGAGGTTCCCGTCCGCCCCCGCATCCGTCACACAGCTCCGGGACCCATCCGCGCAATCCATCACGACACCTCGATCCGACATGAAAATCCTGAAAATGCTTCAAGCCCTCGCGTTGGCCTCCGCGCTGTTCGGCGCGCATGCCCACGCAGGTATCGTGATCGCCGGCACACGCGTGATTTTCCCCGCTTCCGAACGCGAAGTGACGGTCAAGCTGTCGAACGAAGGCACGACGCCCATGCTGGTCCAGGCCTGGATCGACCAGGGCG
>NZ_JAAGNW010000020.1:19063-20481 GCF_010645215.1 Burkholderia multivorans | reverse complement strand
GCTGACGCCGTCGATGTTCCGCATGGAACCGGGCAAGGGCCAGACCTTGCGCCTGATCTACGCGAACGAGCCGTTGCCGGCGGACAAGGAATCGTTGTTCTGGCTGAACGTCCTCGAGATTCCGCCGAAGGCAGCCGGCGGCGAAGATCGCAACAAGCTGCAGATCGCGTTCCGCTCGCGCATCAAGGTCATGTACCGCCCCGACGGCCTCGCGGGCGAGGCCGCCGACGCGCCTGCGAAAGTCACGTGGCGCATCGTGCCGGAGCGCGACGGCAAATACGCGCTGGAAGCGAGCAACCCCACGCAGTACGTCGCGAATTTCGGCAGCGTCGCGCTGCGTTCGGGCGGCAAGACATTCGACGCGAGCATGGGCTACGTGTTGCCCGGCGAATCGCAGCGATTCCCGATCGAAGGGCTCGATACGCCCCCCGCGGCAAACGCCGAGGTGAACGCCACCAGCATCAACGACTGGGGCGCCACGTTCCGCATCGAAAAGCCGCTTTCACCGAAGCCGTGATGCGCCACGACGCCGCAGCGTAGACAAACCGCCCGCCCCCATTCATCCGGCAACGTCGATCGAGGTCCATTCACCGATCCATACAAGAAGGATTCCGAATTATTTTCATCGGCTTCGACCCGACCCGTCGACGGCCGCTCAACCAGTTCAAAAAAGGAATGCCGGGGATATGAATGTGTCTCGCCCTCCATGCGTCGATCTGCCGGACGCGCCACGCCTCAGACCGCTCAGCGCGCTGGTGCTGTCGAGTCTCGCCGTCTGGTCGACGAACGGCCACGCGGATACGCCCGCCCCGCTTCAAGTCGCGCAAACCGATTTTGCCCAGGTCGAGTTCGATCCCGGCTTTCTCAGCAACGGCGCATCCCAGGGCGTCGATCTCTCGCGCTTTCAGCGCGGCAATGTCGTCACCCCCGGCGATTACAGCGTCGACATCCATGTCGGCGACAACTGGATCGGCCGTCACGAAGTGCCGTTCAAGGCGACGCCCGGCACGCCGGACGCCCACCCGTGTTTCGACAAGCCCCTGCTGACGCGCATCGGCATCGACTTCGGCAAGCTGCCCGCCGACATCCTCGCGCAGATCGACGCGCCCGGCGCCTGCCTGCGCATCGGCCAGGTCGTGCCGGAGGCGAGCGCCACGTTCGATTTCGCCGAGCAGCGGCTGTCGCTGAGCATCCCGCAGGCTTCGCTCGTGCAGCGCGCGCGCGGCTACGTGAGCCCCGACCAATGGAGTTCGGGCGAAGCCGTCGGCATACTCGGCTACAACCTGAACGTCTACAGCAGCAAGCCGAGCGGCTCGCGCACGCTGACCACCGGCTACCTGGGCGTCGACGGCGGCGTCAACCTCGGCAACTGGCATTTCCGCCACAGCGGCTCCTACTCGTGGTCATCGCAGGGCGCG
>NZ_JAAGNW010000020.1:11024-19053 GCF_010645215.1 Burkholderia multivorans | reverse complement strand
ATCGCGACCTATCTGCAGCGCGACCTGCCCTCGCTTGCGTCGCAGCTGTACCTCGGCGAGTACTACACGCCCGGCGACCTGTTCGATTCGACGCAATTCCGCGGCGTGCGCCTGTCGACCGACGACCGCATGCTGCCCGATTCGCTGCGCGGCTACGCACCGACCGTGCGCGGGATCGCAAACAGCAACGCGAAGGTATCGATCCGCCAGAACGGCGTGCTGCTGTACGAAACCAACGTCGCACCCGGCCCGTTCGAGATCAACGACCTGTATCCGACCGGCTACGGCGGCGACCTGCAGGTGTCCGTCACCGAAGCCGACGGCGCGATCCATTCGTTCGCGGTGCCGTACGCGGCCGTCGCGACCTCGCTGCGCCCGGGCATCAACCGCTACAGCTTCGTCGCGGGCACGGTGCGCAACCAGCAAAGCTCGAGCAACCCGCTGTTTACGCAGGCGACCTGGCAGCGCGGCCTGACCAATCTCGTCACCGGCTACGGCGGCGTGACGTTCGCGCAGGGCTATGTATCCGCGCTGCTCGGCGCCGCGTTCAACACGCCGCTCGGCGCGATCGGCATCGACGTGACGCAGGCCAGCACGTCGATTCCGGGGGTGAAGCGCTTCAACGGCTCGACCGTGCGGATCAACTACTCGAAGTCGATCGAGCCGACCAGTACGAACATCACGCTCGCCGCGTACCGCTACTCGACCGGCGGCTACTTCAACCTCAACGACGCGATGCTGACGCGCGACATGGTGCGCAACGGCGGCTCGGTCAACGATGTCTGGCGCGAACGCAACCGCGCGTCGCTCGCGCTGAGCCAGAACCTCGGCGCGAAAGGCGGGCAGCTCGGCATGACCGTGTCGGCGTCCAACTACTGGAACCGGCCGGGCTCGAACGTCAGCTACAGCGCGAGCTACAGCAACTCGTTCCGCAACCTGATGTACAACCTGTCGGCCACCCGGCAGCGCAGCCAGGGCGGCGCGATGAGCACGCTGTACTACGCCAGCCTGTCGATTCCGCTCGGCAAGACGCGCCCGGTCACGCTGAGCAGCAACCTCTCGCACGACACGCGCGGCAACACCCAGGTCAGCTCGAGCCTGTCGGGCTCGCTCGGCGTCGACAACGATCTGTCGTACAACGTCCGCGTGAATCATGCGTCCGGGGCCGGCAGTTCGGCCACGACCGGCGATACGAACGTGACCTACCGCGGCCGTCTCGCGGAGGTCAGCGCGGGCATCGGCGGCGGCGCCGACTACCAGCAGGGCTCGTTCGGCATCCGCGGGGCGGCGGTCGCGCACCGCGGCGGCGTCACGCTGTCCCAGCCGCTGTCCGAGACGTTCGGCATCGTCGAGGCGCCGGACGCAGCCGGCGCGCGCGTGACGAATACCGCGGGCGTGCGGATCGACGGGCGCGGCTATGCAATCGTCCCGTACCTGACGCCGTACAACCTGAACACCGTGGAACTCGATCCGAAGGGGCTGTCGCTCGACGTCGAACTGCGGGAAACCAGCCAGCAGGTGGCGCCGCGCGCGGGCGCGGTGCCCTTGCTGCGCTTCGCGACCGTCTCCGGCCGCGCGCTGATGATCAAGTCCAGTCGGCCCGATGGCACGCCGCTGCCGTTCGGCGCGGCCGTGCTCGACGAAAGCGGCAAGGACGTCGGCGTGGTCGGGCAGGCGAGCAGGATCTTCGTGCGCGGGCTGCAGGACAAGGGGGCGTTGACCGTCAAATGGGGTGAAGATGCAACGTCCTCGTGCCGGATCGCGTACGAAGTTCCGGCTCAGCAGGGCAAGCGCAATTCGACCGGCTATCAGCAGATTACCCGGGTGTGCGGAACGGTGCCGATCGTCGCCGGACCGTGATGAGTCGAAGTATGTGGAATCGCTTTTCGAGCCTCGGCGCTGGCGCACCGGGGCGGCCGGATCTCTGTCGCGGCCTTCACTATTCAACAACGGGATGGGTTGTCGCCATGAGATATTTTTTTTGCTTTTTTTCGCAAACACAAGCGGGGGCAAAGTGCTGGCAGCATATAGGCAAACTCGCTGTGCTAGCGGCGCTAGCGTGGTTTTCCCCGGCAACCCACGCCGCTAGCGTGACCGCATTCGGATCACAAATCTCCATGCCCAAGACCAATGCTGCGGGAACCGTGCTGGGTAGGTATTACATTTCGCCGAAGCAGGCATGCGGACAGGCGCAATGCACGCTCCAAAGCGCCAAATTGTTTCCAAACGGAGGACTGGGTACTTCCAGTGGGCCGCTTATCAGCACGAACGTCACCGGTATCACCACCCGTGTCCTGGTCAACGGCGAACCGGTCAGCGGTCGCACTTACCCGAATGTCATCGTCAACCGGCCGATCGAGGTTCAGTTGCTGAGCAACGGCAAAGCCGTCGAGCCCGGGTCGCTGACCGGAAGTTTTGTGCCGCCCGAGTACTTTCAGCTGTTGTTCAGCGAAAACGCATATGCCCTGTCGATTTCTCTTGCAGGGCAGATTACCCCGATCGCCGGAACGTGCTCGGTTCCGAACCAGACGGTGACCTTGCCGTTCATACTGATTCAGCGATTCTCCGGGGTCGGCGACACGGCAGGCAGCACGAACTTCTCGATCCGCCTGAACAACTGTCCGGCCGGCTATAACCGTGTGGGCTATATGGTCACGCCGATCGGTTGGACAGTGGCCGATCTTCCCGGCGTACTCCCGCTTCGCAGCGGCTCCGCGGAAGGCTTCCGGATCAAGCTCACCGACGGCAACGGCGTGCCCGTCGCATTCAATACGTCGACGAGAGTGACCGATTACAACAAGAGTACCGGCGGTTCCTACTCGATCCCGCTGGTGGCAAGCTACCTGCAAACTGACGCATCCACGAAGGTCGGTACGCTCGACTCGGCGATACAGGTGCTGCTCGACTATCAATAACAAGCCCGGACACGCCAACTCGACATCGGAACGGATGGCTCCGGCCGCCCAACTCGCAGCCGGTTCAACGCGCATCCGGATGCCACGCCTCGCACCACCCATTTGGCGCGTCTCATGCCCAGCGCCTCCCCCTCACCGTCGGCGGCTGGGCGCCGCCCCCGTCCAGCGTTTGAACGCACGCGTGAAGTTCGCGCGATCGGTGTAACCGATCCGCGCGGCAATCTCGTCGATGCCGAGCGTCGTGCCTTCGAGCAGACGCATCGCATCGCGCAGGCGGAGCTCGTCGAGCAGATCGGAAAACGTCGTCCCGTAATCGGCGAGCTTGCGCTTGAGCGTGCGCTCCGAGCAATGCAACTCGCGCGCGACATCCCCGAGCCCCGGATAGCCGTCCGCGCCGGGGATCAACAGGTTGCGCACCCGCTCCACCATGCTCTCCACATAGCCGAGCCGCGCGAGTTCCGCCTCGCATTGCTGGACGATCAACTGCGCCGTCTGCGCGTTCGCCGTCTGGATCGGTTCGTCGAGCAGCGCGGCGTCGAGCAGGATCCGGTTCGCGGGCGCGTCGAATTCGCAACGCGGCAGGCGGTCGCGATACGCGTCGAAGTAAGGCGGCTCCGGCCAGGCGAAGCACAATCCGGCCCGCGCGCGCAGCGCGTCGTCGCGGATCGGTCGCAGCAGCGAGTTGAACAGGATCGCCGTCTCCACCATGAAGTTCTCGACTGCGAACTGGCGCAGCCGCCCGAGTGGAAACGCGTCGAGGATATCGATCTGCGCGGTGTGCGCGCCGCGCGAAAAGCGCACCGAGAAGAACGGCACGCGGGTCGGCAGATAGCGGATGCCCAACTGGATCGCCTCGCCGAGCGTCGCGCAGCTCATCAGGCCGAAGCCGATCAGCCCGGCCTTGGTCAGGCTGCTGCGCAAGCCGATCTCGATCGCGATCGACGGATCGCCGGTCGCGCCCAGCAGATTGAACACGACGTCCGCCTGCTGCAGCGGCGTGATCCGCGCGTCGGGCGCCGCCAGCTGCGCGCGGGTGGCGCCGGTGCCGGCCAGGATCGTGTCGGCGGCGATCCCGCGCTCTTCCGCCAGCATCAGCATGAACAACGCATACGCAGACGACACGGTCGCCCGGTTCAGGTGCCTCGTCGGATCCGGTAGGGACGTCGCCATGCTGCGCTCCTGCGGGGATGTCGCGCGATTATAGGCCGGCGGCCCGAAATGACACGTCGCACCTCCCGCAGCATGGCCCGAAATGACTCGCCGATTGGCACGCCCCGCCCTCGCGCGCGGCCCTCCGGCTTCCTATGATGACGTTACCGGCCATGCCGTCTTCATGCAGGGAATCGTCGATGAACCCTCTTCCGTCCTTCAGCAACGACGCGGACAAAGTCGCGTATGTCCGCCAGCAGGTCAACGCCGCAAGCGATGCGCTGCGCCGGCGCTATCCGCTGCTCGACCACCAGGATCTGATCGGCGCCGTCGTGATGGCGCTGAGCGTAACCGCGCTGCTCGTCAATGCCTGGCTGTACGGCGCCGGGCGCATCGCGTGGTATGTCGCGCTGCCGGCGGCGGCCTTCGTGACCTCGCTGATTCACGAGCTCGAGCACGATCTGATCCACGCCATGTATTTCCGCAGGACGCCGTGGGCCTATCACCTGATGATGGCGCTGTGCTGGCTCACCCGGCCCGGCACGATCAACCCGTGGACGCGCCGCCGCATGCATCTGCATCATCACAAGGTGTCGGGCGGCGCTTCCGATCTGGAGGAATACGGGATCACGAACGGCGAGCGCTGGAGCCTGAAGCGGCTCGTGATGATCGCCGACGGCATGCTCGCGGTCGCGCTCAGGCCCAACAGGATGCGCCGCAAGGTCCTTCAGTACGTCGCCGCGCAGCCCGCCCAGGACTCCGCCTCGCGCCGGCAGCTGCGCGTCGAGCAGGCCGGCGCCTACCTGCCGCTGGGGCATCTGTACTACGTGCTGTGGCACGCGTTCATCCTCTACCATGCGGGCGGCTTCGCGCTGCGCGCGTTCGGTTACGCGACGCCGGTTCCGCACGCGCTGCAGGCCGCGATGCAGGTCGTGGATTTTCTCGCGGTCACCTGGCTCGGGCCGAATTTCGTGCGCAGCTTCTGCATCAACTTCATCAGCTCGAACATGCACTACTTCGGCGGCGTCGATCCGCGCAACGTGATCCAGCAGACCCAGGTGCTGAATCCGTGGTGGCTCGCGCCGCTACAGGTGTTCTGCTTCAACTTCGGCAGCACCCACGCGATCCATCATTTCGTCGTGCGGGATCCGTTCTACATCCGCCAGCTAACCGCGCGCCGCGCGCATGCGGCGCTGCGCGCGGTCGGCGTGCGCTTCAACGACATCGGCACGTTCCGCCGTGCGAACCGCTGGCACGCGGCCCGCACGGCGTCCTGAGCGGCGCGGGCGGCGCGCCGCGCCCGCCTCAGCCGCGTCGCGTCTTGTTGAGCACGATCGTCTCGAACAGTTCGTACTGCGCGGTCGGCGTCTGGTCCGCACCCGGCGCGTGGTAGTAGCGCACCGTGATCGTGGTCTCGCCGCCGCGCTCGCCCGGCTCGTAGTCGAACACCGCGATCCCGTAGCCCGTGCCGGTGTCGCGCCGCGCCGACCAGATCGCATCCTCCACCGCATCCGCGCCCGCGCGCACGTAGGTGTTCGGCGCGCTGCCCGGCACCGGCCGGTTCGGCTTCGTGAAGACCCGCGCCTGCGGCAGGCCGGTCGCCTGATCCACGCCGTACACATCGAGCGGCGCGCGCGTGCCGCCGCCGCCCAGGATCAGGTGGATGGTGCCCCGGCTCGTGTCGAAGCGGCCGTCCGCGGGATCGCTCGTGACGACGGGGCGCGGCTGCAGCGTATCGACCACCACGCCCGTCAGCGGATCGAGCCCCGCGTGATGATTGCAGCCGCGCACCGGATAGCTGCGTTCGTAATCGTGATCGTGGCCGCACAGCACGAGATCGACGCCGTACCGGTCGAACAGCGGCAGCCACGCCTCCCGGATGCCCTTGTCGGACCCGTTGCCCACTTTCGACGAACTGAGCGCGTCCTGGTGCATCTGGACCACGATCCAGTCGACCTCGTGGTCGCGCGCCGCGTGACGCAGCGTCGCTTCGAGCCAGCGGGTCTGCTCGCCGTTGCTGTAGCCGCGCACATAGAACGAGGTGCCCGGTTCGATCGCCGGATTGCCGGTGCTCGCGGCCGGCGTCAGCGGATTCGGGCCCGCGACGAACGCGGCCGCATCCTGGTAGACGACGTCGTCCGCGTCGAGCGACACGAACAGCACGCCGCCGACCCGGAAGCTGTACCAGCGGCCCGGGAAGCGCGTGCCGTTGTCGGGCAGCGTATAGCGCGCGAGATACGAATCGAGGCCCTGCGGACCGTTGTGGAATTCGATCTCGTGGTTGCCCGGGCACGGCATCCACGGACGCAGGGCCGCCGAGGTCTGGTTGTTGTTGCCGAAATCGCGCCACACATCCGGCTGATGCGCCGGATTGAGGTTCGCGTAGCAGAGGTCGCCGTTCAACAGGTGGAACAGCGGCTGGAACTGCTCGACCGCCTGCACCGCGAAGCGGCTCTGCGTCGACGACAGCACCCAGGCGGTGTTCGGCGTCGCCAGGTCGCCGTAGCTGGTCCAGCGGAACGGCGTGCGGCCGCGCGGCGCAGTGCGGAAGCACGCGGTAAACGGCGCGGCGGAGCGGCTGTCGTTGTCCGCGGTGACTTCGTACTGGAAGCTCGTGTCCGGCCGCAGCCCGCGCAACCGCGCGTGATAGGTGAACACCACGTCGCCGTTCAGGCCGTCGGTGTAGGTCCGCTGCACGCCGTGCACGGTTTCCCAATGTTCGTCGCCACGCCGGGCGTCGTCACGCCGGGCGTCGCCACGCCGGGCGTCGCCACGCTGGCCTTCGTCATGCTGGGCGCGCACGCGCACGCGCGGCCTGAGCGCCGGCGCGAGCGTCGCCCACGATACGACGACCTCCTCGCTCGGGTCGCCGCCCCAGGTCAGGTGGATCTGCTCGGGCGTGCCGTCCGGATTCGCGCCCGCGGCGCGCGCGGCGGCGAGCCCGCCCGTCGCGGTCGCGAGGCCGGATGCGCCCGCCAGCTTCAGGAAACCGCGACGCGATACATAACGCCCCTCTTCGGGCGTCGCGGGATCGGCATGATCTTGATTCGTCGACATGTGAATTATTGTGATCGTGGGAAGGAAGGAATCCACCGCATCCGCTCCGGCTCCACGCGGAGCGGCCGGCGGCCGGACCGGCGCACGGTGCCGTGGCCGGCTTCCCCACATTAGGCCGCGATCTGTGACCCGCCGATGTCAGCGCCGCGGCAGCGCAGCCGCGGCGCGCGGCGCGCGGCGCCGAGAAAAGAAAAAGCGCGCGCTTCCCGTGAGGGAAGGAAGCGCGCGCGGAAGCCGTCTGACATGCTTACCCGAGGGCCGATCGAGGCGTATCGTCAGACGGGACACGAGATTGGATCTCGCGCCGGGAAAACTTCATGCGTGGCGGACGTCACCTCCGCCGGACGCGCGGCAGCAGCGGCCGCTCGGCGGCCGGGCATGGAACGGGAACAGGATGGGTCGGGCGCCGACGCCGGACGTCGAGCGCCGGAACGGCGTCTCGCGGCGCAGACGGGCGCGCGGCATCGGATCGGCGGGCGCCGCGTGAAAGCGCATCCCGCGCGGCGCAACCGTGCGCGGGCTGGCTTCCGCCAGCAGGGCGGTGGCGCGTCGCGCGCGCCCTCCGCCGAGGGCGCGCAGCAGACGCGCGAACGCCGGCGAGCCCCTGCTTGCTCGGCGGCGCCATTGTTGCCGTAGAATACGGGCAGCCATGGGCGGTCTCTCTTAGCTTCCAATGGTCAGGCCGGCATCGGTGCTCGCAACACCGGTGTCGGCCGCTCTTCTTTCAGGCCCCCGCCCGCGCTCGCAACGCCGGCGTCAGCCCCTTCCTGCTCAACTACTCAACTCTCGATCACGCCGCTCGCGCGACGCGTCACACCCGATTGCGCGCGGTGGCGAAGCCGTCGACTGCCGCTTGCCCCCGCTCGCTGTCATACGTCTCGCCGGAAATCCGCATCGCCACCGTGGTC
>NZ_JAAGNW010000020.1:5667-11014 GCF_010645215.1 Burkholderia multivorans | reverse complement strand
GAGCACCGCGATGGTCAGCAGCAGCGGCCAGCTCCAGGTCAGGTGATACGCGTCCGCGAGATAGCCGACCGCGAGCGCCGTGTAGAGCACCGCGCCGTCGCGATTGAAAATGTAGGACAACGGCAGAATCGTCGATGCGACCGAGGACGGCACGCCCATCTCGGTCAGCTTCTTCAGATGCAGCGGAAACGTGATCTCGGACGAGCGCGTGGTGAAGCCGAGGATCAGCGGCGCGCTGACCTGGCGCAGCACGGCGAACGGCGACTGGCCCGCGAGCTTGACGATCAACGTCAGCAGCACGGCGAGGATCGCCATCCCGAGGTAGGCGATGCCGAGCAGCTTGAGCAGCGGCGTCAGCGCGGACATGCCCTTCGACGACAGCAGGAACGCGAGCGCCGCGAAAATCGCCAGCGGCGAGAACGCAACCACCCACTCGGTCAGCTTGAAGAGCGCCGCGAGAAACGATTCGCACACCGCGATCAGCGGGCCCGCACGGTCCTCGACCGCGGCCAGCGCGGAACCGAGCAGCACGCCGAATACCAGCACCGGCAGCGAATTGCCGGCGGCCAGCGCGCCGACGATGTTGGCCGGAATCAGGTCGGTGACGAATTTCAACCAGTCGATATCGCCCGCGAGATTCGAGGGCAGCGAGGCCGTCTGCGCGAGGCTCGCGCCGACGCCGGGCCGAAACAGCAGGTTGAGCCCGAGCCCGAGCGCGCTCGCGACGAGCGTCATCGCGAGGAAGAAGACGAGGCTGAGCAGCGCGGTGCGCCCGAGGTGGCCGCGCGAGATACCCGCGCGAAAGGTGCCGATCGTCACCGACATCAGGATCAGCGGCAGCACGACCATCTTGATCGCATGCCCGAAGAGGGTCGTGATGAAACCGAGCTTCGCGCTCACGCCGGGCGCATAGAGACCGCAGACGATGCCGAGCACGAGGCCCGCGATCATTTGAAGCGGAAGCGAAAAACCTCGATTAGTCGGATTCATGATTGGCCCGAATAAGTTTGATTCTCGCGGAGGTACCATCTACGATGTGGTTCCACATATGGCGTCGCGCCGACTCGGGATCCTTTTCCTTGATCGCGTCAAAAATACTCAGGTGTTCGATGGTTCCCCGTCTGACCGTTTCCGCATCCTCGCGCGGCAATTCATTGAGCGCCAGCGTTTGAGCCCGCAATATCTTGTACGTCGTAAACAGACGTTCATTCCGCGCGGCGTCGAACATCTCCTGGTGAAACACCCAGCCGATCCGCTGCTCGATCATGATGTCGCTCGTCCCCTGCTCGACGATCTGGCGCAGTTGATCCGCGGAGCGCACGAGCCCCTCCGTCGCACCGCCGCGCGCGGCCAGATAGGCAGCCGTGCTTTCGAGCGCGAGGCGCACTTCGAAAATCTCGCGCAGATCCTGCGACGTGGGTTGCGAGATGTAGGTGCCGCTCTTCGTCACCACCTCGACCAGCCCTTCCGCCGCCAGCAACTGAATGGCGGTACGGACCGGCATGTGCCCCAGCCCCAGTTCGCCGGCCAGCCCGCGGTACGAAATCTTCTGGCCAGGCGCAAGCCGGCCGTCGAAGATTCGATTGCGAATCTGGTCGTACGCGTTTTCGGTATCGGAAATGATGCCCTCAGCCATCTGAGATCGCAGTTTGATTATTCGTTTATCCGTGAATCCGGCCCGGGCTAGATTATCCCGGTTGCGAGTCGTCTTCAACTGATATTTTTTGCGCGACTTTTTCATTCCTTGCCATTAAGCGTTCACGATGCCAACCCTGTCCGATTCCCACGTGTTGTTCTCGATTTGCTCCGTTTCCGCCGCCGATGTCGCGCCGTTACGCGGCAGGATCCTGCTCGCGGGCGAACTCGACTCCGCGCGCTTTCGCGGCGATGACGACGTATCGACGCTGCATCTCGCGGTGGTGTGCGCCGACGTGATCGTGGCGGTTGCGACGATCTGCCGCGAACCGCTGCCCGGGTCGAACGACAGCGCGGCATGGCGCCTGCGCGGTGTCGCGGTCGAGCCCGCCGTGCAGCGGCACGGCTTCGGCAAGGTATTGATGAAGCTCTGTCTCGACCACGCCGAACGCCAGTCCGGCCGGCTCGTGTGGTGCACCGCGCGCGAGTCGGCGCGCGGCTTCTATGAGTCGCTCGGCTTTGCGTCCGCTCGGGCGCCGTTTACGCTGCCTTCACGCGGCGACGCGCTGTTCTACGAAATGCACTACGTGCTGCCGGGCACGCCCGTGGTCGACGCGGAATGACGCGTCAGCGCGCCGCCCGACGTCGGCGCGCGGCAGGAACGGGCGCCGCGGCCTCGCGATCGCGATGCCATTGCAGCAGCAGCGCACGGCTTTGCGCGCACACCGTCTCCACGATCTGCGCGGCGTGTTCGGCATCGTATTCGCGCCAGCCGAGCATCTCGAGCGTCGAGCGGCGCGCGACGTGAAAAATCGTCAGTTGTCCGTGCAAACTGAACATGCGGATCCGTGTGACGGTTGCGTCGGGCGCATCGCCCGTCACGCGTGCGATCAGCGCGCAGGTCACTTCATTGAGCGGCCGCCGCACCCGCTGCATCAGGATCTGGCTCGCGCTCTCGGGCTCATAGCCCGACTGTTCGCGCGCGAACAGCATGCGCTGGTTCGGCGTGCCCGAGGCCTCGAAGATCTTGCCCGCCATCGCCCGCTGGATCCCCACGAACGCCTCGATCAGTTCCTCCACGTCCGCCTCGGGCGCATTCAGCACCGCCCAGGCGCGCTGGACCGCCGGCACGAAATGCATCCACACCTGATCCGCGAGTGATTCGATGCACGCGCAGTACACGCCCAGCTTGTTCTCGAAGTAGTACTGCAGCGCCGGCGCATTGACCCCGGCGCGCGCGGCGCTGGCGCGCGTCGATGCGCCCTCGAAGCCGTGCTCGCCGAACAACTCGAGCGCGGCGTCGATGATGCGCTGGCGCGTCTCGTCGCCGCGCGCATAACCGCCTGCCGTCGAACGGCGCAGCTTCTTCGCTTCCTTCATATCCCTCCTTCCGGTTCGACCGGCCCCGACCCGCCGGACTAAATTTCACTTGACACAATTATATCGTTCGGAATAATTTTGCCGCCTGGAATAAATTGGACGTTCACCATGTCGTCGCCCGCACCTGATTCGAACCCGAAAGCAAATAGTAAGGATTCCGACCCAACTGCAGCCGCCCGCCCGTCGCGCCGGCGGCTGCTGATCGCGGCCGGCGTCGTCGCGCTGGTCGTCGGCGGGGTCTGGCTCGCGCGCTGGTGGACGGTCGGCCGCTTCATCGAAAGCACCGACGACGCCTATCTGCAAGCCGACAGCATGACCGCCGCGCCGAAGATCGCCGGCTACATCACGGACGTCTACGTCGCCGACAACCAGTCGGTGAAGGTGGGCGACCCGCTCGTGCGCCTCGATACGCGCCAGTACCAGGTGTCGCTCGACCAAGCGCTCGCCACGGTCGACGCGCGCCGCGCCGACATCGCGCGCGCCGAAGCCGAGATCAGCCAGCAGCGCGCCAATCTCGAACAGGCCGGCGCGCAGCGCGAGGTCGCGCGCGTCAACGCGCGGCACGCGGGCGACGAAGTCGCACGCTACGCCCCGCTCGTGGCGACGGGCGCCGAAACGGCCGAGCGCGTCGCCTCGCTGACCAGCACGCGCGACCAGGCCCGCGCGACGCTCGCGGCCAACGGCGCCGCGCTCGACGCGGCGCGCACGCAGATCGCTTCGAGCACCGCCGCGCTCACACAGGCGCGCGCGCAGCTCGAAGCCGCGCTGGCGAACGCCGCGCAGGCGCGCCTCGATCTCGACAACACGATCGTGCGCAGCACGCTCGCGGGCCGGGTCGGCGACCGCACCGTCCGCGTCGGCCAGTACGTGCAGCCCGGCACGCGGCTCCTGACCGTCGTGCCGGTCGAGCACACCTATCTGGTCGCGAACTTCAAGGAAACCCAGGTCGGCCGCATGCGCGCCGGCCAGCCCGCCGAGCTGCGCGTCGACGCGCTGCCGGGCAAGACCCTGCACGGCGTGATCGACAGCTTCGCGCCGGGCACCGGCTCGCAGTTCGCGCTGCTGCCTCCCGAGAATGCGACCGGCAACTTCACCAAGATCGTGCAGCGCGTGCCCGTGCGGATCCGCCTCGACACCGGCGCGGCGACGCGCGCCGTGCTGGTGCCGGGCTTGTCCGTGACGGTCGACGTCGATACGCGCGGCGCGCGCGGCGACGACGCGCGCCTCGACGCGGAGAACCGCCGTGACTGACGCCCGCCCGGCGGCCCCGGCCGAAGCGCGCGCGAGCGCCGCCGACTGGATCGCGGTGGCGGCGGGCGCGCTCGGCGCGCTGATGGCGACGCTCGACATCTCGATCACCAACTCCGCCCTGCCGCAGATCCAGGGCGCGATCGGCGCGACCGGCACCGAAGGCACCTGGATCTCGACCGGCTACCTGATGTCGGAGATCGTGATGATCCCGCTCGCCGCGTGGCTCACGCGCGTGTTCGGTCTGCGCAATTTCCTGCTGACCAACTCGGCGTTGTTCATCGTGTTCTCGATGATGTGCGGCTGGTCGCATTCGCTCGCGGCGATGGTGGCCGGCCGCATCGGCCAGGGCTTCACGGGCGGCGCGCTGATCCCGACCGCGCAAACCATCATCCGCACCCGGCTGCCGATGTCGCAGCTGCCCGTCGGCATGACGGTGTTCGGCCTGATCGTGCTGCTCGGTCCGCTGTTCGGCCCGGTCGTGGGCGGCTGGCTCGCGGAGAACATCAGCTGGAGCTGGTGCTTCTTCCTGAACCTGCCGGTCTGCCTGCTGCTGATGACCTTGCTGCTGGTCGGCCTGCCGTCCGAGCGTCCGCAATGGCACGCGTTCCTCAATGCCGACTGGCTCGGCCGCGCCGGGCTCGCGATCGGCCTCAGCTCGCTCACCGTCGTCCTGGAAGAAGGCCAGCGCGAACGCTGGTTCGAATCGCACATGATCGTCACGCTGAGCTGGGTCTCGTTCGCCGGCATGGTGCTGATCGCGCTGTCGCAGCGTTTCGCAAAGCGGCCGATCATGCGCCTGAGCCTGATGCGCAACCCGCGCTACGCGAGCGTGATCCTGATCGTGTCCGCGGTCGGTGCGGCGCTGTACGGCGTGTCCTATCTGCTGCCGCAGTTCCTGAGCCTCGTGGCCGGCTACAACGCCGAGCAGTCGGGCGCGATCATGCTGCTGTCCGGGCTGCCCGCGTTCCTCGTGATGCCGATCCTGCCGCGCCTGCTCGGCAAGGTCGACTTCCGGATCCTGGTGATCACGGGGCTGCTGCTGTTCTTCACGAGTTGCATGCTCGACATCGACCTCACCGCG
>NZ_JAAGNW010000020.1:4609-5657 GCF_010645215.1 Burkholderia multivorans | reverse complement strand
AACCAGGCGTCGATGGCCGCCGTCGCGCGCGAGGATTCCGGCGACGCGGCGGGCCTCTACAACATGGCGCGCAATCTCGGCGGCTCGATCGGGCTCGCGATCATCGGCACCGTGATCGATCGGCGCACGACGTTCCACGCCGCGACGCTGCGCGAATCGGTCAGCGCCAATTCACTGCTCGGCCAGGACCGGCTCGCGAGCAATGCCGCCGGCTGGTTCGCGCAGACGGGCGACCTCGCCTACGCGCAAATGCGCGCGCTGGGCCAGTTCGCCGCGCAGATCCAGCAGCAGGCGCTCGTGATGACGTTTTCGGAAACCTTCTACCTGCTCGGTCTCGCGCTGCTCGCCTGCGTGCCGCTCGCGCTGCTGCTGCGCACCCCGCGCCACCCGGCGTCGCCCGCCGACGCCGGCCATTGATTCCCAGGATGCCGTGATGACGCCTTCCCTTCGTTCCCGTTGCCTGCTCGCCGCGCTCGCGGCCGCCGGCGCGCTCGCGGGCTGCACGGTCGGCCCCGACTACCGCGGCGCGCCCGACGCAGCCGCGCCGGGCGAGCGCTTCGTGCGCGCGCCCGCCGGCGGCGTACGCACCGCCGCGCCCGCGCCGAGCCCATGGTGGCGCGCGCTCGACGATGCGCAGCTCGGTGCGCTGATCGACGCGGCGCTCGCCCACAACCCGGATCTGCGCGCCGCGCAGGCGCGCCTGCGCGAGGCGCGCGCGCAGCTCACGCAGCAGCGCGCGAACGCGCTGCCCAAGGTGTCGGCAGATGCCGCCGCGCTGCGCACCCGCTCGCCCGATCTCGGCACGCTCGCGCTGCCGGGCGGCACGAGCCTGCCCAACAGCGCACTGCCCGCCTCGCTCGGCGGCGGCGGGCCGCTGCAGCTCTACACGGCGGGCTTCGACGCCAGTTGGGAGATCGATCTGTTCGGCGGCACCCGACGCGCGATCGAAGCCGCGTCCGCGCAGGCCGACGCGGTGCAGGCCGATCTCGCCGACACCCAGGTGTCGCTCGCGGCCGAGGTCGCGAGCGCGTACATCGACCTGCGCGAC
>NZ_JAAGNW010000020.1:0-4599 GCF_010645215.1 Burkholderia multivorans | reverse complement strand
GACCAGCAGCAGCGGCTCGCGCTGTCGCGCCGCTCGGCCGAACTCCAGCAGCAGATGCTCGCGCTCACGCAGCAGCGCCGCGCGCGCGGCGTCGCCGACGACAGCGACATCGAACGGCTCACCAGCCAGCTGGAAAACACGCGCGCGACGCTGATCCCGCTCGACGCCCAGATCGCCGACTCGCTCGACCGGCTCGCGGTGCTGACCGGCCAGGCGCCCGGCGCGCTCGACGCCACGCTCGGCGACGCGCGCGCGCTGCCCGCACTGCCGGCCGAGGTCGCGATCGGCGACCCGACCGCGCTGCTGCAACGGCGCCCCGACATCCGCGCAGCGGAGCGCCGGCTCGCGTCGAGCAACGCGCAGATCGGCGAGCACGTCGCCGACTTCTTCCCGAAGCTCACGCTGCTCGGCGATCTCGGCTTCAGCGCGAGCGATCCCGGCCACCTGCTGCGCAAGCGCAATTTCAGCTGGCTCGGCGCGCCCTATCTGCAATGGAACGTGCTGGACTTCGGCCGCACGCTCGGCGCGGTGCACGCGGCCGAGGCGTCGCGCGACGAAGCGGACGCGCGCTACGTGAAAACCGTGCTGGCCGCGCTGCAGGATGCGAATTCCGCGCTGTCGCGCTACGGCCATCAGCGCGATCACGTCGACACGCTGCAGAAGGTGGCCGCCTCGGCGGACCATGCGGAAACCCTGCTGCGCGCGCGCTACACGGCCGGCGTCTCGACCCTGATCGACCTGCTCGACACGCAGCGCGACGCGCTCGGCGCGCAACAGAACGTGATTGCCGGTCGCGCGGAATTGCTGAAGAATTTCGTGTCGCTGCAAAAGAGCCTGGGGCTCGGCTGGCAGGCGGCGCCCGCGTGAAAACCGACGCGCCGTTGAACCCGGCGGCCCCGGTCCGGTCCAAGCGGCCTCTTTCTTGACGAGGAACAGCATGATCCCGACCTTTCGCACGCCGCTGCTGCTCGCGGCCGTCACGCTGGCCGGCGCGGCCGGTCTCGCCGGCTGCCAGACCAACGACACGCCGGCGCCCGTCGCCGCGCAACGGCCGGCCGACGGCCAGGCGGTGACCCGCACCGTCTATGTCGCCGCCCAGAAAGCGCGCTGCGTCGGCGTCGCGCCGATGGAATGCCTGCAGGTGCGCAATACGCCGAACGAGCCGTGGTCGCTGTGGTACGCGGGCATCGAGGGCTTCGACTTCCAGCCGGGCTTCCAGTACGTGCTCGAAATCGACGAATACAAGGTGCCGAATCCGCCCGCCGACGGCTCGTCGATCCGCTGGGTGCTGAAGCGCGTCGTGCAGCGCCAGCCGGGCTGAGCGCGGCCGGGCGCGCGCTCAGCGCGAGCGCCCGTCGTAGTGGCGCACCGGCACCGCGTCCACATCGACGCCTTCCACGCAGCGCAGATTGATCGCCGCCATCGGCCGGCCCGTCGGATCGACGGCCTCGGCGAACGGATGGATCCCGCAGGTCGGACAGAAGCGGTGCTGGATCACGTGCTGGTTGAACGTGTAGGTGCGCAGCCCATCCTGCGGCGTAAGCAGATGCAGCGGATCGCGCGGCACGAACCACAGCAGCGCGCCCTTGCGCGCGCAGATCGAGCAGTTGCACACGAGCGCGCCGTCGATCTCGCCTTCCACCTCGAACTTCACGTTGCCGCAATGGCAACTGCCGGTATGCAGCATGGTCGTCTCCTTGATTGATCTGGAACCGCCGGCCGCCTGCGCGCGCCGGGCCCGTCAACGGTAGCGCCGGGCGTTGCGCGGTGCAAGCGGCCCCGCGCGCGTCAGCCCTCGCTGCGCGCGCGCGTGCCCGCCAGCAAGGCGGCCATCGCCGCCCGCGCACGCGTCGCATCGCGCGCGCCGCTCGCGTCGTACACCGCCGTATGCTCCGCGAGCGATGCATTGAATACGTCGGCGCGCCGCGCGTTCATGCGCAGCTGCGCCTCGAGCGTGCGGTCGATCAGCGCGCCGAGCGGCATCAGCAGCTCGTTGCCGCCCGCCGCCAGCACCCCCAGATGGAACTGCAGATCGGCGCGCACCCATTCGTCTACCTGACGCGCCGCCGCCATCGCTGCGTGCGCGTCGCCCAGCGCGGCCAGCGCATCGGCCGTGGCCGCGCGCGCCGCGAGCGCGGCGGCGTGGGGCTCGATCATCTCGCGCATCTCCTGGAGCTTCAGCGCGAACGCGAGCGGCGGCGCAACCTGCGCATACCACTCGAGCAGATCCGCATCGAGCAGGTTCCAGGCCGCGCGCGGCCGCACCCGCGTGCCGACTTTAGGACGCGACTCCAGCAGCCCTTTCGAGGTCAGCGTGCGCAGCGCCTCGCGCAGCACGGTCCGGCTCACGCCATAGCCATCCATCAGTTCGGCCTCGCGCGGCAGCGTCGCGTCGGGCGGGTAGTCGCCGCGCAGGATCGCCGTGGCGAGCCGATAGGCGGTTTGTCCATGCAGGTCGCGTTGGATGACGGTTCTCCGGTTCGGGCGGCCTCCGGCGCATGCCGGATGACCACTATGTGCACATTAGTGCCATTAATACTACTTTTAAAACGCGCGGTGTAGTATCGATGCACCGTTCCGCCCTCACCCGACCAGGAGACTCCCGCGATGAAAATCACCCGCCTCGAGACCTTCATCGTCCCGCCCCGCTGGCTGTTCCTGAAGATCGAGACCGACGAGGGGCTGGTCGGCTGGGGCGAGCCGATCGTCGAGGGCCGCGCGCATACGGTCGAGGCCGCCGTGCACGAGCTGGCCGACTACCTGGTCGGCCAGGACCCGCTGCGCATCGAGGATCACTGGCAGGTGATGTATCGCGCCGGCTTCTATCGCGGCGGCCCGATCACCATGAGCGCGATCGCGGGCGTCGACCAGGCGCTGTGGGACATCAAGGGCAAGCATCACGGCGCGCCCGTCCACGCGCTGCTCGGCGGCCAGGTCCGCGACCGCATCAAGGTCTATTCGTGGATCGGCGGCGACCGTCCGCACGACGTCGCGGCCAACGCGCGCGCGGTGGTCGAACGCGGCTTCAAGGCGGTCAAGATGAACGGCTCCGAAGAACTGCAGATCGTCGACTCGTTCGACAAGGTCGAGCAGGTGATCGCGAACGTCGCGGCGGTGCGCGAGGCGGTCGGCCCGCACGTCGGCATCGGCGTCGATTTCCACGGCCGCGTGCACAAGCCGATGGCCAAGGTGCTCGCGAAGGAACTCGACCCGTACAAGCTGATGTTCATCGAGGAGCCGGTGCTGTCCGAGCACGCGGAGGCGCTGCGCGAGATCGCGAGCCAGACCGGCACGCCGATCGCGCTGGGCGAACGGCTCTATTCGCGCTGGGACTTCAAGCAGGTGCTCGCGGGCGGCTACGTCGACATCATCCAGCCCGACGCCTCGCACGCGGGCGGCATCACCGAGTGCCGCAAGATCGCGACCCTCGCGGAAGCCTACGACGTCGCGCTCGCGCTGCACTGCCCGCTCGGGCCGATCGCGCTGGCCGCGTGCCTGCAGCTCGACGCGGTCAGCTACAACGCCTTCATCCAGGAACAGAGCCTCGGCATCCACTACAACCAGGGCAACGACCTGCTCGACTACCTGCGTAACCCCGAGGTGTTCCGCTACGAGGACGGCTTCGTGGCGATCCCGCAGGGCCCGGGGCTCGGCATCGAGGTCAACGAGGACAAGGTTCGCGAGATGGCCCGCGTCGGCCACCGCTGGCGCAACCCCGTTTGGCGCCATGCGGACGGCAGCGTCGCCGAGTGGTGAGCGACGGAGCGCCGCCCGACGGCGTCCCGTCGTACGTCAGCCCAGCGCTGCGAACCCCGGCACGCTGAACGACAGCACCGCCGCCGCGATGAACACGCCGATCATCGTCAGCGCCTCGAGGTGCAGCACGTTGCAGAAGGTGTGGGCGTCTTCGGTCGATGCGGTGCGCCGCAGGCGCGGCAGCGCGGCATAACGATTCAGGCCCCCCAGCAGCACCGCGAGCGTGACGAGCGACAGCTTGAGCAGCAGGACGCGCCCCCAGGTGCTGCCGTCGAGCGGCGCGAGCGAGCCGCCGAGGCCGCGCACCACGTTCAGCGCCCCCGTCGCCAGCACGAACCCGAACGCGACCAGCGACAGCCGCGACAGCGGCTGCGCGACGCGGATCAACGCGCCGCGCGCGATCGACGAACCGAGCGCGGGCAGCACCGCCAGCCCGCCCGCGAGCACGAGGCCACCCCATACCGCGGTCGCGAGCAGGTGCAGCGCCTGCACGCCCGCTGCGGCCGAGAACGTGCCCGCGTCGGCCGCGTGGCCGAGCGAGGCCTTGCCCGCGGCGATCGCGATCACCGCGAGCCACAGCAGCGCATACGCGAGCGGGCTGTCCGGCCGCGCGAGCGCGACCGCCAGCAGCAGCAGCGCGCCGCCCGCCGCGACGCCCCAGGCATGGCCGGTATGCGTCTGGATCAGCACCACGGGCAGCGCGTCGAGCGCGCCGCCGAGACCCGCGCCGCTCATCGAGGCGGCCTGATAGACCAGCCAGCCGCAATCGGCCAGCAGCAGCACCGCGGCCGCGACGACCAGCGAGCGCTGCGCGCGCAGCCAGGCCGGATGCGACGGCGCGAT
>NZ_JAAGNW010000002.1:126717-128604 GCF_010645215.1 Burkholderia multivorans | reverse complement strand
CGTGTACCTCGACATCAGCCATCAGCCGGAGGCGTTCCTGCGCGAACACTTCCCGATGATCCACGCCCGCTGCCTCGAATTCGGCATCGACATCGCGAAGGAGCCGATCCCGGTCGTGCCCGCCGCGCACTACACCTGCGGCGGCGTCGTGACCGATCTCGCCGGCCGCACCGATCTCGCGGGCCTGTACGCGGTCGGCGAAACCGCCTGCACCGGGCTGCACGGCGCGAACCGCCTCGCGAGCAATTCGCTGCTCGAATGTCTCGTGATCGGCCGCGCGGCCGCCGAAGCCATCGAACAGGCCGGCTATGCGTCCGCGGCGCACGGTCCGCTTCCCGCGTGGGACGAGAGCCGCGTGTCCGACCCGGACGAGGAAGTGGTGGTCGCCCACAACTGGGACGAACTGCGCCGGCTGATGTGGAACTACGTGGGCATCGTGCGCACCGACAAGCGCCTCGAACGCGCGCGGCATCGCCTCACGCTGCTGCGCGACGAGATCCACGAGTACTACGCGCACTTCCGCGTGAGCCGCGACCTGCTGGAGCTGCGCAATCTCGTCGACGTGGCGTCGCTGATCGTCGACGGCGCCCAAGCCCGCCACGAAAGCCGCGGCCTGCATTTCAGCCGCGACTGGCCGCTGCCGCTGCCGAAGGCGCTCCCCACCGTGCTCTCGCCACGCGGCCCAGCGCGGCGCTAAGCGCCCACGAACGACAAAGCCGCCGGAACGCAACGCGCCCGGCGGCTTTTTCCTGGCTTCGGCGCGCATCGTCCGGCTCTTGCGCCGGCATGCGCGCCGCGTCTCAGTCGACGATCCGCATCGAGAAATCGGTCGCGCGCAGGTCCTTCGTCAACACGCCGATCGAGATCCGGTCGACGCCCGTCTCTGCGATCGCGCGCACCGAATCGAAGTTGACGCCGCCCGACACTTCGAGCACCGCGCGTCCGCCGGCGATGCGCACCGCGTCGCGCATCATGTCGAGCGTGAAATTGTCGAGCAGCACCGACTCCGCACGATGGGCGAGCGCCGTCTCGAGTTGTTCGAGCGTCTCCACCTCGACCTGCACCGGCACGCCCGCATGCAGCGCGAATGCCGCGTCGAGCGCTTCACCGACCCCGCCCGCCGCCGCGATGTGGTTTTCCTTGATCAGAATGCCGTCGTAGAGCGCGAGGCGCTGGTTCGCGCCGCCGCCCACACGGACCGCGTACTTCTGCGCGAGCCGCAGGCCCGGCAAGGTCTTGCGGGTGTCGAGAATGCGCGCGCGGGTGCCGGCGATCCGGTCGACATAGCGACGCGTCGCGCTCGACACGCCCGACAGCAGCTGCAGGAAATTGAGGCCGTTGCGTTCGGCGGTGAGCAGCGAGCGCGCCGGGCCATGCAATTCGCACACGGCGGAACCGGAGGCCATCCAGTCCCCTTCGCGGTAATGCCAGGTCACCTCGATGCGCGGATCGACCGAACGCATCACCGCCGCGAACCACGGCACGCCGCACAGCACCGCGTCCTCGCGGACGATGATGCGTGCGTGGCGAACCTCGTCCGCAGGCACGAGCAAGCCGGTCCGATCGCCGTCGCCGACATCTTCCGCGAGCGCATCGGCCACGTTGCGCGCGAGCGCCGTCTCGAATGCCGCGCCGTACTGGCGCGTGATGTCCGCGTACAGCGGAGAAATCGCGTCCTTCATGCCGCCCCCACGTTGGAAAACAGTTGCGTATCGCGCTGCAGGTCGCCGCTCGCCTGCACCCGCTTCTTGTGACGCGCCGCGAAATCGAGCATGCGGTCGATCGGCACGCGTGCGCGCAGGCCCAGAGCAGGATCGACGAAGATCTCGTTGTGCCCGCGCTCCAGTACGTCGGCGAGATTCAGGAGGCCGTTCATCGCCATCCACG
>NZ_JAAGNW010000002.1:116317-126707 GCF_010645215.1 Burkholderia multivorans | reverse complement strand
CTTCGATGAAGGTCTTGCCCGGCGCCGCGAGGCGCATCTTGTGCAGGATGCCGAGATCCGTCGCGACGATGAAATGCGATGCGTCGAGCTTCACGGCCGCGTCGATCAACTGCGTCGTCGAGCCGACCACGTCGGCCAGCGCGACCACGTTCTCGGGCGACTCCGGGTGGACCAGCACCTTCGCGTGCGGATGCTCGGCGCGCAGCAGATCCAGCTCGATGCCCTTGAATTCGTCGTGCACGAGGCACGAGCCCTGCCACAGCAACATGTCGGCGCCCGTCTTCTTCTGGATGTAGCCGCCCAGGTGACGGTCCGGCGCCCAGATGATCTTCTCGCCGCGCGCATGCAGGTCGGCGACGATCTCGAGGCCGATCGACGACGTGACCATCCAGTCCGCGCGCGCCTTCACGGCCGCGCTCGTGTTCGCATAGACCACCACCGTGCGATCCGGGTGCGCATCGCAGAACGTCGACCGGGCAGCCGAGGTCGAGCGAGCAGGTTGCGTCGAGATCGGGCATCAGGATGCGCTTGCCCGGGCTCAGGATCTTCGCGGTCTCGCCCATGAAGCGCACGCCCGCGACGATCAGGGTCTGGGCCTCGTGGTCGCGGCCGAAACGCGCCATTTCGAGCGAATCGGCCACGCAGCCGCCGGTTTCGTCAGCCAATTCCTGCAGATCGGGATCGACATAATAGTGGGCCACGAGCACGGCGCGCTCGCGCTTGAGCAACGCCCTGATGCGCGCCTTCAGCGCCTCGCGTTCAGGCGCGGACGGCGCGTCGGGCACCTTCGCCCACGCTTGTCCGACCCCGCATACGGTACCTGTCGAGAGCGGCCGGTCATACTCGACGGGTTTGATCGTCGCTTCCATACTGATGATCTCCTCGGTCCTGCTGATCAGCCGCCGCGTTCTGCCGGCCGGACGGCGGGCTAAGAAATAAAAAACCCCGCCAGCGCGGGGTTTGTTGACGTGCCGAAATTCTAATCGATTTCGGTTTATGCGTAGCGGCGCAAACGTGTCGCGAATTCCTGCAAAGCCTTGATGCCGCTTTGCTCTGCGCGGTGACACCAATCCTGCAATTGAGCCAGCAATTGTTCACGCGAGGCGTTCGAACGATCCCACATCGAAGCGAGTTCCTGGCGCAGCTGGTAATACGTATGAAGCTTCTGGCTGTTCGCGAAGATCTCCGGCAGCATGCGCTTCTGCGGTTCGTTCAGGCCGTTTTCTTCCTTGTGGAACCACGAGCGCGCGCCGCGCATCAGCTGGTACTTCTCCCGCGAGCCCAGTTCCTTCAGATGCGCCAGCTCCTGGCGATACGCGCGCTTCACGGCCTTGCCGTAACGCGCCATCACTTCGTAGCGGTTCGACAGCACGGCCTGCAGGGTTTCCTGGTCGAGCACGGCCTTGCGCGCGGCGAGGCGCGGCGTCGGCGCGATCTTCTTCACCTTCGCGAGACGGAACGCCGACAGGATGCGGATGTACATCCAGCCGATGTCGAATTCGTACCACTTGTTCGACAGCTTCGCCGAGGTCGCGAACGTATGGTGGTTGTTGTGCAGTTCCTCGCCGCCGATCACGATGCCCCACGGGAAGATGTTGGTGCTCGCATCCGCCGCGTTGAAGTTGCGATAGCCCCAGTAGTGCGCGAGGCCGTTGACGACGCCCGCGGCCCAGAACGGGATCCACACCATCTGCACCGCCCACACGGTCAGGCCGACCAGGCCGAACAGCGCGACGTCGATCACCATCATCAGGCTCACGCCGAGGATCGGATACTTCGAGTAGACGTTCCGCTCGAGCCAGTCGTTCGGCGTGCCGTGGCTGAACTTGCGCATCGTCTCTTCGTTCTTCGCTTCCGCACGGTACAGCTCGGCGCCTTCGAGCAGCACCTTCCAGATGCCGCGCGTCTGCGGGCTGTGCGGATCTTCTTCGGTCTCGCACTTCGCGTGGTGCTTGCGATGGATCGCCGCCCACTGGCCGGTCAGCATGCCCGTGGTCGTCCACAGCCACAGCCGGAAGAAATGGCTGACGGCCGGATGCAGGTCGAGCGCGCGGTGCGCCTGGCAACGGTGCAGGTAGACGGTCACGCCGATGATCGTGACGTGCGTGACGGCCAGCGTGAACAACACGATCTGCCACCACGTGAAGCGCAACAACCCGTTGGCGAGGAAATCGAGCAGGGAATTCAACAAGGCAGGGTACCTGTGCAAGTAACGACGACGGGCGAAACCGCCTGCGTCAAGAAAATGAAAGCATGCAGCGAGTTAAGACGAAATTTTACTGCATCCGTTCCAAGTCTTTGTAAAAAATGAATATTTCTTGCCGCATCGCAAGGCGATTCGCGGTCCAATCCGGGACTGCGAGCGCATTTCAGTCCAGTTTCGCGGCATCCGCGGCGCGTACGCCACCGCCCTCCCGCCCCGACCCGGCGGCCTGCGGCGCGAAACCCTCGGGCAGTCCGACCACGCGCACCTCGCGCTGCGGGAACGGAATCGACACGCCATGTGCGGCAAACAGTCGCCAGAGATTGCGGTTGACGGACGAGCGCACGCCCGAGGTGCCCTTCGCCGAGTCGGCGATCCAGAACCCCAGCTCGAGATCGATGCCGTCCGCGCCGAAGCCGACCAGATAGGGCGTGGGCGCGGGTTCCTCGAGCACCCGGTCGACGCCCTTCGCCGCCTCGGCGAGGAGCGTCATCGCAAACTCGACGTCGGTCGTGTAGGCCACCTGCACGGTGATCTTCGCGTAGCCGCGCGTCAGGTACGACGACTGATTCTGCACCACGTCGGTGATCAGCTTTTCGTTCGGGATCAGCGTCTCGTTGCCGTCGAGGCCCCGCACCACCGTGTAGCGGGTGCGGATCTGCGTCACGACGCCCTGCAGGCCGCCGACGTTGATCGCGTCGCCGAGCCGCAGCGAGCGGTCGAGCAGGATGATGAAGCCGGACACGTAGTTGCTCGCGATCTTCTGCAAGCCGAAGCCGAGCCCCACACCGAGCGCGCCGCCGAACACGCCGAGCACCGTCACGTCGATGCCGACGAGCGACAGGCCGACCAGCACCGCCGCGACGATCAGCAGCGCGCGCCCGATCCGCGACAGCACGAGCTTGAGATTCGCGTCGAGCGTGCTCGCGCGCATCAGCCGGTCGTCCAGCACCGAGCCGAGCCACATCGCGACGATCAGCGTCAGACACACCCACAGCACGCCGGACACGAGCGACAGCAGCGTGAGGTGCGCGTTGGCGACGCGGAACTGCACGCTGTCGAGCCACGCGACCACGTCGCGCTGGATGCCGAGCACGGTCAGCACCATGCCGATCCAGACGAGGGTCGAGACGATCCGCTCGACGATCGACAGCCACGCGCTCGTGTGGCCGTCGCGCGCGAACACGCGCCGCGCGACGAAGAACAGGATGTAGATCAGGCCGATGCCGAACAGCGGCACCAGCGCGAGCTGCAGGAGCGAGGTCGAGATGAAGTCGTCGAGCGAGGCCTGCACGAGCCACGCGAGCAGCCCGCCGAGCAGCGGGAACAGCGCGCGGTTCAGGCTCTGCGCGCCCGCGCCGGCCGGCCGGCCGGCGGCGGCGCGGCGCGCGTCGAGCCGCCCGCGCAGATAGCGCGCGAGCAGCCAGGCGACGGCCAGCGCGCCGAGCAGCGCCGCGGCCTGCCACAGCATCACCGGCTGGCCGAAGTCATGGATGACGTTTTCGAGCCGCCGCGACAGCAAGCGGTTCGGAATCATGCGCCGCTTTCCGCGCTTTCCGCGCCTGCCGCGCGCCGCTCGAGGACTGCCGCGAAGAAGCCGTCGGTCGCATGGCGGTGCGGCCACAGCGACAGGTAGTCGCCCATCTCGCGTTCGATGCGCTGCTCGGCGAGCACGTCGCGCGCCGGCACCAGCGTGAAGTCGGGATGGTCGGCGAGGAAGGCCGTGACGATCGCCTCGTTTTCCGCGTCGAGCAGGCTGCAGGTCGCGTAGACGAGCCGGCCGCCCTTCTTCACGAGGCGCGCCGCGCTCGCGAGAATCGACGCCTGCTTCGGCGCCAGCTCGGCGACCGACGCGCTGGTCTGGCGCCACTTCAGGTCCGGATTGCGGCGCAGCGTGCCGAGGCCGCTGCACGGCGGGTCGACCAGCACGCGGTCGATCTTGCCCGCGAGCCGCTTGATCTTCGCATCGTGCTCGCTGTCGATCAGCACCGGGTTCACGTTCGACAGCCCGCTGCGCGCGAGGCGCGGCTTCAGTTTGGCGAGCCGCTTCTCGGACACGTCGAACGCATACAGCCGGCCCGTCGAGCGCATCATCGCGCCGAGCGCGAGCGTCTTGCCGCCCGCACCGGCGCAGAAATCGACCACCATCTCGCCGCGACGCGGCGCGACGAGCGAGCACAGCAGCTGGCTGCCCTCGTCCTGCACCTCGATCAGCCCGTCCTGGAACAGTTCGAGCTTGGTCAGCGCGGGCTTGCCCGCCACCCGCACGCCGGCCGGCGCGAACGGCGTCGCGCCCGCGTCGATGCCGACCGCTCGCAGCCCGTCGAGCACCTGCTCGCGGCTGGCCTTGAGCGTGTTCGCGCGCAGGTCGAGCGGCGCCGGATAGTTGACGGCGGCGGCCAGCTGCGCCAGCTCCTCCGCGTCGAGGCGCTGCGCGAGCGCCTGGTGGATCCAGTCGGGCAGGTTGGTGCGCACCCGCAGCGGCAGGCTCGCCGGGTCGATCTTCGACACGTGATCGAGCCACGCCCACTCGGTGTCCGACACGTGCGGACGCAGCGCCGAACGGCCGGCCGTCTGCATCAGGCCGAGCAGCGCGAGGCGTCGCGCCGGGTTGCCGGAACCGCTCTCGGCGAGGTGCCCGTACTCCATCTTCCGGCGCAGCACCGCGAACACCGCCTCGGCGATCACGCCGCGCTCGGCGTGGCCGAGCTTCGGATGCGCGCGGAAAAAGCGGCTCGTGGTGGCGTCGGCCGGGCCGGTGAATTTCAGGACTTCGGCGAGCAGCGTCTCAGTCTGACCAATCAGAAAACCATGCAACTTCTTCATACACCCTCACCCGTCGGATTTGTTGTCGTGTTCGCGTCGTCCGTGAAATACCAGCGCGCCTCGCCCGGCGCGACGGCCGCCCGGCCGCCCTCCAGGCGCAGCCGCCCGTCGACGAACCAGCGCACCGCGCGCGGATACAGCACGTGCTCGGCCGCCAGCACGCGCGCGGCCAGCGCCTGCGCGTCGTCGCCCGCGCGCACCGGCAGCGCCGCCTGCGCGACGATCGCGCCGCTGTCCAGCTCCGGAATCACGAAATGCACGGTCGCGCCATGCAGCGCGACGCCGGCGTCGAGCGCCTGCTGATGCGTATGGATGCCCTTGAAGCTCGGCAGCAGCGACGGGTGGATATTCAGCATCCGGCCCTCATATCGCTTGACGAAGGCCGGCGTCAGGATGCGCATGAAGCCCGCGAGCACGATCAGATCCGGGGCGAAGCGGTCGATCTCGGCGGCGAGGGCCGCATCGAAGCGGTCGCGGCCGTCGAAGCCGCGGTGGTCGACCACCGCCGTCGCGATGCCGTGCGACGCGGCGAACGCCAGGCCGGCCGCGTCGGGCCGGTTGGCGATCACGGCGGCGATCTGGGCGGGCCAGCGTTCGCGCGCGCATGCGTCGACGAGGGCCTCCATGTTGCTGCCGCGGCCGGAAATCAGGATGACAAGTTTTTTCATCCGCGGATTTTACCATTCGCCCTCTAGGATCCCGCCGTCCTGAGCCGCCCTGGCTCGCGTGCGTTTATAATCTTCTGCTTTGCGGCATTTGCCCGCGTCATCCCCACGCTGCCACCCGCTTATCGTGAAAGTCTTCCGCGGCCTGCCCAACGCCGAAAGCCGCGCCCCGTGCGCGCTGACGATCGGCAACTTCGACGGTGTCCAGCGCGGCCACCAGGCGCTGCTCGCGCGCGTGCGCGCGGCGGCGGACGCGCGCGGGCTGCCGGTATGCGTGATGACCTTCGAGCCGCATCCGCGCGAATTCTTCAACCCGGCCGGCGCGCCGCCGCGCATCGCGATGCTGCGCGACAAGCTCGAGGCGCTGCGCGAGCACGGCGTCGACCGGGTCGTCGTCGAACACTTCAACCACACGTTCGCGAGCCAGTCGCCCGACGCATTCGTGGAGCGCACGCTCGTCAACGGCCTGCATACGCGCTGGATGATGGTCGGCGACGATTTCTGCTACGGCGCGAAGCGCGCGGGCGATTTCGCGTCGCTCAAGGCCGCGGGCCTGCGCCACGGCTTCGAGGTCGAGCAGATGGCGACGCTCGCCGATCCGGGCGGCACGCGCATCTCCAGCTCCGGCGTGCGCGCGGCGCTCGCCGCGGGCGACCTCGATGCAGCCGCGCGCGCGCTCGGCCACGGCTACGCGATCAGCGGGCACGTCGCGCACGGGCTCAAGCTGGGCCGCGACCTCGGCTTCCCGACGCTGAACCTGCCGATCGCGCACAAGCGCCCGGCGCTGTCGGGCATCTTCGTGGTGCAGGTGCACGGCCTCGGGCCCGCGCCGCTGCCGGGCGTCGCGAGCCTCGGCGTGCGGCCGACCGTCGACGATTCCGGCCGCGTGCTGCTCGAGGTCCACCTGCTCGACTGGCACGGCGACGCGTATGGCAAACTCGTGCGCGTCGAATTCCTGAAGAAGCTGCGCGACGAGGCGAAATTCGACGATCTCGAAACGCTGTCGCGCGCGATCGCGCACGACGTCGCCGACACCCGCGCGTACTTCGCGGCGCACGGCCACGCGCCGGGCAGCCGCGCGACCGGCTTCGCGACCTCGGCCACGGATCGAATTAGCTGATCCCGCGGCACGCCCCGCGCGTGCCCTCTTCCGCGCGCCCGGTGCCGGCGCCGCGACCCGATTCACGACGCGCGAGCGTCCCCCCGATTTCACAGCGATCTCATCATGAGCAACAAGAAAGCCGATTCGAAACCGCAGGCCAAGTATCCGGTCAACCTGCTCGACACGCCGTTCCCGATGCGCGGCGACCTGCCGAAGCGCGAGCCGCAATGGGTCAAGGACTGGGAAGCGCGCGGGATCTACGAGAAGATCCGCGCCGCCAGCCAGGGCCGTCCGAAGTTCATCCTGCATGACGGCCCGCCGTATGCGAACGGCGATATCCACCTCGGCCACGCGGTCAACAAGATCCTCAAGGACATGGTGGTCAAGTCGCGCAACATGGCGGGCTTCGACGCCCCCTACGTGCCGGGCTGGGACTGCCACGGCATGCCGATCGAGATCCAGATCGAGAAGCAGTTCGGCAAGGCGCTGCCGGCCGCCGAAGTGATGAGCAAGGCGCGCACCTACGCGACCGAGCAGATCGAGAAGCAGAAGGTCGGTTTCAAGCGGCTCGGCGTGCTCGGCGACTGGGGCAATCCGTACAAGACGATGAACTTCGTCAACGAGGCGGGCGAGATCCGCGCGCTCGGCAAGATCATCGAGAAAGGCTATGTGTATCGCGGGCTCAAGCCCGTCAACTGGTGCTTCGATTGCGGCTCGGCGCTCGCCGAGGCGGAAGTCGAGTACAAGGACCGCACCGATCCGACGATCGACGTGCTGTTCCCGTTCGCCGAGCCGGAAAAGACCGCGCAGGCGTTCGGCCTCGCCGCGCTGCCGCGCGCCGAGGGCGGCATCGTGATCTGGACCACCACGCCGTGGACCATCCCCGCGAACCAGGCGCTCAACCTCCATCCGGAAATCGTCTACGCGCTCGTCGACACCCCGCGCGGCCTGCTGATCCTGGCCGAGGAGCGCGTCGCCGCGTGCCTGACGGAGTTCGGCCTGACGGGCGAAGTGATCGCGACGGCCCCGGGCGCGAAGCTCGCGAACCTGCGCTTCCACCACCCGCTCGCGGGCGCCCACCCGGGCTACCGCCGCACCGCGCCCGCCTACCTCGGCGACTACGTGACGACCGACACCGGCACGGGCGTGGTCCACTCGTCGCCCGCCTACGGCGTCGAGGACTTCGTGTCCTGCAAGGCGCACGGCATGACCGACTCCGACATCATCAACCCGGTGATGGGCGACGGCCGCTACGGCGAATCGCTGCCGCTGTTCGGCGGGCTGTCGATCTGGGACGCGAACCCGAAGGTGATCGAAGCGCTCGACGCGGCCGGCACGCTGCTGCGCAGCGAGAAGTACACGCACAGCTACATGCACTGCTGGCGCCACAAGACCCCGATCATCTACCGCGCGACCTCGCAGTGGTTCGCCGGCATGGACGTCAAGCCGAACGACGGCAAGGGCACGCTGCGCGAGACCGCGCTCGAGGGCGTCGAGGCGACCGCGTTCTACCCGTCGTGGGGCAAGCAGCGCCTCTTCAGCATGATCGCGAACCGGCCCGACTGGACGCTGTCGCGCCAGCGCCAATGGGGCGTGCCGATGGCGTTCTTCGTGCACAAGGAAACCGGCGAGCTGCATCCGCGCACGCTGGAGCTGCTCGAAGCGGTCGCGCAGCGGGTCGAGCAAGGCGGGATCGAAGCCTGGCAGACGCTCGATCCGCGCGAGCTGATCGGCGACGACGCCAACCTGTATGAAAAGAACCGCGACACGCTCGACGTGTGGTTCGACTCGGGCACGACCCACTGGCACGTGCTGCGCGGCTCGCACCAGGACCAGCTGCAGTTCCCGGCCGACTTGTACCTCGAAGGCTCGGACCAGCACCGCGGCTGGTTCCACTCGTCGCTGCTGACGGCCTCGATGCTCGACGGCCGCGCGCCGTACAAGGGCCTGCTCACGCACGGCTTCACGGTCGACGGCGAAGGCCGCAAGATGAGCAAGTCGCTCGGCAACGGGATCGACCCGCACGAGGTCGCGAACCGCCTCGGCGCGGAAATCATCCGGCTGTGGATCGCGTCGACCGACTACTCGGGCGAGCTGGCGATCTCCGAGGAAATCCTCAAGCGCGTGACGGAAGGCTACCGCCGGATCCGCAACACGCTGCGCTTCCTGCTCGCGAACCTGTCGGACTTCGACTACGCGCAGCACGCCGTGCCGCCCGAGCAATGGCTCGAGATCGACCGCTACGCGATCGCGTTCTCCGCGCAGCTGCAAACCGAGCTGCTCGCCCACTACGAGAAGTACGAGTTCCATCCGGTGGTCGCGAAGCTGCAGACCTACTGCTCGGAAGACCTCGGCGGCTTCTACCTCGACGTGCTGAAGGATCGCCTGTACACGAGCGCGGCGGGCTCCGTCGCGCGCCGCTCCGCGCAGACCGCGCTCTACCACGTGACGCAGGGCCTGCTGCGCGTGCTCGCGCCGTTCCTGTCGTTCACGGCCGAGGAAGCGTGGCAGGTGTTCCAGCCGGGCGCCGAGACGATCTTCACCGAGACCTACTACGCGTATCCGGAGATCGCCGGCGCGCAGGCGCTGGTCGACAAGTGGACGCTGCTGCGCGAAGTGCGCGGCAACGTGACGAAGGCGCTCGAGGAAGCCCGCACCGAGAACCGCATCGGCTCGTCGCTGCAGGCGGAGCTGACGCTGCACGCGAGCGGCGCGCGCTACGACGCGCTCGCGAGCCTCGGCGACGACCTCAAGTTCGTGCTGATCACCTCGGCCGCGACCGTGGTCCGCGTCGACGACGAGGCGCACGAAGGCGTCGACGTGGCGGCGTCGAAGTACCAGAAATGCGAACGCTGCTGGCACTACCGCGCGGACGTCGGCGCCCACGCCGACCACCCGACGCTGTGCGGCCGCTGCTTCTCCAACCTGTTCGAAAACGGCGAAACCCGGAGCATCGCTTAATGGCCAAGACCCTGTCGAAATCGTCGAGCGGGACGCTCGCGCCGTGGCTCGGCATTTCGCTGATCGTGATCCTGTTCGATCAGTTGACCAAGATCGCGGTGCTGAAGACCTTCGCGTACGGCGTGCTGCATCCGCTCGCGCCGTTCTTCAACCTGACGCTGATCTACAACCGCGGCGCCGCGTTCGGCTTTCTCGCGACCGCCGGCGGCTGGCAGCGCTGGGCGTTCACCGCGCTCGGCATCGTCGCGACGCTCGTGATCTGCTACCTGCTCAAGCGCCACGGCCAGCAGCGCCTGTTCAGCGCGTCGCTGGCGCTGATCCTCGGCGGCGCGCTCGGCAACGTGATCGACCGGCTCATGTACGGCCACGTGATCGACTTCCTCGACTTCCACGTCGGCAACTGGCACTGGCCCGCGTTCAACCTCGCCGATTCGGCGATCACGATCGGTGCGATCCTGCTGGTCTACGACGAGCTGCGCCGCGTGCGCGGCACGCGCTGAACGCTTACACTGCGCGCAGGGCCGGCGCCGCGCGCCGGCCGCCACGTGCTTCCGGAGGCCTCAGTTGGCACACGCAGAACTCACAGGAAAACATCTCGTCCTCGGCCTGACGGGCGGCATCGCCTGCTACAAG
>NZ_JAAGNW010000002.1:113083-116307 GCF_010645215.1 Burkholderia multivorans | reverse complement strand
CCGACCTGTCGCGCGAGGCGGACGCGATCGTGATCGCCCCCGCCTCGACCGACTTCCTCGCGAAGCTCGCGCACGGCTTCGCCGACGACCTGCTGTCGACGCTGTGCGTCGCGCGCGACTGTCCGCTGCTGCTCGTGCCCGCGATGAACCGGCAGATGTGGCAGAACCCCGCCACCCAGCGCAACGTCGCGCAACTGCGCGCGGACGGCGTCTCGGTGCTCGGCCCCGATTCGGGCGCGCAGGCGTGCGGTGAAGTCGGCGACGGCCGGATGCTCGAACCGGACGCGATCTACGAAGCGATCGTCGCGCATTTCCAGCCGAAGGTGCTGGCGCACCGGCGCGTGCTGATCACGGCCGGCCCGACCTTCGAACCGCTCGATCCGGTGCGGGGCCTGACCAACCGCTCGAGCGGCAAGATGGGCTTCGCGCTCGCGCGCGCGGCGCAGCAGGCGGGCGCCGACGTGCACCTGGTGGCCGGCCCGGTCGCGCTGGCGACGCCGTGGGGCGTCACCCGCGAGGACGTGCAGACCGCGCAGCAGATGCACGACGCCGTCCTGAACGCGGTGACCGACGCCGACCTGTTCATCGCGGTGGCCGCGGTCGCCGACTGGCGCGCCGCCCACCCCGCCGAACACAAGATCAAGAAGAGCGCCGATCGCAAGACGCCGGCGCTCGCCTTCGTCGAGAACCCCGACATCCTGGCCACCGTCGCGGCCATGCCGCACCCGCCGTTCTGCGTCGGCTTCGCCGCGGAGAGCGGCGACCTCGACGTGCATGGCGAAGAAAAGCGCGTGCGCAAGAACGTGCCGCTGCTGATCGGCAACCTCGGGCCGCTCACGTTCGGGCGCGACGACAATGAAGTCGTGCTGTTCGAGGCAAGCGGTTCGACGCGCCTGCCGCGCGCGGACAAGACGACGCTCGCGCACACGCTGATCGGCGAAATCGCGAAGCGTCTGCCGGACGCGCGCCTGATCTGATTCCCGCCGCTGCGCGGCCGCGCCTCGCGGCCGCGCGTTGTCATTCGTCACTGATTCACTGATCCACGCCGTATGAAACTCGACCTCAAGATCCGCGATGCGCGGATGCGCGACTACCTGCCCGCCTACGGGACGCCCGGCAGCGCCGGCCTCGACCTGCGCGCGTGCCTCGCTGCGCCGCTCGTGCTGCGCCCGGGCGAAACCGCGCTCGTGCGCACCGGTCTCGCGATCCACGTCGCCGACCCGGGTTACGCCGCGCTGATCCTGCCGCGCTCGGGCCTCGGCCACAAGCACGGCATCGTGCTCGGCAACCTGGTCGGCCTGATCGACTCCGACTACCAGGGCGAGCTGATGATCTCGACCTGGAACCGCGGCCAGACCGAATTCACGCTGAACCCGTTCGATCGTCTCGCGCAGCTCGTGATCGTGCCGGTCATGCAGGCGAGCTTCAATCTCGTCGACGCGTTCGCCGACAGCGAGCGCGGCGCGGGCGGCTTCGGCAGCACCGGCCGCCAGTAAGCGGCAGGCGTCGCGTCAGCGGATGTGCCGCGTGCGGTAGTGAAACTGGTAGGCGAGCGTCAGCAGCACGATGAACGCCACCCCGACCTTCATGGTCATGCCGAATTCGCGCGTAAACGCCGTGGTGGCCAGGATGGCCGCGACGAGCGCGCCGCCGAGCAGGCTGCCCACGGGATGCAGCCACATCCGGAACGCGGGCGCCGGGCCGCGATAGCGGGCCCGGAAGAACAGGTGCGTGACGAAGATCATCAGCCAGGTGAACAGCGCGCCGAACATCGCGATCGCCATCATCAGCGTGAACGCGGTCTCCGGATAGCGCGCGACCAGCACGGTCGCCACCGCGACGCCGCTCGTCGACACGAGCAGCGCGGCGAGCGGTACGCCGTTCGCCCTGACCCGCCCGAACACCGCCGGCGCGAGGCCTGCGCGCGACAGGCTGAACATCATGCGGCTCGTCACGTACAGCTGGCTGTTCATCGCCGACAGCGCGACGGTTTCGATGCTCATATAGCTGAAGATCGCGACGATCACGGCCACCCAGACGCCCCAGCCGCCCTTCGGGAAGAAGCCGCCGTGCGCGGTGTAGTTCGCGAGGCCGAGCGTGGACCCGGCAGGCGCGGACCAGACCAGATAGGCGCCCAGCACGATGAACACGACGATGGCCGCGATCTTGAGCAGCGAGAACGCATACTCGACCACGCCGTACAGCGTCACGCTCGCCATGTTCACCGCGATCAGCACGGCCGAGAATGCGACCACCCAGTACCAGCCCGGTACGGCGGGGAACCAGTACTTCATGAAGACCGCGATCGCACTGATCTCGGTGCCGATCGCGAACACCACCGCGAACCAGTACGCATAGCGGACCAGGAAGCCCGCGAGCGGCCCGACATAGTGCTCGGCATAGGCGCCGAACGAACCGGCGGTCGGATGCACGACCGTCATCTCGGCGAGCGCACCCATCAGCAGCAGCGCGATCAGTGCGCCGATCGCATACGACACGAGCACGCCCGGGCCGGCCAGCCCGACCGCGAACCCGCTGCCGAGAAACAAACCCGTACCGATCGCGCCGCCGATCGCGATCATCGCCATCTGCCCCGAACCGAGGCCGCGCCGCAGGCCTTTTTCGCGCTCGACGATCGAGTCGAACGTCCGTTGTTGTTGTGTCACGACCTGCTCCCTGCGTCCTTGCTGAACATCCTGTCGATAAAACAAACGGCGCGGGAAGCTCCCGCGCCGTTGGATCCTGCGTTACCGCTGCCCGCTATTCAAGCTCGACCGCTTCCTCGGACTTGCTCGGCGGCGTCGCGGCCTTGTCGAACGACAGCGAAACCTTGTCGCTCTCGTCGACGTCGACCGTCACGTGCCCGCCGTTCAGCAGCTTGCCGAACAGCAACTCGTCGGCCAGCGCGCGCCGGATCGTGTCCTGGATCAGGCGCTGCATCGGCCGCGCACCCATCAGCGGATCGAAGCCGTGCTTCGCGAGATGCTTGCGCAGCGCATCGGTGAACAACGCGTCGACCTTCTTCTCGTGCAGCTGCTCCTCGAGCTGAATCAGGAACTTGTCGACCACGCGCATGATGATTTCCTCATCGAGCGAGCGGAAGCTGATGATCGAGTCGAGGCGGTTGCGGAACTCCGGCGTGAACAGACGCTTGATGTCGGCCATCTCGTCGCCCGTCTCGCGGCGCGTCGTGAAGCCGATCGTCGCCTTCTGCATCGACTCCG
>NZ_JAAGNW010000002.1:106217-113073 GCF_010645215.1 Burkholderia multivorans | reverse complement strand
ACTCCGCGCCCGCGTTCGTCGTCATGATGATGATGACGTTGCGGAAATCCGCCTTGCGGCCGTTGTTGTCGGTCAGCGTGCCGTGGTCCATCACCTGCAGCAGCACGTTGTAGATATCCGGATGCGCCTTCTCGATCTCGTCGAGCAGCAGCACGCAGTGCGGCTTCTTCGTGACCGCCTCGGTCAGCAGCCCGCCCTGGTCGAAACCGACATAGCCGGGCGGCGCACCGATCAGGCGGCTCACCGCGTGACGCTCCATGTACTCCGACATGTCGAAGCGGATCAGCTCGATGCCGAGCGTGAACGCGAGCTGCCGCGCCACCTCGGTCTTGCCGACGCCGGTCGGGCCGGAGAACAGGAACGCGCCGATCGGCTTGTCCATCTTGCCGAGCCCTGCGCGCGCCATCTTGATCGACGCGGCGAGCGCATCGATCGCCGGATCCTGGCCGAACACGACGCTCTTCAGGTCGCGGTCGAGCGTCTGCAGCTTGCTGCGGTCGTCCTGCGACACGCTTTGCGGCGGAACCCGCGCGATCTTCGAGATGATTTCCTCGATCTCGCTCTTGCCGATCGTCTTCTTCTGCTTCGACTTCGGCAGGATCCGCTGCGCCGCGCCCGCCTCGTCGATCACGTCGATCGCCTTGTCCGGCAGATGACGGTCGGTGATGAAGCGTGCGGACAGCTCAGCGGCGGCGGACAGCGCGCCCGACGAATACTTGACGCCGTGGTGTTCCTCGAAGCGCGACTTCAGGCCGCGCAGGATCGCCACCGTCTGCTCGACGGACGGCTCGGTCACGTCGACCTTCTGGAAGCGCCGCGACAGCGCCGCATCCTTCTCGAAGATGCCGCGATATTCGGTGAAGGTGGTCGCGCCGATGCACTTGAGCGTACCCGACGACAGCGCCGGCTTCAGCAGGTTGGACGCGTCGAGCGTGCCGCCCGACGCGGCGCCTGCGCCGATCAGCGTGTGGATCTCGTCGATGAAGAGGATCGCGTGCGGGCGCTCCTTCAGTTCCTTCAGCACCGTCTTCAGACGCTGCTCGAAATCGCCGCGATACTTGGTGCCCGCGAGCAGCGCGCCCATGTCGAGCGAATAGACCTGCGCGTTCGCGAGGATGTCCGGCACCTCGCCGCGCGTGATGCGATACGCGAGCCCTTCGGCGATCGCGGTCTTGCCGACCCCGGCCTCGCCGACCAGCAGCGGATTGTTCTTGCGGCGGCGGCACAGCACCTGCACGACGCGCTCGACCTCGGACTCGCGCCCGATCAGCGGATCGATGCGGCCGTCCTTCGCCATCTGGTTGAGGTTCTGCGTGAACTGCGCGAGCGGCGTTTCCTTCTGCGCATTCGCGTCCTCGCCCTCGGCGTTCGCGTCGCTCGACTTCGCGGCCTCGCCGCTGCTCGTCTTCGCGCTGCCGTGCGAGATGAAGTTGACGACGTCGAGACGCGTCACGCCCTGCTGCTGCAGGTAGTAGACCGCGTGCGAGTCCTTCTCGCCGAAGATCGCGACGAGCACGTTCGCGCCCGTGACTTCCTTCTTGCCGTTGGACGTCGACTGCACGTGCATGATCGCCCGCTGGATCACGCGCTGGAAACCGAGCGTCGGCTGGGTGTCGACGTCGTCGGTGCCCGGCACGGTGGGCGTATTGTCGTGAATGAAGTTGCGCAGGTTCTGACGCAGGTCCTCGATGTTCGCCGCGCACGCGCGCAACACCTCGGCTGCTGTCGGGTTGTCCAGCAGGGCCAGTAAAAGATGTTCGACCGTAATGAACTCATGCCGCGCCTGGCGCGCTTCCATGAACGCCATATGCAGGCTGACTTCCAATTCCTGGGCAATCATGCTTCCTCCATCACGCACTGCAGCGGATGCCCTGCCTGCCGCGCATGGGTAACGACTTGCTCGACCTTGGTCGACGCGATATCTCGCGTATAGACCCCACAAACCCCCCGCCCTTCGCGATGCACTTTCAACATAATCTGCGTCGCTGTTTCGCGATCCTTCTTGAAATACTCCTGCACGACCATCACGACAAACTCCATCGGCGTGAAATCGTCGTTGAGGAGCACCACCTTGAACATCGAAGGCGGCTTGAGTTTCTGCTCCTTGCGTTCCAGGACGGTGCTGTCCTGCTTGTCCGGGATAATCGCCATACACCCATTCTAAACAACTCGGACAGGCCCGCAATCCTGTCGTTAACCGACTCGCGCCGGCGCCCTCCCCAGCTCCCCGACCATCGGGAGCGCCCCGCTCGCATCACAAGGAAGCCGGCTGCGGTGCCGGCTTCCCTGTGATGCGCGGACGGGTGAACACTGCATCGCCCGTCACGCCTGCATCGAGTATCCCACATCGTGCGGGATCGCGAACGCAGGCCACGTGAGTCTGGTATGTGAGTCGATTATGCGACTTTTCAAGAGCCCTCGCTCGCCTCGATGCGCACCGGCAAAGCGGGATAAACCCTGAAAATGCGCTGTTTGCAACGTCATCGAATATGTCTAAAAATTTTCTTGACACTTAAATTAAGAGCGCCAACAATCAAGCTGGCACTTTTTTCAATTTGTCTTTTCGACGGACGTGAAAGAGGCCGAGGTGAGCTTGTGAGGGGGGAACGGCTGCATTGCCGGTCGTTTAGCTTTTCGAGCGTGCTCGTGGTAAGTAGCGACTGTGTGACAGGGGAAGTAGGTATGGCAACTGGTATTGTCAAATGGTTCAATGACGCGAAGGGCTTTGGCTTCATCACGCCCGACGAGGGCGGTGAAGATCTGTTTGCACATTTCTCGGCAATCAACATGCAGGGCTTCAAGACCCTGAAAGAAGGCCAGAAAGTGAGCTTTGAGGTCGTGCAAGGGCCGAAGGGCAAGCAAGCATCGAACATCCAGGCTGCCTGACGGCAACCTGGGTCGTGCTTCGGGAAACCCGGCCGCGAGCCGGGTTTCTTTTTGGCGACGGCGCGTCGGCTATGATCCGCGCCGCCCATTTCAAACCACTTTCAACGTTCCCATCATGCCGAGATCCTCATGCTCGAGGATATGGCAGTGGAACATCCGCTCGCCGCGCTCCGGCTGCACCGTGAGCACGCGCACCACCTCCCCTTTCGCCAGGTTCACCGTATCGCGCCACGCGCGGTAGGGCTCGGCCGCCTTGGTGCCCGCGCGCTCGCGCTCGACCACCTGGAACTGCGTGCCGTGCAGGTGGAACGGATGATCCATGTCGGTTTCGTTACGGATCGTCCATAACTCGACCTCGCCGCGCCGGCTCGTAAACGTGGCGCGAGGCGGCGCGTAGGTGCGGCCGTTGATCATGAAGCGCATGCCGGCCGGCCGCCCGTGCGCGGGGCCGCTCATCATCGCGTCCATGTCCATCGCCTCGCTGAGCACCACCTCCTTGCGCGCGCCGGGCTCGCCGAGCGCGGGCACCGCGCGCAGGCGCGCCGGCACCGCACGCGCGGGCGCCGGGTCGAACGCGACGTCGGCGAGCGGCAGCGCCGGGTCGGCAGGCAGCGTGTCGTGGCCGTCGTCCGACATCCCCATCTTGCTGCGATCGTATTCGCCCGCCGTCAGCACCGCCCGCGCGGGGCGCTCGCCCGCGCGCACCAGCACCTCGGCGCGCTCGCCCGGCGCGAGCAGCAGCGTCGTGACTTCGCGCGGCGCGTCGAACAGGCCGCCGTCGGTGCCGACCTGCGTGAACGGCCGGCCGTCGTCGAAGGTGATGCGCAAGTAGCGTGCGCTGCACGCGTTCCACAGACGCCAGCGCGCATCGCCGCCGGCCGTCAGCCGCGGGCGGCGCGCGCCGTTGACCAGCACGAACTGCCCTTCGCGGCCATTCATCCAGTCCATCATGTCGTTCGGCGGAATCGAGCCGTCGCGAGCGAGCTTCAGGTCCGAGAAGAACAGGAATTGCTCCGGCCAGCCGGCGAGCGGATCGTCGGCGGCCCGCACGATGAACGGCCCTGCCAGGCCGCGGAACACCTGCTCCGCCGTCATCATGTGCGGATGCGGGTGATACCAGTAGGTGCCCGCGCTGCCCTTCGGCAACGTGAAGCGATAGACATGCGTCGCGCCCGGCGCGATCGGCTCGGACGGATTGCCGTCCTGATCGGGCGGCACCGGCAGCCCGTGCCAGTGAATCGTGGTCGGCTGCTTCAGGTGATTGACGACGCGGATCTCGACCGCACCGCCCTCGCGCACGTCGATCAGCGGGCCCACCACCGGCCCGTCGCGCTCCGCGCCGTACTGCCAGAACGTGGTGGGCGCCGCGCCCGCGAGCAGCGGCCGCGCAACCGGCTGCACGGTCAGCGTCGCGCGGAACACGCCGGCTTCCCGGCTCTCGTTCGCGAGCACCCGCAGCGGCGCGAGCGGCGCGCCGGCCGGCAACGCATCGGCCGCCGCGAGCGGCAGCGCCTCGCCCGCGTCCGCCATGTCCGTCATCCCGGACATCGGCGCCATGCCGGGCATCGCGTGCATGGCGTGGCCCTGCGCCAACGCCGTGCGCGTCACCAGCGTACCGACCGCGGCGCCGAGCGTGCGCGCCAGAAATTGCCTGCGTAGCATCGATGAAATCCTTCTAGCCGTGCGGGCCGACGGCCCGCGAAACGAAACCCCGACAATACCTCACGTGACGCGCGCGCGACGCGCTGCGCGCATTCGTCGCAATCCGTTCGCGGCCGGTTCATGCAGCGCGCGCGCAGAGATCCCGGCTCCTGCCCGATATTTCACGATGCGGCACGAGTGCTTGCACTGTAAAAACAAATGGTGCGCGGCACAAATAGCGGGTTTCGCAATGCCGCAAATCATTCCGCATCCCGGAATCACCTTCGCAAACCATTGTTTATTCAAAGATATTTTTGTTTCGAGAAAAACTTCTACGCCGTCCCGACCCTCCCGGCGCGCACGTAGACTTCATCTCAAGGCCCTCGTCGCGACACACCACGATCCGCGGCAGGCAAGCAAAGGTTTCGAGTTCGATTCAGTTAGGGAGAGCGAAAATGAAGGGATTCCGCTTCGGTTCGGCACAAGGGTCGTTCTACATCCTGCCCGGCAGCAACGGTTGGGAAGCCACCTTCGGCAACACGTCGCTGGGCGCGTTCGCGAGCCCCGAGCACGCCGCCGATCAGCTCGCGCGCGGCGCCTGCTGCGACAGCCTCGTCGAGCTGGATACGGCGACCCTCGAAGTGCCCGAGCAGCTCGCCGACTGGGAAATCGTCCACGTCTGAAATGACGAAGGGCCGCCCGCGCTGGCGCGCGGGCGGCCCTTTTCACATCCGGCGCGGCGTTCAGGCCCGCGCCTGACGGATCCGTCAGGCGATCGCGTCGATGATGCCGTTCAGCGTCGCGCTCGGACGCATCGCCTGGCTCGTCAGCGCGACGTTCGGACGATAGTAGCCGCCGATGTCGACCGGCTTGCCCTGCGCGGCGGCCAGCTCTTCCAGGATGCGCACCTCATGCTCGGCGAGCGCCTTCGCGACACCCGCGAACTGCGCCTGCAGCGCGGCGTCCTCGGTCTGCGCGGCGAGCGCCTGCGCCCAATAGAAGCACAGATAGAAATGGCTGCCGCGATTGTCGAGGCCGCCGACCTTGCGCGCCGGCGACTTGTTCTCGTCGAGGAACTTGCCGGTCGCCTGGTCGAGCGTCTTCGCGAGCACCAGCGCACGCGGGTTCGCGTAGGCGTTGCCGAGGTGTTCGAGCGACGCGGCGAGCGCGAGGAATTCGCCGAGCGAATCCCAGCGCAGGAAGCCTTCCTCGACGAACTGCTGCACGTGCTTCGGCGCCGAACCGCCCGCGCCCGTCTCGAACATCCCGCCGCCCGCCATCAGCGGCACGATCGACAGCATCTTGGCGCTGGTGCCGAGTTCCATGATCGGGAACAGGTCGGTCAGGTAGTCGCGCAGCACGTTGCCGGTGACCGAGATCGTGTCCTGGCCCGCGCGGATGCGCTCGAGCGAGAAACGCGTCGCGTCGACGGGCGTCATGATGCGGATATCGAGACCGTTGGTGTCGTGATCCTTCAGGTACTGCTCGACCTTGCGGATCACCTGCGCATCGTGTGCGCGCGCCGGATCGAGCCAGAACACGGCCGGCGCGCCGGTCGCGCGGGCGCGGCTCACCGCGAGCTTGACCCAGTCCTGCACCGGGGCGTCCTTGGTCTGGCACATGCGCCAGATGTCGCCGGCTTCGACCGCGTGCTCGAGCAGCACCTGGCCCGCCTCGTCGATCACGCGCACGACGCCGTCGGCCGGGATCTGGAAGGTCTTGTCGTGCGAACCGTATTCCTCAGCCGCCTGCGCCATCAGGCCGACGTTCGGCACGCTGCCCATCGTCACCGGATCGAACGCGCCGTGCTGCTTGCAGTCCTCGATCACGGCCTGGTAGACGCCCGCATAGCAGCGATCCGGGATCACCGCCTTGGCGTCGTACAGCGCGCCGTCGGGGCCCCACATGCAGCCCGACTCGCGGATCATCGCCGGCATCGCGGCGTCGACGATCACGTCGCTCGGCACGTGCAGGCTGGTGATGCCCTTGTCCGAATTGACCATCGCGAGCTGCGCGCGGCGCGCGTATTCGGCCTTCAGGTCGGCCTCGATCGCGGCGCGAGTGTCTTCGGGCAGATCCTTGAGGCGCGCGTACAGGTCGCCGATGCCGTTGTTCGGGTTGAAGCCCGCCTGCGCGAGCACGCCGGCATGCTTGTCGAGCACGTCCTGGTAGAACACCGAGACCGCATGGCCGAAGATGATCGGATCCGAGACCTTCATCATCGTTGCCTTCAGATGCACCGAGAACAGCACTTCCTTGCGCTTCGCGTCCTCGATCTGCTCGGCGAGGAAGGCGCGCAGCGCCTTCTTGCTCAGCACCGACGCATCGA
>NZ_JAAGNW010000002.1:102075-106207 GCF_010645215.1 Burkholderia multivorans | reverse complement strand
GGCCGTCAGCTCGATGCGCACGCTGCCCGCCGCGCCGATCAGCGCCGAGCGCTCGCTGCCGTAGAAGTCGCCGGCGCTCATGTGCGCGACGTGCGCCTTCGAATCCGCGTGCCACGCGCCCATCTTGTGCGGGTGCTTGCGTGCGTAGTTCTTGACCGACAGCGGCGCGCGGCGATCCGAGTTGCCCTCGCGCAGCACCGGGTTCACCGCGCTGCCCTTGATCTTGTCGTAGCGCGCCTTGGCGTCCTTCTCGGCGTCGTTCGCCGGATGCTCCGGATAGTCGGGCAGCGCGTAGCCCTGCGCCTGCAGTTCGGCGATCGCGGCCTTCAGCTGCGGCACCGATGCGCTGATGTTCGGCAGCTTGATGATGTTCGCTTCCGGCCGGGTGGTGAGCTGGCCCAGCTCGGCAAGTGCGTCGGCGCTCTTCTGCTCGGGCGACAGGCGCTCCGGGAACGCGGCGACGATGCGGCCCGCGAGCGAGATGTCGCGGGTTTCGACCGCGACGCCCGACGGACGCGTGAATGCCTCGACGATCGGCAGCAGCGAATAGGTGGCGAGCGCGGGCGCTTCGTCGGTGAGGGTGTAGATGATCTTCGGCGAGTTGGACATGAGCTTGATGCGTTGCGACTGAAATATTGAAGCCGGCGCGGAACCGGCGGTGATGCGATCGGGACGATCGCGAAACGGCAGGCGCGCCAGCGCCATCGGACGCGGGCATGGAGGGGAGCCGGAACCGCTCGCGGCCGCCCTCGAATCGCCGCGCGCCGGCCCGCTGCCGCGCGCGACAGGCCGCCGGCGCAGGCCGGCGGCCGGCAGACTTACATGTTCTCGATCAGCACCTGACCGAAGCCGGAGCACGACACCTGGGTCGCGCCTTCCATCAGGCGCGCGAAGTCGTACGTGACGCGCTTCTGGAGGATCGACTTCGCCATCGCGGCGATGATCGCATCGGCTGCCTCGGTCCAGCCGAGGTGGCGCAGCATCATTTCCGCCGAGAGGATTTCCGAACCCGGATTCACGTAGTCCTTGCCCGCGTACTTCGGCGCCGTGCCGTGCGTGGCCTCGAACAGCGCGACCGAATCCGACAGGTTCGCGCCCGGCGCAATGCCGATCCCGCCGACCTGGGCGGCCAGCGCGTCGGAGATGTAATCGCCGTTCAGGTTCAGCGTCGCGATCACGTCGTATTCGGCCGGACGCAGCAGGATCTGCTGGAGGAACGCGTCCGCGATCGAATCCTTGATCACGATCTCCGCACCCGTCTTCGGATTCTTGATGCGCATCCACGGGCCGCCGTCGATCAGCTCGGCGCCGAATTCCTTCTGCGCGAGCGCATAGCCGTAGTCACGGAACGCGCCTTCCGTGAACTTCATGATGTTGCCCTTGTGGACCAGCGTGACCGACTTGCGGTTGTTGTCGATCGCGTACTGGATCGCCTTGCGCACGAGGCGCTCCGTGCCCTCGCGCGACACCGGCTTGATGCCGATCCCCGAGGTGTCCGGGAAGCGGATCTTCTTCACGCCCATCTCGTCGCGCAGGAAGCGGATCACCTTCTTGGCCTGCTCCGACTCCGCCGCCCACTCGATGCCGGCGTAGATGTCTTCCGAGTTCTCGCGGAAGATCACCATGTCGGTTTTTTCGGGCTCGCGCACGGGCGACGGCACGCCCTTGAAATAGCGCACCGGGCGCAGGCAGACGTAGAGGTCCAGCTCCTGGCGCAGCGCAACGTTCAGCGAGCGGATCCCGCCGCCGACCGGGGTCGTGAGCGGCCCCTTGATCGACACCACGTATTCCTTCAGCACCTGCAGCGACTCTTCCGGCAGCCAGACGTCCGGACCGTATACCTTGGTCGCCTTCTCGCCCGCGTAGATCTCCATCCAGTGGATCCTGCGCTTGCCGCCGTAGGTCTTCTCGACCGCCGCGTCGACCACCTTGATCATCACCGGCGTGATATCGAAGCCCGTGCCGTCCCCTTCGATATAGGGAATGATCGGCTGATCGGACACATTGAGCGAGTAGTCTTTGTTGACGGTGATCTTGTCACCGCCCTCCGGAACCTTGATGTGCTGATACGGCATGGTCGACTCCAGTGAGATGGCTGGGCTGATTAGGAATCTGCTGATGGCTGCCTGGCTCGCGACTGCGCGCCCGTTCCGCGCCTGCAACAGCGAATCGCTATTCTAGCGCCCGCTGACGGCGCGGCGGCGCGCAAGCCGGGAGCGGTGCATCAGGTTCCGCTCAAGTCTTATATAAGACAAAAGAGTTACCGTTCCGTATTATGCATTAAGATTCCGCCATTTGCCATATGACGCGGGCCGCCCGGGCGGCCCGCCGCCGCCCGCCATGCCCCTCCTCGCCCTCAACAAACCGTACGGCACCATCTGCCAGTTCTCCGCGCACGAGACCCGCGCCTCGCTCGGCGACTGGGTCAGGACGCCCGGCGTCTACCCGGCCGGCCGGCTCGACGCCGACAGCGAGGGCCTGCTGCTGCTGACCGACGACGGCGCGCTGCAGGCGCGCATCGCGGAGCCGCGCCACAAGCTCGTGAAACGCTACTGGGCGCAGGTCGAGGGCGCCCCCGACGCAGGCACGCTGAAGGCGCTCGCGCGCGGCGTCGATCTCGGCGACTACGTGACGCGCCCGTGTCAGGCGAGCTTCGTCGAGCCGTCCGACGCGCTCTGGCCGCGCACCCCGCCGATCCGCCATCGCGCGGCGATCCCGACGGCCTGGATCGAACTCGCGATCACCGAAGGCAAGAACCGCCAGGTGCGACGGATGACCGCGGCGGTCGGTTTCCCGACCTTGCGGCTCGTGCGCGTCGGCATCGGCGCGCTCGACCTGTTCGCGCTCGACCTCGCGCCGGGCGCGACGCTCGAGCTGCCTGCGCGCGCGCCGTGGGACGGATTCGCGCAGGCGCGCTGAAAGTGTGTGTCGACGCGACGTCAACCGGCCGCGAACCTGCCGCGTTAAACCACGCAGATGCCACTTTTAGCTATCCGGCATTGGCGTGACAGCCGCGGCTCCGTCGTTTGCGCGACATCAAGATCCGGCGAAACGCCCGCAGCGCGACGAGATTTTTTCTCGATGTGTCTGTCAACCGAAAGGTGGATGGCCCCGTTAGACGACATGACTCCTATGCCGGGTCATTTGGTTAATTAACTAAAGCTGAGGAAACACAACATGAACAAACTGATCGCCGCTCTGGTCGCTGGCCTCTTCGCAACGGCAGCTTTCGCACAAGCTTCGGCACCGGCAGCTGCTCCGGCTGCTGACGCTGCTTCGGCACCGGCTGCAAAGAAGGCGCACAAGAAGCACGCACACAAGAAGGCGCACGCAAAGAAGGAAGCCAGCGCCGCTGAAGCCCCGGCAGCTGCTTCGAACTAAGTAAGAAAGTTGTAATAACGCAGTCAAGAACACGCAGTTGCCGTTCTTACGGCGTTGAGAGGCAGATCACCGCGAGGCGATCTGCCTTTTTCTTTTTGCGCCCGCCGGCTGCGCGCGTCACCGCGCTTCGCGTACCATGCGGGTCTCGTGTCCGATAGGAGCCCCGCTGTGCGATTTTCCCCGCGCTCTTCGCTCGCCCGTTTCGTCCGGGCCGCCGCCCTTCCCGTCGCGCTCGCGTTCGCCGCGGCCGGCTTGCCCGCCGCGCCGGCCCTGGCGCAAATGCCGCCCGGCGCCAAGCAGCCCGGCGAGTTCCCGCGTGTGAAATTGCGCGCCGGCATGTACGTGATCGACGCTGCGGTCGCCGCGAACGACGCCGATCGCGAGCAAGGCCTGATGTATCGCTCGCAACTCGCGCCTAACGAAGGCATGTTGTTCGTTTTTGATGAAAATGCAGTCCATTGTTTCTGGATGAAGAACACGCTGATTCCGCTGTCGATCGCCTTCATCCGCGCGGACGGCACCGTCACCGACGTCGACGAGATGAAAGCGGAGACCACCGACAACCACTGCCCGCGCAACAACGGCGTCTACGCGCTGGAAATGGGCAAGGGCTGGTTCGCCGCCAAGGGCATCAAGCCGGGCATGAAGATCGACGGGCTGCCGCAGCCGCGCTGAGGCGCGCTGCCCGAGCCCCCGCCAGCCGGCCGCTTTGCGCGCCGGTTTTTTTTCGCCCGCGCATCGCGGCGGAAAC
>NZ_JAAGNW010000002.1:100304-102065 GCF_010645215.1 Burkholderia multivorans | reverse complement strand
ATCGAGCGCTACAGGAACATCGGTATCAGCGCTCACATCGACGCCGGCAAGACCACGACCACCGAGCGCATCCTGTTTTACACCGGCGTGAGCCACAAGATCGGCGAGGTGCACGACGGCGCGGCCACGATGGACTGGATGGAGCAGGAACAGGAACGCGGGATCACGATCACCTCCGCGGCGACCACCGCGTTCTGGAAAGGCATGGCCGGCAACTATCCGGAGCACCGGATCAACATCATCGACACCCCCGGGCACGTCGACTTCACGATCGAGGTCGAGCGCTCGATGCGCGTGCTCGACGGCGCGTGCATGGTCTACGACTCGGTCGGCGGCGTGCAGCCGCAGTCGGAAACGGTGTGGCGCCAGGCGAACAAGTACAAGGTGCCGCGTATCGCGTTCGTCAACAAGATGGACCGCGTCGGCGCGGACTTCTTCCGCGTGCAGCGCCAGATCGGCGAGCGCCTGAAGGGCGTCGCCGTGCCGATCCAGATTCCGATCGGCGCGGAGGACCACTTCCAGGGCGTGGTCGATCTCGTGAAGATGAAGGCGATCCTCTGGGACGACGAGAGCCAGGGCGTCAAGTTCAGCTACGAGGAGATTCCCGCGAATCTCCTCGAGCTGGCGCGCGAGTGGCACGACAAGATGGTCGAGGCTGCCGCGGAAGCAAGCGAGGAACTGCTCGAGAAATATCTGACCGACCACGACTCGCTGACCGAGGACGAGATCAAGGCCGCGCTGCGCAAGCGCACGGTCGCCAACGAGATCGTGCCGATGCTGTGCGGCAGCGCGTTCAAGAACAAGGGCGTGCAGGCGATGCTCGACGCCGTGATCGACTATCTGCCGTCGCCCGTCGACGTGCCCGCGATCCTCGGCCACGACCTCCACGACAAGGAAGCGGAACGCCATCCGAGCGATGACGAGCCGTTCTCCGCGCTCGCGTTCAAGATCATGACCGATCCGTTCGTCGGCCAGCTGATCTTCTTCCGCGTGTACTCGGGCGTGGTCGAATCAGGCGACACCGTGCTCAACGCCGTGAAGGACAAGAAGGAGCGGCTCGGCCGGATCCTGCAGATGCATGCGAACGAGCGCAAGGAAATCAAGGAAGTGCGCGCGGGCGACATCGCGGCGGCGGTCGGCCTCAAGGAAGCCACCACGGGCGACACGCTGTGCGATCCGTCCGCGCCGATCATCCTCGAGCGCATGGAATTCCCGGAGCCGGTGATCTCGCAGGCGGTCGAGCCGAAGACCAAGGCCGACCAGGAAAAGATGGGCCTTGCGCTGAACCGTCTCGCGCAGGAGGATCCGTCGTTCCGCGTGCAGACCGATGAGGAGTCCGGCCAGACGATCATCTCGGGGATGGGCGAGCTGCACCTCGAAATCCTGGTCGACCGGATGAAGCGCGAGTTCGGCGTCGAGGCGACGGTGGGCAAGCCGCAGGTCGCGTACCGCGAGACGGTGCGCACGGTCGCCGACGATGTCGAGGGCAAGTTCGTCAAGCAGTCGGGCGGGCGCGGCCAGTACGGGCATGCGGTCCTCAAGCTCGAACCGAACCCGGGCAAGGGCTACGAGTTCCTCGACGAGATCAAGGGCGGCGTGATTCCGCGCGAGTTCATCCCGGCCGTCGACAAGGGGATCCAGGACACGCTGAAATCGGGCGTGCTCGCGGGCTATCCGGTCGTCGACGTGAAGGTGCACCTGATCTTCGGTTCGTACCACGACGTCGACTCGAACGAGAATGCATTCCGCATGGCCGGCTCG
>NZ_JAAGNW010000002.1:93929-100294 GCF_010645215.1 Burkholderia multivorans | reverse complement strand
CAAGGAAGCGATGCGGCGCGCGAAGCCGGTGCTGCTCGAACCGATGATGGCCGTCGAGGTGGAAACGCCGGAAGACTTCATGGGCAACGTGATGGGCGACCTGTCGAGCCGGCGCGGCATCGTGCAGGGCATGGACGACATCGCCGGCGGCGGCGGCAAGATCGTGCGCGCCGAAGTGCCGCTCGCGGAAATGTTCGGCTACTCGACCTCGCTGCGCTCGGCGACGCAGGGCCGCGCGACCTACACGATGGAGTTCAAGCACTACGCGGAAACGCCGAACAACGTGTCGGAAGCGGTGATCAACGCCAAGCAGGGCGACCGCCGCTAATCCTCGGAAACGCGCGGCGGCCATGCCGCCAACGACGGCCAGCCCGGCAACGGGCAGGCCGCTTTTTCCGGGTCGATGCCGGGCGCCCTGCCCGGCTGCGCGCCGGCCCGCGCCCGTGCAACGTCGCGCCGCCCCCGTGTCTGCGGCCGCGCCGATTGACACTCTTACCGGCCGCTTGAGCCCGTTTCACTTCTGATACACCTTTCGTCGTTTGACCGGCCGCGCGCGCCGGGCGGGCGGACGCGGTCCATATGGCGCGCGGCTGCGCGGCCGATGGCACGTTTATCGCTCGCATCATGGCATGCGCCGGGCGAGAGGCCCGTGCGGCGCTATCCCTGACAAGCCCGGCAGATCCGGCTCAAGGGTCGCTGCGATCAGCAGGACCCGGACCGACACGACGATACGGACTCCACACATAGCGCAACGGTGAAGCACCGCGGTGACGGGGGATCGCGCGCTTCGGGAGGCCGATGATCATGAACATCTATAGACGGAAACGCGACAACGCCGCCACGCGACGGCCACGCGCCCTGCTCGCACTCGGTGCGCTCGGTGCGCTGGCCTGCTGCGCGGCGCTCCCGGTATTCGCGCAATCAGCGAGCGACGTGATTCCGGCCTGGTTCATCGCACTTCAACAGATCGCGCAGCCGGAACTGGCCGCGCCGATCCAGGTTGCTCAGAACTCCGATGCAAGTCCGGCGACGCCCGAACAGGATGCGCAGATGCTGTTCACGCCGCACAACTGCTCCGGCGATCCCATCTCGTGCAGGGGCCGGGGAGCGGGCGGCGGCGGCGGGGGCGGCGGCGGGGGTAACGGCGGCAGCAGCGGCAGCGGCGGCGGACACGGGTCGAGCGGCAGTTCCAGCGGCGGCGCCGTCGGCGCGCAAGGCGGCCTGGGCGGCGGCACCAGCGGCGGTGGGCGCGGCGGCAGTTCCTCCGGCAGTTCCTCCGGAGGCGGGTCTTCGGGAGGAAGTTCTTCGGGCGGCAGCTCTTCGGGCGGCAGCTCATCTGGCGGCAGCACGTCCGGCAGCGGTTCCTCCAGCAGCGGCTCCACGAGCGGCAGTTCCTCGAGCGGCACGTCCAGTTGCGGCTGCGGCAGCCACGGCGCCGGGCCGAGCGGCGCGGCCGGTCACGGACTCGGTGGTCCGGGCGCAGTCGGTGCCGTCGGCGGCCTAGGCGGCCTGGGCGCCGGCGGGCGCGGCGCGGGCGGCATGGGACCGGGCGGACGCGGCGGCGGCATGGGCCCCGGCGGACGTGGCGGCGGCAGCGGCGGGAATGGCAACGGCAATCACTGAACGGCGGCGGCCGCGCGACCATACGCAGTGAAGCTACAGCATCTCCAGCGGCCGCTTGCGGCGCGGCGCGGCGAACTGTGCGTCGAGCCGCGCCAGTTCGTCCTCGCTGAACGCGAAGGCGAGCGCCGCGTGATTGTCGCGCACGTGCTCGAGACGCGCCGCCTTCGGAATCGCGAACACGCCGGGCCGCCGCAGGACCCAGGCGAGCGCGACCCGCATCGTCGACACCCCACGCTCGCGCGCGATCTCGCCAAGCACCGACTGCGCAGGCAGACGCGCATGATCGACCGGGCTATAGGCCATCGCCGGCATCCGCCGCTGCGCGAGCCAGGGCAGCAGGTCGAACTCCGGGCCGCGGCGCGCCACGTTGTAGAGAATCTGGTTCGTCGCGCACGCGTCGCCGCCCGCCTCGGCGACCAGTTCGCGCATGTCGTCGGTGTCGAAGTTGCTCACGCCCCAGTGGCGGATCTTGCCGGCCGTGCGCAGCGCCTCGAAGCCCGCGACGGTTTCCGCGAGCGGCACCGTCCCGCGCCAGTGCAGCAGATACAGGTCGATGCGGTCGGTCCGCAGGCGCGCGAGGCTCGCCTCGCACGCGGCGATCACGCCGCGCCGGCCGGCATGATGCGGATAGACCTTGCTGACCAGGAACACATCGTCGCGCAGGCCGGCGAGCGCCGTGCCGAGAAACGTTTCGGTCGCGCCGTCGCCGTACATCTCGGCGGTATCGATCACGGACATGCCGAGCGCCACGCCTTCGCGCAGCGCAGCCGTCTCGTCCGCGCGTCGCGCCGGGCGCTCGCCCATTTCCCAGGTGCCCTGACCCAGTCTCGGAATGGGTTCGCCGTCGGGCAACGCCACCGTGCCGATTTCATCCGTCATTCGCCCCTCGCCTGTCCCGCGCGCGCCTGCCCGCCAGTGTATCCGCCCGCCTGCACATCGCACGGCGCGTCCCGCCACAAAATACCGGATACGTCCGGCCCGTACGATGACTTAAAATGACAATACTGTTTCAGACGCCCATTCCATGAAGCCATCGAAGGAAGACCGCTGGTCCGACCTGCGGCCCGACCCGGACAACGATACGCCGCTCTATCTGCAGCTCGCCCGCAAGCTCGGCGACGCGATCCACGACAACCGTTGGACGGCCGGCGAGGCGCTGCCCTCGGAGCGGCTGTTGTCGGAAGCGCTGGGCGTCTCGCGCATCACCGCGCGCAAGGCCATCGCGCTGCTGGTCGAGCAAGGCCTGATCCGTCGCACCCAGGGCGCCGGCAACTTCATCCAGCCGCGCTACGAGGATCCGCTGTCGCGGCTGTCGAGCTTCAGCGAGATGCTGAAGCGGCGCGGCTTCACGCCGGGCTCGCAATGGCTCGCGCGCGATATCCAGCCGGCCAACCGCGACGAGGTGATCCAGCTCGGCTTGTCGCCCGCCGCCTCGGTGACGCGGCTCAAGCGGCTGCGGCTTGCCGACGACATCGTGATGGCCGTCGAGAACTCGACCTTTCCCGCCACCATCATTCCCGACCCGCACGTGATCACGGATTCGCTGTACAGCTATCTGGAACAGCGCGGCACGCCGATCGTGCGCGCGCTCCAGCATTTTCGGGCGGTCAACGCGAGCGAGGAGATCGCACGCCAGATGGGTATCGAGACGCATGACGCGCTGCTGCTGATCACGCGGATCGGTTACACCGCCGATCAGCGCGCCATCGAGCTGACCGACACCTACTGCCGCAACGACTACTACGATTTCGTCGTCGAGCTGCGCAAGTAAGGCGCGCGGCGCAAACCCGCCGCGCCCCGCCTAGCATCCGAGCCAGCCGCCGCGCCCGATCCGCGTCACGGAGCGCGGCGTTCCGGGCGCCGGCCGGGCGCCCCACGCATCGCCAGGAGCCGCCATGTCCCGCCTGTCCGCGACCGAAGCCGCGCAACTGCTCGGCGTCAGCCTGCCGACCTTGTACGCCTACGTGAGCCGCGGCCTGCTGCAATCGCTGCCCGACGGCGCGAACCGGCGGCACAGCTACGACGGCGCGGAAGTCCGTCTGCTCGCGCGCCGCCGCGCCGACGCGAAGCGCGCGGGCAAGGTCGCGGAGCGTTCGCTCGCCTGGGGCGTCCCGGTGCTCGAATCGCGCATCACGCAGATTGCCGACGGCGCGTTGCGCTATCGCGGCCACGACGCGCTCGCGCTCGCGACGACCGCGACGCTCGAGGAGGTCGCCGCGCTGCTGTGGGACTGCGCGCCGGAGCGGCTCGCGCGCGCAGCCGCGCACGACGCGGCCGCGGACCCAAGCTGGGCGGACTGGATGCAACGCTGGCGCGCGCATGCGCCGCTCGAACGGGCGCTGGTACTGCTGCCCGCCGCCGCCGCGACGATGCCGCACGCGCCGGCACAGGATGCCGACGGCCGGCTCGATACCGCGTGCGCGCTGATGCGCACGACCGCCGCCGCGCTCGCGGGCGCGACGCCGTCGAGCGCGCCGATCCATCTTCAACTGGCCGAGGCCTGGGGCGTGCGCGAGCCGCGCGGCGTCGATCTGCTGCGCATGGCGCTCGTGCTGTGCGCGGATCACGAACTCAATCCGTCGACCTTCGCCGTGCGCTGCATCGCCTCGACCGGCGCGCACCTGTACGGCGCGATCGCGGGCGGCCTGGCTGCGCTGGCAGGACCGCGGCACGGCGGCGAGACGCGCCGGGTCACCGTCCTGCTCGACGAGGCGGCGCGCGCCGCCGATCCGGATCGCTATCTGGCCGAGCGGCTCGCGCACGACGAACGCACGACGGGCGGCCGCACACTGCTGGCCGGCTTCGATCATCCGCTGTATCCGCAAGGCGACCCGCGCGCGTCCCTGCTCACCGACGCGCTACGCGCGCACTTCGACGCGCATGCGTCGCTGCGCGACGCGCTGGCGCTCGCCGCCTCGGTCGAAGCCGCCACGACGCTGCGGCCCACCAGCGATTTCGCGCTCGCGCTGGTCGAGCGCACGCTGGCGCTACCGCCGGACGCGGCCTTCGTGCTGTTCGCGGCGGGCCGCGTGGTCGGCTGGATCGCGCACGCGATCGAACAGCAGACGGATGGCGGGCTGATCCGCCCGCGGGCGCGCTATATCGGCGCCGACGCCGCGACCTGAACCGCGCGCCGCCCGCGCCGCGCCCATCCATCACGCGGCAGCGGCAGCCGCACGGACGCCGCCACGACGCTTTCGAGCTGGACCCGCGCGCCGCTCCTGCCGACGCCGATCCAGACGCGGCTGCGCGTCGGCAGGTCGAACGACTGTCCGGCCGCGAGCCAGTGGTCGTCCAGGCTGCCCTCGATCGTCAGCCACACCTCGCCCGCCGTGACGACGAGCCGCGCCGGACGCCGCGCGCGCCACCGCGTGGCCGGCTCGCCGGGCTCGAACGCATAGGTACGAATCTCACGCATGGGGGCCTCCTGGGCAAAAGCGGCGGGAATAGCGGTCAGCGCCCATTATCAAAACGATGGCACGCCACTGCCCATGCACACTTCCTGACACTTTCCCCCAAACTGTACTGGCAACTGGCCAGACACAGCCGAGCCGCCTGCGTATCGCGGGCGCTTTCCCTACAATGTCGGCTGCTTCCGCGCCCCACCCGACTCCCATGCCATCGCCCGCCTCCCCCGCCGCCAGCGAAAAATCGCTCACCGTGATGCTGTGGCTCGTCGCCACCGGCTTCTTCATGCAGACCCTCGACGCGACGATCGTCAACACCGCGCTGCCGTCGATGGCGGCCAGCCTCGGGGAATCGCCGCTGCGCATGCAGTCGGTGGTGGTCGCGTACTCGCTGACGATGGCGGTGATGATCCCGGTGTCGGGCTGGCTCGCCGACCGGCTCGGCACCCGCCGGGTGTTTTTCAGCGCGATCCTGGTTTTCGCGCTCGGCTCGCTGCTGTGCGCGAACGCCCACACGCTGCCGCAACTGGTCGCCTTCCGCGTGATCCAGGGCATCGGCGGCGCGATGCTGCTGCCCGTCGGCCGGCTCGCGGTGCTGCGCACCTTCCCGGCCGAGCGCTACCTGCCCGCGCTGTCGTTCGTCGCGATTCCCGGCATGATCGGCCCGCTGATCGGGCCGACGCTCGGCGGCTGGCTCGTCAAGGTCGCGTCGTGGCACTGGATCTTCCTGATCAACGTGCCGGTCGGCGTGGCCGGCTGCATCGCCACCTACTATTCGATGACCGATTCGCGCAACCCGGCCGCCGGCCGCTTCGATCTCAAGGGCTACCTGCTGCTGACGATCGGCATGGTCGCGCTCTCGCTGTCGCTCGACGGTCTCGCCGATCTCGGCATGCAGCACGCGGCCGTGCTCGTGCTGCTGATCCTGAGCCTGGCCTGCTTCGTCGCATACGGCCTCTACGCGGTGCGCGCGCCGCAGCCGATCTTCTCGCTCGACCTGTTCCGCATCCACACCTTCAGCGTCGGCCTGCTCGGCAACCTGTTCGCGCGGATCGGCAGCGGCGCGATGCCCTACCTGATCCCGCTGCTGCTGCAGGTGAGCCTCGGCTACAGTGCGTTCGACGCGGGGCTGATGATGCTGCCCGTCGCCGCGGCCGGGATGTTCTCGAAGCGCATCATCACGCGGCTCATCACCCGCCACGGCTACCGCAAGGTGCTGCTCGCGAATACCGTGATGGTCGGCCTGATGATGGCGAGCTTCGCGCTGATCGGCGACACGACGCCGCTGTGGCTCAAGATCGCGCAGCTCGCGCTGTTCGGCGGCTTCAACTCGAT
>NZ_JAAGNW010000002.1:89491-93919 GCF_010645215.1 Burkholderia multivorans | reverse complement strand
GCAGATGCTGTCGATGAGCCTCGGCGTGACGGTCGCGGGCGCGCTGCTCGCGACCTTTACCGGGATGATCCGGCCGGCCGCGCCGAACCACGCGCTGCCCGCGTTCCACGCGACCTTCCTGTGCGTCGGCCTGATCACGGCCGCCTCGGCGTGGATCTTCGCCCAGCTCGCGCCCGACATCCGCGGCGCGACGCGCAAGACCGACCCGTCCGAGCGCACCTAGCGGCGGCGCGCGCCGCCATGGCGCGCCGCGCACCGGCTCGGTGCAGGCCACGCATGCAGGCGGGGCGGCGGGCGCCCGTCGCCCCCGGCTTTTTTGTGCATGAATCTTGCTGGTCTATATTCTGTGGGTAAACTGACAGCCTCTCACCGGCCGACCTCATGAGCATGATCGACATCGATCCCCCTGGCTTTCAGCCGCCGCGCCCGGTCGCGGGCGACGACGGCAACCGGCGCACCGTGCTGTACGGCGACTACACCGTGTTCAGCGTGTTCCAGCCGGTCTTCTCGGTGTCGCACCGGCGCGCGATCGGCTATCACGCGTCGCTGCGCGCCCAGGACGCCGACGAACGCCAGGTGCCGTCTCACGAGGTATTCACGCAGGCCGCGCGGCGCGGCGACCTGCTCGAACTCGGCCGGCTCGCCGAATCGCTGCATCTCGGCAACTTCCACGCGTTCGACAGCCACGACGAATGGCTCTTCCTGAGCCTGCATCCGGCCGCGCTGATGGACACCGTGTACGGCGACGCAGTGCTCGCCAACCTCAAGGCGCTCGGCCTGCCGCCGCAGCGCGTCGTGCTGGAGGTGCCCGAACAGGCGGGCGGCGAGACGCCGCGCTTCGCGGCGATCGTCGACGGCCTGCGCAAGGCCGGCTTCCTGATCGCGCTCGGCGGCTTCGGCGCCAAGCATTCGAACATCGACCGCGTGTGGCACCTGCATCCCGACATCGTCACGCTCGACCGCGGCATCCTCGCGCAAGCGAGCGAGCACTCACATCTTGAACGCGTATTGCCCGGGCTCGTGTCGCTGCTGCACGAATCCGGCCAGCTGGTGCTGATGGGCGGCCTGAGCACCGAGCGCGAGGCACTGATCGCGCTCGAATGCGACGTCGATTTCGTGCAGGGGCAGTATTTCGCCGGGCCGAGTGTCGATCCGGTCCAGCCGCAGGCCGCGGCGGGCTCGATGGATACGCTGTCGGCCGCGCTGCGGCTGCGCGTCGCCGAGCGCGAGCGCACCCAGGCGGCCCGCCTCGCGCCCTACGTCACGGCGCTCGCGCAGGCGAGCGCGCTGCTCCGCGAGGGCCAGGACATCGCGCACGCGGCCGCTGCGCTGCTCGCGCTGCCCGAAACCGCACGCTGCTTCCTGCTCGACTCGTCGGGCCGCCAGATCGGCGACAACGTGCTGCCGCGCGGCCATGTCTCGCAGCGCGCGAAGCGCTTCCGGCCGCTGCTGCATTCCGAGGGCGCGAGCTGGGAGCGGCGGCCGTACTTCATCCAGGCCATGCGGGTGCCCGGCCGCGTGCACCTGACGCCGCCCTACCTGTCGATCAACGAAGCCCACCTGTGCGTAACCGCCTCGATCGCGACCGCCACCGCCCAGGGCATGCTCGTGATGTGCGTCGACATCAACTGGGAAGCCACCGCGGATCGCGTCTGACGCGCCTAGGTCGCGCGGCGCGCGATCAGCCGGTGCACGCGCCGGCCCGACGACGCGCTGTGCGCCGCCTCGTCGAACAACACCGTCATCCCGTCGCCGAGCGCGGCGCGCACCTGCTGCGCGTCGAACGCCGCGTACAGCCGGCCGCGCGCATCGCGCAACGCGTCGCCCTCGGTGACACGCCAGCTCAGGTACAGCACGCCGCCCGGCAACAGCAACTCGACGAGCCGCGCCACCGCCGCGTCGATCTCGTCCGCCGCGAGATGCATGATCACGGTCTCGCACAATACGTTGCGAAACGCGCGCGACGGCACCCCGGACAGGGCCGGCAGCAAGGCCTGCTCGAAACGCAGGAGCGGGTGCGCGCGACGCGCGGCCGCCACGAGCGCCGCGCTGCCGTCGTAGCCGGTCGCGTCGAAGCCGCGCGCGGCGAGCCAGCCCGTGTCGCGCCCCGCGCCGCAACCGACGTCCGCCGTCGGGCCGGGCGTGAAATAGCGATCGAGCAGCGCATACATGTCGTCGGGCGGCGGCTGATCGGCCCATTCGCGCGCGTAGTCGGCGGCGAACTGGTCGTATGCGTGGAGCGTGACGGAATCCATCCGGGGCCTGCTTGACGTGATGATCGGGTTAGGAACGGACGAGCCTCGACATCGTAACCCGTTGCCGCGCTTCAGGCCGGCCGAAGCGCCTCGCCGGCCGCGCGCAGCGCGTCGAGCAGCTCGGCACCGCGCCAGGCGGGCCGCGCCTCGGCGGCCTCCGCCGCGTGCACGAGCGCGCACAGGCGCTGGTTGACCGGGGCCGCGCAGCCGGCCTCGCGAGCGAGCCGCACGATTTCTCCATTGATCCATTCGACCTCGGTCGGGCGGCCCGCGGCCAGATCGTCGGCCATCGACGAACGGGCCAGCGGATCGATCGCGAGCATCCGGCCGGCAAGCCGCGAAAACAGCGCATCGGGCGACGCCAGCAGCGCCGGCAGCCAGGCGGCCGGCAGCGGCGTGAGACGCGCGGGACGCATGCGCAGCCGCGCGAACACGTCGAGCGCCTCGCGCTGCGCGAGCGCCAGGCAGCGCCGGTAGCTGCGCTGCGCAAGCTCGTCTCGCAGCGGCAGATCGGCGAGCGCATTGATCGCGTTGTTGAGATTGAACAGCAGCTTCGCCCACTGCACCGGACGCAGGTCCGCGCGCGTGCGCAGCGGCAGGCCGGCGCGCGCGAAGACCGGCATGAAGCGCGCCAGGGCGGGCGCGGCGGCCACTTCGAGCGCACCCGCGGATCCCTGGTGAAACGCGCCCGGCCCGCGCGCGACGACATTGAACGGCACCATGCCGGCCAGCACCGTGCGGCCGGGCATCGCCGCCGCGAGCTGGTCGGCGTTGCCGAGCCCGTTCTGGAAGCTGATCACGACGGCGTCGCGCCGCAGCACCCGCGCGAGCGCGGCGGCCGCCTCGGGCGTGGCCGCCGACTTGACCGTCACGAGGACGAGCGCGGCGTCCGCGAGCGCGGCCGCCTCGCTCGCGAACCGGATCCGCTCGGGCGGCACGCACGCCGGGCGGCCGCGATGATCGGACAGCGCGAGCCCCTGCTCACCCAGCGCGGCGCCGATCCGCGCGCGGCCGACCAGCGTCACGTCGGCCCCGCCCGCGAGCAGCCGGCCGCCGAGATAGCAGCCGATCGCGCCCGCGCCGTAGACGCCGATAGGCTCCGTCGTCGCCACGCGTCAGGCGCGCGCGTCGTGCGCGCCGCCGTGCACCGGCCCTGCGCGCCGTTCGACTTCCGCCCGCACCGCAGGCCGCCAGCCGATGAAGAACACCACTTCCGCGACGACGAACAGCGGCCCGACCATCAGGCCGACGAGATCGTCGACGAAAGCCGGCTTGCGCCCCTCGTAGTAATGACCGACGAACTGGATGATCCAGCCGATGACGAACAGGCCCGCGCCCGCGCCGAGCCATACGCCGGTCGGCTGCGCGGCGAGGGCCTGGCCGGCCCACAGCGCGAGCGCGAGCAGCACGCTCAGCGCCAGGCCGAAACGCAGGTCGAGCCGCAGGTAGAAACACGCGAAGGCCGCCATCAGCAGCAAGGCGGGCGTGAGCGCGAGCGGGCCCGCGACGCCGAACTGCGGGCGCGACAACAGCACGCTGACCGCGACCACGATCATGGGGATCCCGACCAGATGGGTGGCGATGTTGCGCGCGTCGCGATGATAGGCCGCGTACTGGGCCAGATGATCGACCAGGGTTTTCATGGCGTCTCTCTCCATGGTTGCGTCCGTTGTTGAGCGCTATCATGCCTGTCCCGGCGCCCGCCCTCTGTCAACTACCCGACACCCGCCATGACGTCGCCGTTCGCCTCCTACCGGCCGCAGCTCGACGCCAGCCCCTGGTTCGTCGAGCTGCCGGGCGCGCTGCGCGAACAGCTGCTCGCGCTGGCGGCGCCGCGCACGCTCGAAGCGGGACAGACGCTGTTCCGGCGCGGCGATCCGCCCTGCGGCTTGTACGCGGTGCTGGCGGGCGGCCTGACGATCGGCGCGGTCGACGCGAGCGGCAAGGAAGCGCTGCTGACGATCGCCGAGCCGATCACCTGGCTCGGCGAGATCTCGCTGTTCGACGGCCTGCCGCGCACCCACGATGCGATCGCGACCGAACGCACCCTGCTGCTGCATTTGCCGCAAGCCGAACTGCGCGCGCTGCTGGAGCGGGAGCCGCATTACTGGCGTCATTTTGCGCTCTTGATGGCGCAGAAGCTGCGCCTGTCGTTCATCACGGTGGAGGCGAT
>NZ_JAAGNW010000002.1:74432-89481 GCF_010645215.1 Burkholderia multivorans | reverse complement strand
CCTCGATCTCGATGCGCTGCGCCGCGCGAGCCGCGACGACGGCATGCGCTGACGCGCGCGCGGCCGTCCCGCACGACGTGCGGCCCGCTACGCCGGCCGCGCTGGAAAAATTCTTCTAAATAATTCCGCTGCGCCGAACGGAAAATCTTCCAAATACCCCTCGATCGATACGGCCCCCAGAGCGGCCGAAACAATCATTTCCACTGTTCATCGACGTGCGCCCGCCTGCAAAGCCGGCCCGCGCCGAACCGACTAAGATGCCGCGCTTTGGCCGCCCTGCGCCGCTCGTCGCGTCGCCCGCGCGCGCCGTCCGCTTTTCCTTCCTCGACAGGACGCTCGCACCATGACCGAACCTCTTCCCCTTTCGATCGGCCTCGCCACGCCCGACGATCTCGACGGCATCCTCGCGCTGCAGGCGGCCAACCAGCCCGAACAGGGCGGCATGCTGTCGGTCAATTTCGCGCGCGACAAGCTCGTGCAGCTGATCGCCGACATGCCGTTCATCGTCGCGCGCCGAGGCGCCGACGTGACGGGCTTCCTGGTGACGGCTTCGCGCCGGACGTACGCGGACGTGCCGGTGATCCGCGCGATGTTCGGCGCCTATCCGGGCGCGGACGATGCCTATGTGTGCGGCCCGATCTGCGTCGCCGTCGACGAACGCGGCAGCGGCCTCGCGCGGCTGTTGCTCGATGAAGTGCAGCAGCGCCTTCCGGACCGGGAAGGCGTGTCGTTCATCCGCGACGACAATCAGGCCTCGATGCGGGCAAGCCTGCGGGCAGGATTCCGCGCGGTCGGACACTTCACGCACCTCGACCGGCCGATGACGGTCGTGGTGACCGGCCCGCAGCCGGCAGGCTGAACACGCGTGCGACTGCGCCGGCGCGCGGGTCAATGCGACTTCAGCACGCCGACGCTGCGATCGAGCGACTTGGTGTCGGTGGTCTGCTGCCACTCCTGCATCGCGCGTCGCCGCTGCAGCGGCGACATCATCATGAATTCGTTCATCTTCAACAAAAACTCGCGCTTGGATTTTTCCGGGAGCACGGCGAAGCACAGCAGCAGTGCCAGGATCCTCTTCGTATAGCGCATGCATTCTCCTGCTCTGGTTGGTTTTCACGTGGGACGAACGCAAGCGTTCCGGGTGCGCGCCCCATCTCGATCGCCACGCCCGCACCCGGCCCCAGCCCGTGGCCGGTACAACGTTTGCGCACGCGCGCATGATCCGGTGTCTCGAACCGATCACACGGCCGGCATCGCAAATGAAACGGTCTTGCATCGGGTCGATCGTGCGGCTCGCTCAACCCATTCGTTATCGGCACAATCATGCCAAACATAAATTAAAAAACCAATCAACAGTTAATAGTACAAACTCCAAGTAAAATAAATAAATTCTGGAACAAACACTAAAAAGACACGTATCCAGCCACTCCTCCCGGCTTGTTCCGCGCACGACCCAGGCTACGCATCAAGCGCCCGCTCTCGGCCGCCGGCCGTCTCGACCCCGCCCGTTCCGTCATATCGATTCGCGCAAATAAATCTTGACTCATATCAGATTGGCTTTCTTCATTTCTTACTGATACGATCGAATCGCCACAAACAATTCAAACCACTTAATCTCAATAATATCCAATCCATATTATCGAGCCAGCCCGATCATCCAACGTACGAATCGACGTCCGCATCGGATATTCACTATGGATGACGAATCGTTCTGCGCCCCACGCGGCCGCCGCCGTATCGTGCCGACAAGACAATAAAAAAAGCCCTCACGAGGAGGGCTTTTCGGTGCATGCCTCATGCGCCCCGACGGGGCGCATGAGGGAGCGGACTTACGCGAAGTTCTTCGCGGCGAAGTCCCAGTTCACGATGTTCCAGAATGCCTCGACGAACTTCGGACGCGCATTGCGATAATCGATGTAGTACGCATGCTCCCACACGTCGATCGTCAGCAGCGGCTTCGCGTCGGTCGTGAGCGGCGTCGCGGCGTTGCTGGTCGACACCAGGTCGAGCGAGCCGTCGGCCTTCTTCACGAGCCATGCCCAGCCCGAGCCGAACGTGCCGATCGCCGTCTTCGCGAACGCTTCCTTGAACGCGTCGAACGAGCCCCACTTCGCATTGATCGCGTCGCCCAGCGCGCCCGTCGGTGCGCCGCCGCCCTGCGGCGACAGGCTGTTCCAGAAGAACGTGTGATTCCAGATCTGCGCCGCGTTGTTGAAGATGCCGCCCGACGACTTCTTCACGATCTCTTCGAGCGACAGATTCTCGAACTCGGTGCCCGGAATCAGGTTGTTCAGGTTCGTCACATAGGTCTGATGGTGCTTGCCGTAGTGGTACTGGATCGTCTCGAGCGAGATGTGCGGAGCCAGCGCGTCTTCAGCGTACGGCAGCGGCGGGAGCGTATGAGCCATGGCGATTCCTTCGTAGAGAGTATGTAGGGAGGGCTGTATTGGGTGCTGCGGAGCGTTCGATTGTAGGCGACTACGAATAACCCCGCAAACCCGCGGGCCTTTATCCGCGGGATTCGGAGAATCGTCGCCAACGCGGCGCGCTGCGGACATCCCGCACGATCGCCGCAATCTGCGTACCCGCGCTCAGAATGTATCCGAAAGACGCGGTTGCACGTCGGCCAGCGCGAGATCCGCCGAGCCTTCCGCCAGATGCACGGTGAGGCGGCGCTGCGGCTTCAGCGCGGCAGGCGAGCGGATCGCGCGCCCCGTCTGCGCATCGAGCAGCGCGCCGTAGCCGCGCTCCAGCGTGCGCTGCGGGCTCAACACCTCGAGCCGCGCCGCGCACGCGGCCACGCGCGCAGTCTCGCGCTCGTGCCGGCGCAGCCGGCTCGCGTCGAGGCGCTGCGCGAGCGCCGCCAGCGCGCGCCGCGGCTCAGCCAGGTCCGGCTTGAGCGTTTGCCAGCGCAGTTGCGCGAGCGCGAAGCGCGCGCGCGCGTCGCGCACGGGCCGCCCGCCCGCGCCCGCGAGGCGCGCCGCCAGCTGGCGCACATGGGTGCGCTGGCGCTCGATGCGCTCGGTCGGGCTGATCAGGCGGCGCGCGAGCCAGTCGAGCTGCTGCGCACGCGCGTCGATCAAGCGGCGCAGGCCGCGGGCGAGCACCGCGTGGCGCTCGTCCAGTTCGCGCAACAGCTGCGCGCGCTGCGGGCTCGCGAGTTCGGCCGCGCCGGTCGGCGTCGGCGCGCGCAGGTCGGCCGCGAAATCGGCGATCGTGAAGTCGGTTTCATGACCGACGCCGCTCACCACCGGCAGCGCGCTCGCGGCGATCTCGCGCGCCAGCGCCTCGTCGTTGAACGACCACAAGTCCTCGATCGAACCGCCGCCGCGACACAGGATCAGCACGTCGACCTCACGCCGCGCATTCGCCTCGCGCACCCGCGCCGCGAGCTTCTCCGCCGCGCCCGCGCCCTGTACGGGCGCGGGGTAGACGATCACCGGCAGATGCGGCGCGCGGCGCGCGAGCGTCGTCACGACGTCGCGCAAGGCGGCCGCCTGCAGCGACGTGATGATGCCGATCGCACGCGGATGACGCGGCAGCGCGCGCTTGCGCTCGGGCGCGAACAGCCCTTCCGCCTCGAGTTGCGCCTTCAGCCGCAGGAACGCCTCGTACAGCCGGCCCTGGCCGGTGCGCCGCACCGCCTCGACGCTGAGTTGCACCTCGCCGCGCGGCTCGTACATCGTGACGAGCGCGCGCACCTCGATCCGGTCGCCCTCGCGCGGCGTGAATTCCGCATGCTGCGCACGGCCGCGAAACATCACGCAGCGCATCTGCGCCTGCTGATCCTTGATCGAGAAGTACCAGTGGCCGCTCGCGGCACGCGTGAAATTCGATACCTCGCCCGCCACCCACAGCAGCGGAAAATTGCGCTCGAGCATCGAGCCGATCGCGCGATTGAGCGCGGAAACGGGAATGACGCCGTCGCCCGACGGCGCGCCGCCGGCAGCGGCAAAAGGGGATTCGGTAGACATGGACTATCGGTTGGATTCAGCCGGCAAACGATAGACCGCGCGAGCCGCCGCGTCCAGCCGCACGTGACGCCGCAGGCGCGATGCCGCGGAAGTGTCCACACCGGAGACGATCCGGGGACAGGGCCGTAACAAACTCCCCGAAAACGCAGAACATTCCATCCAAGTACTTGAATAAGCTTGAGTTTTTTCTTTGTCCGCACACCTGCCATCCGACCGGATGTCCACCATTCGGACCTGGACGAGCTTGACCGGCGAAGTTCTTCACAGAGTTATCCACTGTGCGGCGGTTCGGCGGAAAATCAGGGCCATGCCAGGCGCGGCTTGCCGCGCGCCGGGCGGGCGCGCTAGAGTGCCGCCTTTCATCGTCGTATGGCGGCCCCGCCGCCTTTCCGGAGAGCCCTGTTGATCCATCCGTCCGCCGCCCCGACGCCCGACGCGTCGCGGCCCGCCGCATGAGTACGCCGAGCGGGCTGCGCGCCCGCCTCGAGGCGCGCCTCGCGCACGCCTGGCAGCATCGCGGCCCCCTCGCGTGGGCGCTCGCGCCGTTCGCCTGCGTGTTCGGCGCCGTCGCGGCCGCCCGCCGCGCGGCGTTCGCGCGCGGCTGGCTCGATAGCGTCGACCCCGGCGTGCCGGTGGTGGTGGTCGGCAACGTGACCGTCGGCGGCACCGGCAAGACCCCGACCGTGATCGCGCTCGTCGACGCGCTGCGCGCGGCCGGCTTCCGGCCGGGCGTGGTGTCGCGCGGCTACGGAGCGCGCATCGACGCGCCGACCGCCGTCACGCCCGACTCGCCGCCGTCGCGCGCGGGCGACGAGCCGCTCCTGATCGCGCGCCGCACGCGCGCGCCGGTCTGGGTCTGCCCGGATCGCGTCGCGGCCGTGCGCGCGCTGCGCGCCGCCCACCCGGAGGTCGACGTCGTGATCAGCGACGACGGCCTCCAGCACTACCGGCTGCAGCGCACGGTCGAACTGGTCGTGTTCGACCACCGGCTCGGCGGCAACGGCTTCCTGCTGCCCGCCGGCCCGCTGCGCGAGCCGCTGTCGCGCCGCCGCGACGCGACGCTGATCAACGATCCGTACCGCCGCGCGCTGCCGCCCTGGCCCGACACCTTCGCGTTGCGCCTCGCGCCCGGCGACGCCTGGCATCTCGACCAGCCCGCGCGGCGTCGCCCGCTCGCGCAGTTCGCGGGCGAGCGCGTGCTCGCGGCGGCCGGCATCGGCGCGCCGGAGCGCTTCTTCACGACCCTGCGCGCGGCCGGCCTCGCGCCCGCGACGCGCGCGCTGCCCGATCACTACGCGTTCGCCGACAACCCGTTCGTCGACGACGCCGTCGATGCGATCCTGATAACCGAGAAGGATGCAGTAAAATTGGGCGCTTCCTGGCGCGATGCACGAATCTGGGTCGTCCCGGTCGAAGCCGCGCTCGATCCCCGCCTTATCGCTCTCGTTGTGGAGAAACTCCGTGGACGCTCGCCTGCTTGAAATCCTTGTGTGCCCTGTTTGCAAAGGCCCGCTCCACTATGACCGCGGCGCGCAGGAACTGTCCTGCTCCGTCGACAAGCTCGCCTATCCGATCCGCGACGGCATCCCCGTGATGCTCGTCGACGAGGCGCGCCAGACGGTCGAAGGCACGCCGGTCGATCCGGCGGCCTGACGCACGCCTGCGGTCCGCGCGCCGACTGCGCGCGGACCTTTTCCATTCCGCCTTGCCCGACCCGCTCTCCCGATGACCTCGCCCCCGCCCTTCATCGCCGTGATCCCGGCCCGCCTCGCGTCGACCCGCCTGCCCAACAAACCGCTCGCCGACCTCGGCGGCAAGCCGATGGTGGTGCGCGTCGCCGAGCGCGCGCGCGACGCGGGCGCGGCGCAGGTGCTGATCGCCTCCGACGCGCAGAGCGTGCTCGACGCGGCCCGCGCGCACGGCTTCGAGGCCGTGGCCACCCGCGCCGACCACCCGTCCGGCACCGACCGCCTCGCGGAGGTGGCCGCGCGCTTCGGCTGGTCGGACGAGACGATCGTGGTCAACGTGCAGGGCGACGAACCGCTGATCGATCCGCAACTGGTGCGCGACGTAGCGACGCACCTCGCCGAGCGCGCCGACTGCGCGATCGCGACCGCCGCGCATCCGATCGAAGCGCCGCACGAGGTGTTCAATCCGAACGTCGTGAAGGTCGTGCTCGATGCGCGCGGCGTCGCGCTGTATTTCTCGCGCGCGCCGATCCCCTGGTCGCGCGACGCCTACCAGCCGCACTGGCCCGACGTCGCGGCGATGCCCGCGCCCGCCGCGCCCGTCTACCGGCACATCGGCCTGTACGCGTACCGCGCGCGTTTCTTGCGCACTTATCCGGCGCTCGCGCAGTCGCCGCTCGAGCAATGCGAGCAGCTCGAACAGCTGCGCGCGATGTGGCACGGCGAGCGGATCGCGGTGCGCATCACGGCGCACGCGCCGCAGGCGGGCGTGGACACGCCGGACGACCTCGCACGCGTGCAGGCCCTTTTTCGGCCGGGTCCAAAATAACCCGTGGCATAATCGAACGATTGCGCGAGCCGTCGCCCGCGTCGCTTCCCCTGCTTGACCTCAGCCCGCCTTGCTGCCGGCCGCCGCGCACGCTGTGCCGATGCGCCGCCGTCAGACCGGCCAGCGGTGCTCGAAGGCAACCGTGAAGCGTCGTGCGGCGATCATTGAGCGTCTCGCGCCAAAGCATTCACATACTTGGAGATAATCACCATGCGTTTGATCCTGTTGGGCGCGCCCGGCGCGGGAAAGGGCACCCAGGCAAACTTCATCAAGGAAAAGTTCGGCATCCCGCAGATCTCGACGGGCGACATGCTGCGCGCAGCCGTGAAAGCCGGCACGCCGCTCGGCGTCGAGGCGAAGGGCTACATGGATGAAGGCAAGCTCGTGCCCGATTCGCTGATCATCGGCCTCGTCAAGGAGCGCCTGAAGGACGCGGACTGCGCCAACGGCTACCTGTTCGACGGCTTCCCGCGCACGATCGCACAAGCCGACGCAATGAAGGACGCAGGCGTCGCGATCGACTACGTGCTCGAGATCGACGTGCCGTTCTCGGAAATCATCGAACGGATGAGCGGCCGCCGCACCCACCCGGCATCGGGCCGCACCTATCACGTGAAGTTCAACCCGCCGAAGGTCGAGGGCGTCGACGACGTCACGGGCGAGCCGCTGATCCAGCGCGACGACGACAAGGAAGAGACGGTCAAGAAGCGTCTCGACGTGTACGAAGCGCAAACCAAGCCGCTGGTCTCGTACTACGGCGACTGGGCGCAGCGCGGCGCCGAAAACGGCCTGCAGGCGCCCGCCTACCGGAAGATTTCCGGGCTCGGCGGCGTCGACGAGATTCGCCAACGCGTGTTCGACGCGCTGAAGTAAGCACGGCCGCGCCGCGCGCCGCCCACGAACCGCCCTCCCCGGGCGGTTTTTTTTCGCACGATCGTTAGCTTCCCGCCGCCCGCGCGCGCGTCCCCGTACAATCGATCCGCTTGCGGCGGCGTGCCGGCACGCCGCCGCATGATTCGATTCGAACAAGACAGGAGCAAACATGGAGATTCAAGGCAACGTCTTCCTGATCACGGGCGGCGCATCGGGTTTGGGCGCGGGTACCGCGCGCCTCTTCGCCGAGGCGGGCGGCAAGGTGGTGCTCGCCGACCTGAACCAGGACGCCGGCAATGCGCTCGCGCGCGAGCTGGGCGGCGTGTTCGTCCGCTGCGACGTGACGCGCGAGGAAGACGCGCAGGCCGCGGTGGCTGCCGCGACGGGGCTCGGCCCGCTGCGCGGGCTCGTCAATTGCGCGGGCATCGCGCCCGCCGCCAAGACGGTCGGCAAGGACGGCCCCCACCCGCTCGAGCTGTTCACCAAGGCGATCATGGTGAACCTCGTCGGCACCTTCAACATGACGCGCATCGCGGCCGCCGCGATGGCCGCCAACGAGCCCGCGCCGAGCGGCGAACGCGGCGTGATCGTCAGCACCGCGTCGGTGGCCGCCTTCGACGGCCAGATCGGCCAGGCCGCGTACGCGGCCTCGAAGGCCGGGGTCGCCGGCATGACGCTGCCGATCGCGCGCGACCTGTCGCGCAATGCGATCCGCGTGATGACGATCGCCCCCGGCATCTTCGAGACGCCGATGCTGCTGGGCATGCCGCCCGACGTGCAGGCTGCGCTCGGCGCGATGGTGCCGTTCCCGCCGCGCCTCGGCAAGCCGATCGAATACGCGCTGCTGGCGCGCCAGATCTTCGAGAATACGATGTTGAATGGGGAAGTGATCCGCCTCGACGGCGCGATCCGGATGCAGCCGAAGTAAGCCGGCCTGCATGACCCGCGGGCCCGGCTGCGCCGGCCGCGCGCCGGCGGCCCGTTCAGGCGTCGCCGCTCGCCATGCGCTGGCGCAGCTCGCTGACCTGCGCTTCGACCACGGTCGCGTCGTCGGCTTCCGGGCATTCGCCGAGATAGGCTTCGAGATCCTCGAGCGCCGGCCGCAGGTAGTCGAGCCGCGCATACGCGAAGCCGCGGTCGCGCACCTCGTCGAGCTGCCCCGGCAGCAGGATCACGAGGCGCTGCTGGACCGCGAGCAGGCGCTGCCAGCGTTCCGTCTGCAGATAGATGGCCTTCAGGTTGTTCAGCATGCGCGCGATGATCTCGCGGCCGATCGCCGGCTGCAGCAGCGCGCGCAACGCGCTGCTCACGAGGCCGTCCGCGCGCGCCACGTAGGGCTCGAGCATCTCGACCATCTCCGACTCCGACAGCGAGTGCCCCGAGGTCGGATCGATCATCACGTCGCCGTCGGGCAGGCTCACGCGCAACAGGAAATGCCCCGGAAACGACACGCCGCGCGTCGGCAGCCCGATCTGCTCGCTCATTTCGAGGTACAGCACGGCGAGCGAGATCGGAATGCCGCGCCGCCGCTTGAGCACGACATTCAGATGACTGTTGTCGGGGTCGTAGTAATCGTTGTGATTACAGGCGAAACCCAGCTCGCGAAAGAAAAAATCGTTGAGCGCGGTGATCTTCTCGCGCAGCCCCGCGTTCTCCGGCAAGCGCTTGCGCAGCCGCACGACGAGCGCATCCAGATCGGCCAGCGCGCCCTGCAGGTCGAGGTCGGGGTAAGCATCCTGCGCGAGCGACAGCGCCGCCTCGGTGAGCGGCAGACCGTCGTCCTCCGCGACAAGCGAACTGAAATAATCGAGAACGCGGGTCATTGGGTTCGTCATTTGGCACGCCGTCGGAAGTACGCGTACTTGAAGCCCATCAGCCACAACATACCGAAATATAGTGCAGAGAACAGAATCAGGCAGGCGCCCATCAGCGAGATCCGGGCGACCGGCGTCGCGCGCATCGCGGTCCAGTCGAAGCTGACGGCGAACCAGTGCATCACGCCCGCGAGCACGAGCGACGCGCCCACCAGCTGCGCGAGGAAGCGCAGCCAGCCCGGCGACGGCTGGTAGATGCCGCGCCGACGCAGGCCGATGAACAGCAGCAGCGAGTTCACGCACGCGCCGACCCCGATGCTGAGCGTCAGCCCCGCATGGCCGATCAGCGGCACGAACAGGTAGTTCGACAGCTGGGTGATCACCAGCACGCCGATCGCGATCTTCACCGGCGTCTTGATGTCCTGCTTCGCGTAGAAGCCCGGCGCGAGAATCTTGATCAGGATGATCCCGACGAGCCCGATCCCGTACGCGGCCAACGCCCGCGCGACCATCTCCACCGTGTGGCCGTCGAACTTGCCGTAGTTGAACAGCGTCGCCGTGAGCGGGCCCGCGAAGAACAGCAGCGCGAGCGCGCTCGGCGCGGCGAGCAGGAAGGTCACGCGCAGCCCCCAGTCGAGCAGCGCCGAATATTCGGTCGAATCGGCGTCGACGTGCGCCTTCGACAGGCTCGGCAACAGGATCGTGCCCAGCGCGACGCCGAGCAGCGCGGTCGGGAACTCCATCAGCCGGTCGGCGTAGTTGATCCACGACACCGCGCCCTGCCCGAGCCGCGACGCGATATTGGTGTTGATGATCAGGCTCAGCTGCGCGACCGACACCGCGAAGGTCGCGGGCACCATCTTCGCGAGCACGCGCTTGACGCCCGGGTGGCGCAGCGCGCGCAGCGGATTGAGGCCGATCAGCGGCACCATGTCGATCTTGCGCAGCCCCGGCAGTTGCACCAGCAACTGCAGCACGCCGCCGACGATCACCGCCCAGGCCAATGCGTACACCGGCACCTTCAGATGCGGGGCGACGAACACCGCGGCCGCGATGAACGCGACGTTCAGCAGCACCGGCGCGAACGCCGGCAGCGAAAAGTTCTTGTAGGTGTTGAGTACGCCGGACGCAAGCGTGGTCAGCGAAATGAACACGATGTACGGGAACATGATCTGCGTCATCGTGACGGCGAGCGGGAACGCCTGCCCGTCCGCGCGCAGGCCCGACGCGACCGCGAACACGACCCACGACGCGCCCGCGATGCCCGCGACCGACAGCGCCGCGAGCGACCACGCGAGCACGGTCGACATCGCGTCGACGAGCGCTTTCGTCGCGTCGTGCCCCTTCTGGTTCTTGAACTCGGCCAGGATCGGCACGAACGCCTGCGAGAACGCGCCCTCGGCGGACAGGCGGCGCAGCAGGTTCGGAATACGGAAAGCGACGTAGAATGCGTCGGTGAATTGACTGGCGCCGAACGCACGGGCGATCAGCGTCTCGCGGGCCAGTCCGGTCACGCGCGACAGCAGCGTGAAGCCGCTGACCGTCAGCAGGGCTCGGAATAGATTCATGGGGCGCTTATTATACGGGCCATGCGCGCCTGCACACGGCTCGCGACCGAAAAGCCCCCCGAGCAGGACGATCGGATCGCCAAGCTTGCCACTGGCTTGATTTTGTTGCTATAATCCCCGGTTTCTGAGCCTGTTATATGTACAGCGAGCTTCGCTGGGCGTGTTGCCGGCTTCGGTTAAACCAACGTTTTTTTGCGCTCCTGGGCAATCGCTCCCGGGGGTCGAATCGAAAAGCAGCGCTTGGCCGTCAGGCTCCAAGCTCTGGGAACAGGACAGGATAAGGAACCGTCATGGCTAATTCCGCACAAGCACGCAAGCGCGCCCGCCAGGCTGCGAAGGCAAACTCGCACAACTCGGCCCTGCGCTCGAAATTCCGCACCGCCATCAAGGCTGTCCGCAAGGCTATCGAAGCCGGCGACCAAGCCAAGGCTGCTGAAATCTTCAAGCTCTCGACGAAGACGATCGACACGATCGCCGACAAGAAGATCGTTCACAAGAACAAGGCCGCTCGCCAGAAGAGCCGCCTCGCAGCTGCCGTCAAGGGCCTGCAGGCCGCCGCGCAGTAAATCCGGCGCGCCCGCGCGAGCGGGCGCCCTGTTTCCGCTGCGATCGACAAGAAGCCCGCTTCGAGCGGGCTTTTTGCTTGGGCGCGCGCAGCGCGGACGGTCGCGTTCGCGCACCCGCCCTGCCTGCGCAATGCGGGCCGCTTACGTTTGAATTACGGGTTGTGCTTGCCGTAGTCAGGCAGTTCGCACGCCTCGGTCACGACGAGATCGTTGTCCTTCGCGAAATTCATCACGAAATCGAACGCCATCGGCTCGACGTCGCGCAGGCGGGCATCGATGATCACGCATTTCGTGTCGCCGAGCAGGGTCGGGCGCACGTACAGCGAATATTGAAGGCGGGCGTTCGGCCCTCCGGTGCCCGGCCCGAAGCAGGACATCACGCCGGCCAGACGCTCCGACCAGTCGCTCGGCCGAAACTTCTTCCCGGATTTGGTGATGCCCTGAATGAAGTATTCGGTCGGGGAAGTTTCAGCCATGAGGGTACCCAAGTGACGGCCCAGCAGCGCGCCGGCGAACCTTCGCCTGGACACTTCGGAACACAAGGAGAACGCGCCCGCGACGAACCGCGTCGACGGCCGGAACAGCCCGTCGCGCCGACATGACGCGACGTACCGCTTGTGTCCGGCAGACCGGGCCTGAGCCCCCGCCCGCCGGGCTTGAGAAAACCGCCGAATTATACCGCACCGCGCCATGCTGCGTCGCCCCGCGCGACGTCGCCTGCATCGCGCGCCCGCCTTCGCGGCGCCGGGCGCGGCTCGTCAAAGCCGGGAAAATCCTTTATGCTGCTTCGAGTCATCACATCCGACGGCGACGCCGTCCGGCAGCCTGCCGGGTGAACCGGCCGTATCTCGTTTCATGACCACCAAAACCATTCGGCATTACCTGCAGTTCAAGGATTTCTCGCTGGAAGACTACGAGTACGTACTCGAACGCACCGGAATCCTGAAGCGCAAGTTCAAGAACTACGAGACCTACCACCCGCTGCACGACCGCACCCTCGCGATGATCTTCGAGAAAAGCTCGACGCGCACGCGGCTGTCGTTCGAGGCCGGCATCTTCCAGCTCGGCGGGCACGCGGTCTTCATGAGCACGCGCGACACGCAGCTCGGCCGCGGCGAACCGGTCGAGGATTCCGCGCAGGTGATCTCGCGCATGGTCGACATCATCATGATCCGCACGTTCGAGCAGGACACCATCCAGCGCTTCGCGGCAAACTCGCGCGTGCCGGTGATCAACGGGCTCACGAACGAATATCACCCCTGCCAGGTGCTCGCCGACATCTTCACCTACTACGAGCATCGCGGCCCGATCCGCGGCAAGACCGTCGCCTGGGTCGGCGACGCGAACAACATGCTGTACACCTGGATCCAGGCCGCGCAGATCCTCGGCTTCAAGCTGCGCCTGTCGACGCCGCCCGGCTACGCGCTCGACGCAAAGCTGGTCGCGCCCGACAGCGCGCCGTTCTACGAGGTGTTCGACGATCCGAACGAAGCCTGCCGCGGCGCAGACCTGATCACCACCGACGTCTGGACCAGCATGGGCTTCGAGGCGGAGAACGAAGCGCGCATGCAGGCGTTCGCCGACTGGTGCGTGGACGAGGAAATGATGGGCCATGCCCATCCCGATGCGCTCTTCATGCACTGCCTGCCCGCGCATCGCGGCGAGGAAGTCACGGCCGGCGTGATCGACGGCCCGCAGAGCGTCGTGTGGGATGAGGCGGAAAACCGCCTGCACGTGCAGAAGGCGCTGATGGAGTTCCTGCTGCTCGGCCGGCTCAATCACTGAGCGCAGCCACCGCCGGGCCGCCGCTTCCTGTGTAAGCGCGGCATCGGCGCGCGTCGCCCGCTTCAGGCGCGCAGCACCTTCAAGCCGCGCCGAAGCCTCACAGACACACCGGCTCCGCCTCCAGCTCGACACCGAAGCGCGCGCTGACGTCGCCGCGGATCGCATCGGCGAGCGCAAGCACGTCCGCGCCCGATGCGCCGCCGCGATTCACGAGCACGAGCGCCTGGCGCTCATGCACCGCCGCCGCCCCGAGCGCGCGGCCCTTCCAGCCGCACCGGTCGATCAGCCAGCCCGCCGCGAGCTTCACCTGCCCGTCCGGCTGCGGATAGGACACCAGATCCGGCTCGCGCGCGCGCAGCGCCTCGAATTGCGCGGCCGGAATCACCGGATTCTTGAAGAAACTGCCGGCATTGCCGAGCACGCGCGGATCGGGCAGCTTCGCGCGCCGGATCGCGACGACCGCGTCGAACACCTCGCGCGGCGTCGCCGCCTCGGCGGCGACGCCGCGTACGCTCAGCTCGCGCGCGACGTCGGCGTAACCGAGCCGCGGCGTCCATGCCTTCGGCAGCCGGAAGGTCACGGCGACGATCGCAAAACGCCCGCGCCCCGCCCGCTTGAAGAAGCTGTCGCGATAGCCGAACGCGCAGCCCGCGGCATCGAACCCGACGGTCTCGCCGGTCGCCAGCTCGACCGCCTCCAGCGAATCGAAATAGGTCCGCATCTCCAGGCCGTAGGCGCCGATGTTCTGGATCGGCGCGGCGCCGACCGTGCCCGGGATCAACGCGAGATTCTCGAGGCCCGGCATGCCCGCCTCGAGCGTCCAGGCGACGAACGCATGCCAGTTCTCGCCGCCGCCCGCGCGCACGTACCACGCCTCCGCGTCCTCGCGGACCACCGTGCGCCCGGCGATCTCGTTGAGCAGCACGAGACCGCCGACATCGCCGGTAAACACCACGTTGCTGCCGCCGCCGAGCACCAGCGGCGCGAGGCCCGCGACCCGCGGATCGGCCGCGAGCGAGGCGAACTGGCCGGCCGTCTCGACCCGCGCGGCGAGCCGCGCACGCACCTCGAAACCGAACGTGTTGTGGGTTCGCAGCGGATAGTCGGGCAGCAGCGCAAGCGGGGATTCGGGGCAGGACATCGGAGATCGCGGTTGGGCAGGCAGGCCGTCGGCCTTGGGCAAATGGAGGGGCGCCGGTAAAATGGCGGCCGGTCTGCAATTATAGAGTGCCCGCGCGAGTCCGCGCGGGCCGCACGTTATACAGGGAGAATGCCATGCCATCGTTCGACGTCGTTTCCGAAGCGAACATGATCGAAGTGAAGAACGCCATCGAGCAGTCGAACAAGGAAATCTCGACGCGCTTCGACTTCAAGGGCTCCGACGCGCGCGTCGAGCAGAAGGAGCGCGAACTGACGATGTTCGCCGACGACGATTTCAAGCTCGGCCAGGTCAAGGACGTGCTGATCAACAAGATGGCCAAGCGCAACGTCGACGTGCGCTTCCTCGAGTACGGCAAGATCGAGAAGATCGGCGGCGACAAGGTCAAGCAGGTCGTGACGATCAAGAAGGGCGTGTCGGGCGACCTCGCGAAGAAGGTCGTGCGGCTCGTCAAGGACAGCAAGATCAAGGTCCAGGCCAGCATCCAGGGCGATGCCGTGCGCGTCACCGGCACCAAGCGCGACGACCTGCAGAGCGTGATCGCGATGCTGCGCAAGGACGTGACCGACACGCCGCTCGACTTCAACAACTTCCGCGACTGAGCACGCGACGTCCGGCCCGCACGGGCCGGAAGTGCGGCGGCCGGCGATCCGGCGATCCGGCGATCCGGCGATCCGGCGATCCGGCGGCCCGAAGCCTCAGCCCTGCCCGCCGCCGGCGGACGTGTCCGCCTTCTTCTTGTCGCCGATCCGGCTTTCCTGGCCGGCGAGCAGCTTCGAGATATTGGCGCGAT
>NZ_JAAGNW010000002.1:73614-74422 GCF_010645215.1 Burkholderia multivorans | reverse complement strand
ATCGCCAGCACGGCCCAGGCGACCGGATTGCCGTGCGTGCCGAACAGGAACACGTCGAACACCGGCGCGAACACCGCGGCAGCCAGCGCCGCGAGCGACGAATAGCGGAAGAAGAACGCGATCATGAGCCAGGTCAGCGCGGTCGCGAGCCCGAGCACCGGGTGGATCGCGAGCAGCACGCCGGCCGCGGTCGCCACGCCCTTGCCGCCCTGGAAGCGGAAGAACACCGGATACAGGTGGCCGAGGAACACCGCGAGCGCCGCGCACGCGACGCCGATCTCGCCGCCGATGCCGAAATGCCGCACCAGCCAGACGGCGAGCCAGCCCTTGAAGGCGTCGCCGACGAGCGTCAGGATCGCGGCCTTCTTGTTGCCGCTGCGCAGCACGTTGGTGGCGCCCGGGTTCTTCGACCCGTACGAGCGCGGATCGGCGAGCCCCATGGTGGCGCTGACGACGACGGCGAACGAGATCGATCCGATCAGGTAGGCGGCAATGGCCGCGAGCAGAATCTGCATGCGAAGCACTCTTGTTTCAACGAACGGATTGGAGAAGCGGCCCGGCCGGCGCGGCCCCGATAGTAACGGGCCCCGCCGGCGGAACCGCGGCGGCGCCCATTCTACCGAAGCGGCGCGCCGAGCAGCGTGGGTCGAACCCTCAGTCGACGCTCGCGCACTGCACGGCGCGCGCGTCGAGCAGGCTCGTCAGCGCCGCGGGGGCGAGGCGCACGAGATAGCCGCGCCGGCCGCCGTTCAGGTAGATCGACGGCAGTTCGAGGATGCTCGCCTCGACGTACACCGGCATCGCCTTC
>NZ_JAAGNW010000002.1:70748-73604 GCF_010645215.1 Burkholderia multivorans | reverse complement strand
CCTTCTTCGTGCCGAACGGCGAGGTGCCCCCGACCAGGTAGCCGGAATGCCGGTTCGCGACCTCGGGCTTGCACGGCTCGACCCGCTTCGCGCCGATCTGCCGCGCGAGGTTCTTGGTCGACACGGTGCGATCGCCATGCATCAGCACGATCAGCGGCTTCGCATGCTCGTCTTCCATCACGAGCGTCTTGACCACGACGTGCTCGTCGACGCCGAGCTGGCGCGCGGACTCGCCGGTGCCGCCGTGCTCGACGTAGTCGTACGGGTGTTCCTCGAAGGCGACGCCATGGCGGCGCAGGAACTGCGTCGCGGGCGTTTCCGAAACATGTCTGGATTTGCTCATGCCCGCATTTTAATTGCGTGCGCCGCGAGACACTATTGTCCGATTGGCCGATTGTGCAGGCGGCACCCGCATGGCACGATCGTTCGAAAATTCCGGGCGGCCCCTCGCCGCCCCGTCACGGAGACGCCATGATCCCGACTTCCGGTCTCGACCTGCCGGCGCTGCTCGCCGCGCTGCCTTCCCGGATCGCCGCGTTGCCGTCGCTTGCGGCGCAGCGCGACCCGCATCGCCCCGCCCTGATCGAGGATGCGCGCACGCTCACCTACGCACAGCTCGCGCACGCCGTCGACGCCGCGGCCGAGCGGCTCGCCCGGCTCGGCGTGCGCGGCGGCGACCGCGTGATGATCGTCGCGGAAAACAGCGTCGTGCAGATCGTCCTGCTGTTCGCCGCCGCCCGGCTGGACGCGTGGGCGCTCGTGTCCAACGCGCGGCTGGCGGCAGCCGAACTGGACGCGATCGCCGCGCACGCGCGGCCCCGCCTGATCGCCTTCGCGACCGAGGCGTCGCCCGACGCCCGCGCGCATGCGGAGCGGCATCGCGCCCAGGCGGCCGAGCCGCTCGCGATCGACCTCGGCGCGTGGTCGCACCACGTCGATCCCGACGCGCGCGCCGAGCCCGTCGCCGACGCCGCAGCCGGCCAGTGCGCGGCGCTCATCTACACGACGGGCACCACCGGCACGCCCAAGGGCGTGATGCTGTCGCACCGCAACCTGCTGTACATCGCGGCGGTGTCGAGCACCCTGCGCCGCGTGTCGCCCGACGATCTCGTCTACGCCGTGCTGCCGGTCTCGCACGTCTACGGGCTCGCGTCGGTCTGCCTCGGCAGCCTGTACGCGGGCGCGACGCTGCGGCTCGCGCCGCGCTTCGTCCCGGAGGCCGCGCGCCGCGCGCTCGCCGAAGAAGGCGTGACGATCTTCCAGGGCGTGCCGGCCATGCACGCGAAACTGCTCGAACACCTGCAGGCCCACGACCACCGCTGGTACGCGCCGCGGCTGCGCTTCGCGTACTCGGGCGGCTCGCCGCTCGACGCCGACCTGAAAGCGCGCGTCGAGCGCGTGTACGGCGTGGCCCTGCACAACGGCTACGGCATGACCGAGAGCAGCCCGACCATCACGCAGACGCCGCTCGACGCGCCGCGCACGGACTGCTCGGTCGGCGTGCCGATTCCCGGCGTCGCGCTGCGCATCGTCGCGGCGGACGGCTCGCCCGTCGCGCCCGGCGCCACCGGCGAGATCCAGGTGCGCGGGCCGAACCTGATGCTCGGCTACTACCGCGACCCGGCCGCGACGCAGGCGGCGATCGACGCGGACGGCTGGCTGCGGACCGGCGACCTCGGCCGTCTCGAAGACGACGGCGCGCTGACGATCGCCGGGCGCAGCAAGGAGCTGATCATCCGTTCGGGTTTCAATGTCTATCCGGCCGAGGTCGAGCAGGTGCTGAACGCGCACCCCGCCGTCGTGCAATCGGCGGTGGTCGGACGCGCGGTCGAGGGCAACGAGGAAGTTATCGCCTTCGTCGAGCTGGCGCCCGGCGCGCCGTTCGAGGCCGACGAACTGGCGCAGTGGTGCGCCGGGCGGCTCGCGCCGTACAAGCGCCCGGCGCACATCCGCGTGCTCGACGCGCTGCCCGCCGCGTCGACCGGCAAGATTCTCAAGCACCGGCTGCGCGAGCTGCTCTAGCCCCGCCGCGCTCAGCCGCGCGGATGATGCGCCGCGTGCAGCGTCTTCAGGCGTTCGCGGGCGACGTGCGTGTAGATCTGGGTGGTCGAGATGTCGCTGTGGCCGAGCAGCAGCTGCACGACCCGCAGGTCCGCGCCGTGGTTCAGCAGGTGGGTCGCGAACGCGTGGCGCAGCGTGTGCGGCGACAGATGCGCGCGCACGCCGGCCTGCTGCGCATGGCGCTTGATGATGTTCCAGAACTGCTGGCGGGTCATGCCGTCGCCGCGCGCGGTCACGAACAGCGCATCGGCCGCGCGCTGACCCAGCAGCACGGGCCGCGCCTCGCGCAGATAGCGTTCGATCCAGCCGTGCGCGACCTCGCCGAACGGCACGAGGCGCTCCTTCGAGCCCTTGCCCATCACCCGCACGACCCCGTCGTTCAGGCCGACCTCGACCGTCTTCAGCGTCACCAGTTCGCTGACCCGCAGCCCGCTCGCATACATCAGTTCGAGCATGGTCCGGTCGCGCAGGCCGAGCGGCGTGTCGACGTCGGGCGCGGCGAGCAGCGACTCGACCTGCGCCTCGGACAGCGTCGACGGAAAGCGCGCGGGCTGCTTCGCCGACACGATCCGCAGCGTCGGGTCGACGGCCGCGCGATGCTCGCGCACCGCCCAGCCGTAATAGCGCCGGAATACCGACAGGCGGCGATTCGACGAACTCGCCTTGCCGTCGCTGCGCGCCGCGATGTAGCCCGTCACGAGCGCCTCGCTCGCCTGGTCGAGCCTCGCGCCGTGACTCGCGGCGAGCCAGTGCGAGAACAGATTCAGATCGCGCCGGTAGGCATCGAGCGTGTTG
>NZ_JAAGNW010000002.1:68979-70738 GCF_010645215.1 Burkholderia multivorans | reverse complement strand
ACAGATCGATCGACGCGCGGCTCGCGAGCGCCTCGGGGGTCGCGTCGGCCGCGTCGGGCGCATCCGCATCGAGCGGAGAAACAGCGGATTTCATCAGTACGGGATACCTTCGTGGGCGAGCAGCCAGCGCTTGACCTGCGCGTAATAGCCGTCGGTGTCGCCGTTCGCGTACGGGCCGATCCCGCCCGCGGCGACCACCCGGTGGCACGGGATCACGAACGAGAAGTAGTTCGCGCCGCAGGCCTGCCCGACCGCGCGCGGCCCGGTGCCGACCTCCTTCGCGATCTGGCCGTAGGTGCGCACGACGCCCGGCGGAATCTCGCGGATCGCGGCCCACACGCGCTGCTGGAACGCGGTGCCGACCGGCGCGAGCGGCAGGTCGAAACGCGCCGACGCGCGCTCGAAATAGCGCTCGATCTGACGCACGGCGCGCTTCGCGAGCGCCGAATCCGGCGCGACGTCGCGCACCGAGACGGGCACATAGAGGATCTGCTGCACGAGCCCGCCGCCGGTCCGGATCCCGACCTTGCCGAACGGCGCATCGATTACCGCATTGAACATCGTCGTCTCCACTGGGAAGTCGCCACTTTAACCCGCCTTCAGGCGGCCCGCAGCGCCCATTCGACGTGCTCGCGCACGAGCGGCGACGGATCGTCCGCGCGCGCCGCGAGCGCCTCGACCATCGCGGCGCGCGCCTCGGGCGCGAGCCGTTCGCGCGGCGCGCGCAGCGCATTGCCGAGCCCGACCGCGAGGTTGCGCAGCCAGCGCTCGTAGCCGATGCGACGGATCGCGCTGCCCTGCATCCTCGCGTCGAAGTCGGCCGCGCTCCAGCCGAACAGCTCGACCAGCGTCGCGCGGTCCAGGCCGTGCCGCACGTCGAAGTCCGCGACGGGCGCCGCCTGCGCGAACTTGTTCCACGGACACACGAGCTGGCAATCGTCGCAGCCGTACACGCGATTGCCGATCAGCGGCCGCAGCGGCTCCGGGATGCTGCCTTTCAATTCGATCGTCAGATAGGAGATGCAGAGCCGCGCGTCGACCCGGTACGGCTCGGTGATCGCGCCCGTCGGGCAGGCGTCGAGGCAGCGCGTGCAGCTGCCGCAGTGCGCGCCGGGCTCGGCGGCCAGCGCCGCGTCGGTGGGCAGCGGCACGTCGACGTAGATCTCGCCGAGGAAGAACAGCGAGCCCGCGTCGCGCTCGAGCAGCAGCGTGTGCTTGCCGCGCCAGCCGTTGCCGGCCTGTTGCGCGAGCTCGACCTCCAGCACCGGCGCCGAATCGGTGAACACCCGGTAGCCGAACCCGCCGATCTCGGCCTCGATCCGCTCCGCGAGCGTCTGCAGGCGGTTGCGCAGCACCTTGTGATAGTCGCGGCCGCGTGCATAGATCGACACGACCGCGGCGGCCGGATCGTCGACGCGGGCCAGCTCGCGCGCGCGCCAGGCGCCCGCGCGCGCGTCCTCGCCGTCGCGCGTCGCGGCGGGCAGATAGGCGAGCCGGGCCGAGATCACGCGTCGCGTGCCGGCCACAAGTTCGGCCGGCCGCGCGCGTTTCATCCCATGTTTGGCCATATAATCCATCTCGCCGTGGCATCCGGCTTCCAGCCAGGCGGCAAGCCCCGCCTCGGCATGCGAGAGGTCGATGTCGCTGATGCCGATCGCCCCGAAACCCAGCTCGCGCCCCCATCCCTTGATGCGCAGCGCGAGCGCGGCCAGCGCCGCGTCGTCGAAGCGGCGCGGTTCAGCGTGTTCATCGCCAGGCG
>NZ_JAAGNW010000002.1:64566-68969 GCF_010645215.1 Burkholderia multivorans | reverse complement strand
CGCCCTATTTTACGAGAATGCCCGCGAAGCCCAGCCCGATATCCGCCGCGTCCGCCCTGCCCGCCCCCCTCGCCGAGCGCATCTTCCCGCTCGCCGACGAAGCGGCGACCGACGCGTTCGGCCGGCGCTGCGCGGCCGCGCTCGCTGCGGTGCGCGCCGAACGGCAGGCCCGGCAGGCGTTCGGCGGCCTGCAGATCCAGCTGGTCGGCGATCTCGGCGCGGGCAAGACCACCCTCGTGCGGGCCATCCTGCGCGGCCTCGGCCACGCGGGCCGGGTGCGCAGCCCCACCTATACGCTCGTCGAGCCGTACGCGCTCGAACGCCCGGATGGGGAACTCACGCTGTATCACTTCGATCTGTATCGTTTTAGCGATCCGGCCGAATGGGCCGACGCGGGCTTTCGGGAATATTTCGACGCGGGCGCGATCTGCGTCGTCGAATGGCCGCAACAGGCGGGCGCACTGCTCGGCGTGCCGGATCTCGTGTTCTCGCTCGACGTGGACGGCGACGGCCGCACCCTCGCCGCCCGGGCGTACAGTGCCTCAGGAAACGCATGTCTCGAAAGATGTTGATCAAACCGTTCCGCTCGATCGAATCGGCGGCCACCGCGAGCCATAACTGGCGCCGCCGCCAGGTGCTGCGCGCGGGCGCGTCCACGCTCGTGCTCGCGCTCGTCGGGCCGCGCCTCGCCCATGCCTCGTCGGTGCTCGGCGTGCGCGTGTGGCCCGCGCGCGACTACACGCGCGTGACGATCGAATCCGACCAGCCGCTGCAGAACACCCAGCAGCTGCTGCAGGGCCCGGACCGTCTCGTGGTCGACCTGACCGGCCTCGATCTCGATCAGGCGCTGCGCGACCTGGTGTCGAAGATCGCGCCGAACGATCCGCAGATCCAGTCGGTGCGGGTCGGCCAGTACCAGCCGCACGTGGTGCGGATGGTGTTCGACCTGAAGGGCAGCGTGAAGCCGCAGGTGTTCACGCTGCCGCCCGTCGGCAGCTACCGCTACCGGCTGGTGTTCGACCTGTATCCGGCCGTCGCGCCGGATCCGCTGTCCGACCTGATCGCGCAGACGGAACGCAAGGAACAGCAGCTGAACGACACGCTGCGCGCGCAGCAGGCGCAGCCGCCCTCGGCCGCGCTCAACGGCCCGACCACGCCGCCCGCCGGCGCGGGCGACAACAGCGATGCGTTCTTCCAGCGCTTCGCGCAGAACACCCCGGCGCCCGCGCCCACGCGCCCGGCTCCGCCCGCGGCCGCAGTCGTGCCGCCGCGCCCGGCCGTGAAGCCGCCGCCCGTGATCGCCCGCAAGGATGACGACGACAGCGACGACGGCGACGCCTACGCGTTCACCGCGCCGAAATCCGGCAAGGGCGGCACGGTCCGCCTGCTGACCGTCGCGATCGATCCCGGCCACGGCGGCGAGGATCCGGGCGCGATCGGCGGCGCCGGCACCTACGAGAAGCACATCGCGCTCGACAGCGCGAAGAAGCTGCGCGCGAAGATCGACGGCGCGCCGAACATGCGCGCGATGATGACGCGCGACGCGGATTTCTTCGTGCCGCTCAACGTGCGCGTGCAGAAGGCGCGGCGGGTCGGCGCGGACCTGTTCGTGTCGATCCACGCGGATGCGTTCACGACCCCGTCCGCGCGCGGCTCGTCGGTGTTCGCGCTGTCGGACCACGGCGCGTCGAGCGCGGCCGCGCGCTGGCTCGCGAACAAGGAAAACTCGTCGGACCTGATCGGCGGCATCAACATCAAGACCCAGGACGTCACCGTCAACCGCGCGCTGTTCGACATGTCGACCACGGCGCAGATCCGCGATTCGATGCGCTACGGCAGCTACGTGCTCAAGGAGGTCGGCGGCATCAACAAGCTGCACAAGGGCTCGGTCGAGCAGGCCGGGTTCGCGGTGCTGAAGGCGCCCGATATCCCGTCGATCCTGGTCGAGACCGCGTTCATCAGCAATCCGGACGAGGAGCGCCGCCTCAACGACGACAGCTATCGCGACCAGATGGCCGATGCGATCTTCCGCGGCATCAAGCGCTATTTCGCGGCAAACCCGCCGCTCGCAAAGAGCCGGATGACCTGACGCCGCCGCCGGCGCCGCCCCCGCACGCCTCGCCCTGCGCGAGGCGTTTTCATGTGCGGCGGCGCGTCACGCCGCCGGCGCGAAGCGCCGCGCGAGGCGGCCGCCGAACACGTTGACGACGAGGCCGGCCATCACGCATCCGGCGCCGACGAGCTGGACGCGCGTCAGCGCCTCGCCGAGCAGCAGCGCCGCCGACGCGAGCCCGATGATCGGCACCAGCAGCGCGAACGGCACCACCTGCGCGGCCGGATAGCGCGCGAGCAGGCGGCTCCACAGGCCGTAACCGAACAGCGTCGAGATGAACGCGAGATAGCCGATCGCGAACACCGACGCGCCCGACAGCGACGCGAGCGCCGTCGCGATCCGCGCCGGGCCCTCGAATACGAGCGACAGCGCGAAGAACGGCAGCGGCGGCAGCAGGCTTGCCCACACCACGAGCGCGACCAGGTCGACCTGGCCGACTTTCTTGGTGACGACATTGCCGAGCGCCCAGCATGCCGCGGCGGCCAGCGTCAGCGCGAAACCGGCGAACGTCATGGCCTGGCCGCCGCGCGACGCGATCACGGCGAGGCCGAGCGCAGCGATCGCGAGACCGACGATGCTGCGCACCTGCAGCCGCTCGCCGACGAAGCCGCGCGCGAACAGCAGCGTGAGGAAAGCCTGCGCCTGCAGCACCAGCGACGCGAGCCCGGCCGGCATGCCGACGTTCATCGCGACGAACAGGAACACGAACTGGCCGAACAGGATCGTCGCGCTGTAGAGCGCGATCAGACGCCACGGCAGCGGCGGGCGGCGCACGAAGAACACCGCGGGCAGCGCCGCGAACACGAAGCGCAGCGCGCCGAGCAGCAGCGGCGGCACGCCGTGCAGCCCCACCTTGATCACGACGAAGCTGACGCCCCACGCGAGCACCACCATCAACGCCTGCAGTACATCCCTCGGGGCCATCGTCCGCGTCTCCTTTTTTTGAGACGCACATCTTACCGTCGCCGGCGGCCGGCTGCGCGCGCGGCCGGTACAATGAGCCGCATCCCCGCCCGCCGCCCGCCAGGAGCCTCCATGAGCGATGCGATCAAGACGATCCTGAAGCCCCACGTCCGCGACATCGGCAACCTGCAGGTGCGCCGCACGCTGCCTGCGCTGGCCGCGCGCCTCGTCGGTCCGTTCATCTTCTTCGATCACATGGGGCCCGCCGAACTGCCGGCGGGCGCCGGCCTCGACGTGCGTCCGCATCCGCACATCGGGCTCGCGACCGTCACCTACCTGTTCGACGGCGCGATCCTGCACCGCGACAGCCTGGGCTCGGTGCAGACGATCGTGCCCGGCGACGTGAACTGGATGACGGCCGGACGCGGCATCGTGCACTCCGAGCGCACGCCGGACGACGTGCGCCGGCGCGGCCAGACGATCCACGGCATCCAGACCTGGGTCGCGCTGCCGCTCGCGCACGAGGCGGGCGAGCCGTCGTTCGCGCATCACCCGGCCGCGTCGCTGCCCGCGCTCGAGCGCGACGGCGTCGCGCTCACGGTGATCGCGGGCGACGCGTTCGGCGCGGTCTCGCCCGTCGCCACCTTCTCGCGCACGCTGTACGTGGCCGCGCGCTTCGGCGCGCACACGGCGCTCGCGCTCGACGCGGACCACGAGGAGCGCGCAATCTATCTGGTCGACGGCGACCTGAGCGTCGACGGCGCGCCGCTCGACGCCGCGCACATGGCGGTGCTCGCGCCGGGCGCGCGCGTCGCGCTCGCGAGCACGGGCGGCGCGCGGGTCATGCTGCTCGGCGGCGACCGGCTCGACGGCGAACGCTTCGTCGACTGGAATTTCGTCGCCAGCTCGCGCGCGACGATCGAGGCGGCCAAGGAGGCCTGGCGCGACCAGCGCATGGGCCGGGTGCCGGGCGAAACCGAATGGATTCCGCTGCCGGAACGCAAGCCGCCGCATTGAAAACTCCGCCGCCCGCCCTCACTATCGGGCGGAACGCCACTTATTTCACGGGAACGACATGGATACCACTCTCGCCACCTTCGAACGCGACGTGCTCGAGGCCTCGCTCGACGCCCCGGTGCTGGTCGACTTCTGGGCCCCGTGGTGCGGCCCGTGCAAGACGCTCGGCCCCCTGCTGGAAAAGCTCGAGCGCGAGTACGACGGCCGCTGGCGGCTCGTCAAGGTCAACGTCGACGACAACCAGGAACTGGCCGCGCATTTCCAGACCCGCAGCATTCCGCACGTGATCGCCTTCGCGAACGGCCAGCCGATCGACCAGTTCATCGGCGTGCTGCCCGAGGGCCAGTTGCGCGAATTCATCGACCGGCTG
>NZ_JAAGNW010000002.1:56524-64556 GCF_010645215.1 Burkholderia multivorans | reverse complement strand
CTGCCGTCGGCCGAGGAAGCCGAGCGGATCGCGGCGCAGGCCGCGCTGGCCGAGGAGCGCCGCGACGACGCCGTCGCACACCTGAAAGCCGCGCTCGCGCTGAATCCGGGCTACGACGACGCGCGGCTCGACCTGATCGAACTGCAGCTCGCGCTCAACGAAACCGACGCGGCGCGCGACGAGGCGACCCGCCTGTCGCCGCAGCTGGAACAGAACGGCGACCCGCGCTACCTGGCGCTCAAGACCCGCTTCGAGGCGCTCGAGGCAAGCGCCGACCTGCCGCCGACCGACGCGCTCGAGGCGCGCATCGCGGCCGACCCCGCCGATCTCGCCGCGCGCTTCGACCTCGCGCAAAGCCTGATCGCGCGCCGCGCGTACGACGGCGCGCTCGACCAGCTGCTCGAGATCGTCACGCGCGACCGCGCCTACGGCGACGACCTCGGCCGCAAGACGATGATTTCGGTGTTCGAGATGGCGACCGACCAGCCGCAGCTGGTGGCCGCATGGCGGCGCAAGCTGAGCGCCGCGCTCAACTGAGCGCGGGAGCGCCGCCCGCGCGCGCGGCTCAGGCGCGCGCGGCCAGCGCCCTCAGCACGTGAGCTGACGCGGCGAAGCCGAAGCTCGCGGTCACGCACACGCTGGAGCCGAAGCCCGCGCAATTGAGTCCGGCCGGGCCGGCCGGCGCGGCGTCCGCGTCCGCGTCGAGCGCGTCGGCGTCGGCCTGCGCAGGCTCCGGATAGATCAGCGGCTCGTCCGAATACACGGCATCCACCTTGAAGCGCGCCTTCGGCCCGCGCGGAAAACCATGCGACTTGCGCAGTTGCGCGCGCACCTTCGACAGCAGCGGATCCTGGATCGTGTTGGCGAGATCGTCGATGCGGATCCGGGTCGGGTCGAGCTGGCCGCCCGCGCCGCCCACCGTGATCAGCGGCTGCCCGCGCGCGACGCACCAGGCGATCAGCGCGACCTTGGTGCGTACGCTGTCGATCGCATCGATCACGTAGTCGAAGCCGCCGCCGAGCAGTCGCTCGAAGTTGTCCGGTTCGACGAAATCCTCGACCGTGTCGACCCGGCACGCCGGATCGATCAGCGCGATCCGCTCGACGATCGCGTCGACCTTCGGCTTGCCGTAGTTGCCGTCGAGCGCGTGGATCTGGCGGTTCGTGTTGCTCTCCGCCACGTTGTCGAGGTCGATCAGCGTGAGCCCGCCGACCGCGCTGCGCGCGAGCGCCTCCGCGGCCCACGAACCGACCCCGCCGATGCCGATCACCGCCACCCGCGCGCGCTCGAATGCGGCCAGCGCGGGCGCGCCGTACAGCCGCGCGACCCCGCCGAAGCGCCGCACGCGATCCGCGTCAAGCTGATCCGGCACGCCCGGAGTAACATCGGTTTCTGTCGCAATGGCATCGGCGCGTGGCATGAAAGTAAGCTGAATGAAAGTTGTTCGACCTTCTATTTTGCCTCAACGCCGCACTAAACTGCTGCCGCGTCGCGGTCACGCAGGTTTTTCCCACCTTCGTTATACTGATTCCCGCTTGAAGTGTCCGCATAAAAAATGACGACTCTTGCCGATCTCCGCATCAATTACTCGCGCGCGTCGCTCGATGAAGCCGACGTCAATCCGAACCCGTTCGTCCAGTTCGACGCCTGGTTCAAGGAAGCGCTCAGCGCGCAGCTGCCCGAACCGAACACGATGACGCTCGCCACGGCCGACGCCGAGGGCCGGCCGTCGGCGCGCATCGTGCTGATCAAGGCGGTCGACGAACGCGGCTTCGTGTTCTTCACCAACTACGACAGCCGCAAGGGCCGCGACCTCGACGCCAATCCGCACGCGGCGCTGCTGTTCTACTGGATCGAGCTGGAGCGCCAGGTGCGCATCGAAGGCCGCATCGAGAAGACGGGCGCCGAGGAGAGCGACCGCTATTTCGCGTCGCGCCCGCTCGGGTCGCGCATCGGCGCGTGGGCGTCGGAACAGAGCGCGGTGATCGAAAGCCGCGCGGTGCTGGAAGCGCGCGAGCGCGACGTCAGCGCGCGCTACGGCGAGCAGCCGCCGCGCCCGCCGCACTGGGGCGGCTACCGCGTGGTGCCGGACCGCATCGTATTCTGGCAGGGCCGTCCGTCGCGGCTGCACGACCGTCTGCTGTATACGCGCGCGGCGCAGGCGTGGAGCGTGTCGCGGCTGTCGCCGTAAGACGCGGCGCGTCGTCGCGCGTGTTTCGTGTTGCATCCGGGCAGGCGCGGGTCGCGTGAGGCGCGCCTGCCCGGTCGAAAACTAGGCTGTATTCATTTCAACAGACAACGGAGAATCCAAATGTTCTGGGAAAAGAAGCTGGCACAGTGGGCAGACGAAGTACGGGCGAAGGCGGACCTGCCGGCGCGCCTCGTGTTGTGGAACGGCCAGCAGCTCGATTTCGGGACCTTCGCGGCGCCGCAGGTCACGCTCAAGGTCAATACCGCGTCGGCGCTGCCGCTGCTGCTCGACCCGAGCCTCGACAATCTCGGTGAGGCCTACGTGAAGGGCAAGATCGACATCGAGGGCAAGGTCTCCGACATCATCAACATCAGCTATTCGCTCGCGCGCAGCACCGTGACGAGCGCGGGCAAGCTCGCGCGCGTGAAGCGCTACTTCAATCATTCGAAATCGTCGGACAAGAAGGCGATCCAGTATCACTACGACGTCTCCAACGAGTTCTACCAGCTGTGGCTCGACGAGAACATGGTGTACTCGTGCGCATACTTCGAGAACGGCGACGAGGATCTCGCGACCGCGCAGATCAAGAAGATCGATCACATCCTGACCAAGATCCAGCTGCAGCCCGGCCAGCGCCTGCTCGACATCGGCTGCGGCTGGGGCGCGCTGGTGCTGCGCGCCGCGCAGAAGTTCGGCGCGCGCTGCGTCGGCGTCACGCTGTCGCAGAACCAGTTCGACCTCGCGACCGAGCGCGTGAAGCGTGCAGGCCTCGAAGGCCAGATCGAGATCCGGCTGCAGGACTACCGCGATGTCGAAGGCCAGTTCGACCGGATCACGAGCGTCGGGATGTTCGAGCACGTCGGCCGCAAGAACCTGCCGACCTACTTCGCGCACGTGCGCGAGCTGCTCGCCGACGACGGCGTCGCGATGAACCACGGCATCACCTCCAGCGATGCCGAGAGCGGCGAGACGGCGCTCGGCGGCGGCGAGTTCATCGACCGCTACGTGTTCCCGGACGGCGAGCTGCCGCACCTGAGCCTCGCGCTCGAAGCCGCGCAGCGCGGCGGCCTCGAAGCGGTTGACGTCGAGAGCCTGCGTCGGCACTATGCGCGCACGCTCGACATCTGGACCGAGAACTTCGAAGCGAAGGCCGAGGAAGCCAGGGCGCTCGTCGACGACGAAAAATTCCGCATCTGGCGCGTCTACCTCGCCGGCTGCGCGTATGCATTCGAACACGACGACGTGTCGATCTTCCAGATCGTGTGCCGCAAGGCGGGCCGCAGCGCGAAAACGCTGCCCTGGTCGCGGCGCTACATGTACGAACACGCGCTGCCGCGCTAGGCGGCGCACTGACACGACGATGCATGGGTGACGGCAGGACGCGGCGCTCTCCGGCGCCAACGCAACCGGAGGACGGCGCCGCGGGCGCCGGGCAGGATCACGACGACGGCCAATTCGACCTGTTCGGCGGCGCGCCGCCGCCCGACGCCGCCTCCATCGCAAAAGCGGCAGGCGAGCGCCCCGCGCGAACGCCTGCCGCCTCCCCCCGCCCGCACGATGCCGCCCCAGCCACGGCGACGGCCGCCCTGCCCGGCATCGACGCCGCGCCCGACGCGCCGCGCAAACGCCCCCGACGCCGCGGCGTGCTGCCCGCCGCCCCCACGCCCGAGGTGACGCAGGCGGCCGCCGCGCTGCCGCCACTGGTCCGGCTGGGCACCTCGTCATGGCACTTCCCGGGCTGGAACGGCATCGTCTACGGCGACGACTACGCGCAGCAGAAGCTGTCCCGCGAGGGGCTGGAAGCGTATGGCGCGCATCCGCTGCTGCGCAGCGTGAGCCTCGACCGCTCGTTCTACGCGCCGCTCAGCGTGGCCGACTACCTGCGCTACGCGCAGCAGGTGCCCGATGAATTCCGCTTCGTGGTCAAGGCGCCCGCGTCGGTAACCGACGCGGTGGTACGCGGCACGCGCGGCGAACCGGCCGGGCCGAATCCCGCGTTCCTGAATGCGCAGCTCGCCGCCGACGAATTCGTGCGGCCCTGCCTGGAGGGCCTCGGTCGCAAGGCGGGCGCGCTGGTGTTCCAGTTCTCGCCGCTGCCCGATGCGCTGCTCGCCGATCCGGCCGCGCTGATCGACCGCCTGAGCGCCTTCTTCGCCGCGCTGCCGCCCTTGCCGGACGAGCCCGACGGCCCGCGCTACGCGATCGAGATCCGCGACGCGTGCCTGCTGACGCCGCGCTTCATCCGCGCACTGGCGGCCGCGCGGGTGCGTTATTGCGTGGGCCTGCACGCGCGGATGCCGGACCCGCTGCGCCAGGCGGCCGCGCTCGCGCTGCTCGACGGCGACGCGCCGGCCGGGCCGCTGATCGTGCGCTGGAGCCTGCACGGCGGGTTCAAGTACGAACAGGCGAAAGCGAAGTACGAGCCGTTCGACAAGCTCGTCGACGAGGATCCGAACACGCGCGCGGCGCTCGCCGAACTCGCGGCGCGCTACGTGCTCGCCGGGCAGCCGGTCCTCATCACGATCAACAACAAGGCGGAAGGCTCCGCGCCGCTGTCGTGCATGGCGCTCGCGGCGGAGATTGCCGCCGCGTGCGCGCAGCTGCGCGGCGAAGCGGCTCAGGCCGGCGCTTAGGGGCCGGTGGAAGGGGCGTCGCGGGCGCGACGGCGAAGCCGCCGCGATGAAACCGCGACCGCGCGGCTACGGCCGCGAAACCGTAACGGCGAGCCGCGACCGCGAAGCCCTGACGGTAAAGGCCCGCCGGCAAGGCCGTGACGGCGCGGTTGTGACGGCGCGGTTGTGACGGTGCGGTTGTGACGGTGCGGTGGAAGGCCCGACCGCAACGGCGCGACCCCGCGTCGGGCCGCGCCGCCGGCGCACGCCTTACCCGCGCCGCGACTTCAGCCGGTGCGCGAACTTCTGCCGGAACTTCGCGACCTTCGGGCCGATCACGGCCGCGCAGTAGCCCTGCTCCGGATTGCGCGCGTAATAGTTCTGGTGATACGCCTCGGCGGGCCAGTAGTTGTCGTCGTCGAGCGGCACGACCTGGGTGACGATCGGCGCGCCGAACACCTGCTCGCGCGTCAGTTCGTCGATCACCTGCCGCGCGGTGTCGCGCTGCGCATCCGAGTGCGTGAACACGACCGAGCGATACTGCGTGCCCGTGTCGTTGCCCTGCCGGTTCAGCTGGGTCGGATCGTGAGTCGCGAAAAAGATCTCGACGACCTCGCGATAGCTGATGCGCGCCGGATCGAACGTGACCTTGACCACCTCCGCATGGCCCGTGTCGCCCTCGCACACGTCGCGATAGCTCGGCGCGTGCGTATGGCCGCCCGCATAGCCGGATTCCACGGCCGTCACGCCGTCGATGTCCAGGAACACCGCTTCCGTGCACCAGAAACAGCCGCCGCCGAGCGTGGCGACTTCGCTTGCAGCTTGATTCATATCGGCTCCTTGTTGCGTCCAGTCAATGCCCGGGGGCGGCATCCGCGCCGCCCCAATGTCAGGTCGCCCACTCGCCGTGCCCGATCGGGCGGGCCGCAGCGCGACGCGATTCCGCTAAAATCGGGGCAACTTGGTGAATTTCCAGATGATCGACCCGACCTTTATCCGCTGCTCCCGCCCCCTCGCCCCGCGAGCCGTCGCGCCATGAAGCAGGCCGTCCCGCCCCATTTCGATGTCGGCGCGTTCCGTCAGGCGCTCGGCCAGTTCGCGACCGGCGTGACCGTGATCACGACGCGCGCGCCGTCCGGCCAGCTGATCGGCATCACCGCGAGTTCGTTCAATTCGGTCTCGCTCGATCCGCCGCTCGTGCTGTGGAGCCTCGCGCTCAAATCGGCGTCGCTGCCGGTGTTCCGCGGCAACAGCCATTATGTCGTCAACGTGCTGGCCGCGTCGCAGCTCGACCTGTGCCGGCGCTTCGCGACCGTCAAGGGCGACCGCTTCGAGGGCGTGTCGCACGCGGCGGGCGATTCCGGCATGCCGGTGCTCGACGGCGCGCTCGCCTGGTTCGAGTGCCACAACCGCAGCCGCTACGACGAGGGCGACCACGTGATCTTCGTCGGCGAGGTCGAGCGCTGCGGCGTGCACCCCGACGCCGCCTCGCTCGCGCCGCTCGTGTTCCAGAGCGGCGGCTTTCACGCGCTTACAGCACTTTGAGCGCGCCGGTGCGGGCCAGCGCCACGGGCGGGCCCGCTTCGTCCTTCAAGGTCTGCAGCACGATGTTCGAGCGGATGTCCATCACGCCCGGCGCCTTGTACAGGTGGTTCAGCACGAAGTCCGAGTAGTGCTTCAGATTGTGCGCGAGCACGCGCAGCAGATAGTGGCTCTCGCCCGTCACGACGAACGCGCCCACCACCTCCGGCCATTCCCGCAGCGCCTCCGCGAAGCGCTCGTGCCAGTGCGTCTGGTCGTTGCGCATCGACACCTGCACGAACGCCTCCAGCTCGAAGCCCAGCTTCTCGCGGCTCAGGCACGCGCGGTAACACTCGATCACGCCCTGTTCTTCCAGCAGGCGCATTCGGCGCAGGCAGGCGGACGGCGAGAGCGCAATGCGCTCGGCCAGGTCCAGGTTGCTGATCCGCCCCTCTTGCTGGAGCACAGCCAGAATACGGCAATCGGTGGCGTCGAGCGTAATCGCATGCATTTTTGGTCCCCGTTTTAACGCTGTTTCGAATTATCTGCCAAATTGGTGGATTGTCCATGCCTATTTTGCAAGCACGTTCGACGTGGCTTTGCCTATCATCGCTAGCGTTCACTTCCGCTACGCACGCATGGACACACTCTGGGACATTTCACCGCCGATCGACCCCGCCACGCCCGTCTGGCCCGGCGACACGCCGGTCTCGATCGAACGCGTGTGGCGCATGGAGGCGGGCTCGCCCGTCAACGTCGGACGGCTCACGCTGTCGCCGCACACGGGCGCGCACGCCGACGCGCCGCTCCACTACGACGCGGCCGGCGCGCCGATCGGCGCGGTGCCGCTCGACGCCGACCTCGGGCCGTGCCGCGTGATCCACTGCCTCGACGCCGCGCCCGCGGTACGCCCGGACGACCTGCGCGCGGCGCTCGCCGGCGCGCCGCCGCGCGTGCTGCTGCGCACCTGCCGCGAGGCGCCGCAGCGTCACTGGGACAGCGCGTTCTGCGCGGTCGCGCCGCAGACCATCGACCTGCTCGACACGCCCTCGCTCGACCCGCAGGAATCGAAGACCATGGACGCGCACCACCGCATCCGCACGCACCGCATGGCGATCCTCGAAGGCCTCGTGCTCGACGCGGTGCCGCCCGGCGACTATGAACTGATCGCGCTGCCGCTCAAGCTCGCGACGCTCGACGCGAGCCCCGTGCGCGCCGTGCTGCGCGCGCTGCCGGCCGCGCGCTGAATCCCAACCCGTTTCGATCCGCCCATCCTGACCATGACGATCCTGATCCATTCCCGTGAAGACGCCCTCGCGCTCGACCGCGACGACCCGCTCGCGCCGCTGCGCGACCAGTTCGCGCTGCCCGACGGCGTGCTCTACCTCGACGGCAATTCGCTCGGCGCGCAGCCCCGCGCGGCGGCCGCGCGCGCGCAGCAGGTGATCGGCGAGGAATGGGGCGCCGGGCTGATCCGCAGCTGGAACACCGCGGGCTGGTTCGCGCTGCCGCGCCGTCTCGGCGACCGGCTCGCGCCGCTCGTCGGCGCGGGCCGCGACGAGATCGTGATCACCGACACGATCTCGATCAACCTCTACAAGCTGCTCGCCGCGATGCTGCGCCACCAGGCCCGGCATGCGCCCGGACGCCGCGTGATCGTATCGGAGCGGTCCAACTTCCCGACCGACCTGTACATCGCGCAAGGCCT
>NZ_JAAGNW010000002.1:52119-56514 GCF_010645215.1 Burkholderia multivorans | reverse complement strand
CGCCGACCCGGCCGACCTGCCCGCCGCGCTCGGCGACGACACCGCGGTCGCGATGCTCACGCACGTGAACTACCGCACCGGCTACATGCACGACATGCCGACGGTCACGCACACGGTCCGGCAGGCGGGCGCGCTGATGCTGTGGGATCTCGCGCACTCGGCGGGCGCGGTGCCGGTCGACCTGAACGGCGCGGGCGCGGACGGCGCGGTCGGCTGTACCTACAAGTACCTGAACGGCGGCCCCGGCGCGCCCGCCTTCGTGTGGGTGCCGGCCCGCCGCCAGGCCGACTTCGAGCAGCCGCTGTCGGGCTGGTGGGGACACCGCGCGCCGTTCGCGATGACGCCCGCGTTCGAGCCCGATCCGGGCATCGCGAAATTCCTGTGCGGCACCCAGCCGATCGTATCGATGTCGATGGTCGAATGCGGTCTCGACGTGTTCGCGCAAACCGACATGGGCGCGCTGCGCCGCAAGTCGCTCGCGTTGTCCGACGCGTTCCTCGCGCTCGTCGAGCAACGCTGCGAAGGCCAGGCGCTCAAGCTCGTCACGCCGCGCGCGCATCACCAGCGCGGCTCGCAGGCGAGCTTCGAGCACCCGCACGGCTACGAGGTGATGCAGGCGCTGATCGCGCGCGGCGTGATCGGCGATTATCGCGAACCGCACATCCTGCGCTTCGGCTTCACGCCGCTCTACACGCGCTTCGTCGATGTGTGGGACGCGGTCGAGACGCTGCGCGACGTGCTGGTCTCGCAAGCGTGGCGCGCGCCCGAATTCGCCGCGCGCGCGACGGTGACCTGAGCCGCACGCCTCATTCAAACCATGGAGACAGATGTGAATCCCGGCCCCCTGCCCACCCCCGGCGACAGCGCGCCGTCCGGCTGTCCGTTTTCCGGCCCGCGCGCCGACGGCGACGGCTGGCACAGCGCCCAGCTCGATTTCTCGACCTCGATGAGCTACGGCGACTACCTGTCGCTCGGCGCGATCCTCGACGCGCAGCATCCGCTGTCGCCCGACCACAACGAGATGCTGTTCATCATCCAGCATCAGACCAGCGAGCTGTGGATGAAGCTCGCGCTGTTCGAGCTGCGCGCGGCGCTCGCGGCGATCCGCGGCGACGCGCTGCCGCCCGCGTTCAAGATGCTCGCGCGCGTGTCGCGGATCCTCGAACAGCTGGTGCAGGCGTGGAACGTGCTCGCCACCATGACGCCGTCCGAATACTCGGCGAGGCGGCCGTATCTCGGCGCGTCGTCGGGATTCCAGTCCTACCAGTACCGGCAGCTCGAATTCCTGCTCGGCAACAAGAATCCGCAGATGCTGCGCCCGCACGCGCACCGGCCCGACATCCTCGCGCAGGTGCGCGACACGCTCGAGGCGCCCTCGCTGTACGACGAGGTGATCCGCCTGCTCGCGCGGCGCGGCTTCCCGATCGCGCCCGCGCGTCTCGAGCGCGACTGGACCGGCCCCACCGAGCACGACGCGTCGGTCGAAGCCGCGTGGCTCGCGATCTATCGCGAGCCCGACGCGCACTGGGAACTGTACGAGCTGGCCGAGGAACTGGTCGACCTCGAGGATGCGTTCCGCCAGTGGCGCTTTCGCCACGTCACGACGGTCGAGCGGATCATCGGCTTCAAGCAGGGCACGGGCGGCACCAACGGCGCGCCGTATCTGCGCAAGATGCTCGACGTCGTGCTGTTCCCGGAGCTGTGGCACGTGCGCACGACGCTGTGACGTCGAGCGGACCGCGCGCGGGCTCGCGCTCCGCAGACATCACGCGGACGGCTGCGCGAACACCTCGTCCACGCGCGCCGCTCACCCTGCTGGAACACATGCGCACCACGCTGTAACCCCGAGCGGACCGCGAACGCCGCTTACGGGCTCGCGGTCCGCAGGCATCATGCGGACGGCCGCGCGAGCGCTTCGTCCACGCGCGCCGCGTCGCCGCGCACGCGCGGAATATGCCGCCGCACCGCGAGCAGCGCCACGCACACCGCGCCCATCGCGGCCGCCAGCATCGCGAGATAGGCGGACGCGCCGCCCGCCGTGATCACCGCCGCGCCCGCGAACGCGCTCAGGATCGCGCCGAGACGACCGAACGCGAGCGCGCTCGCCGTACCGGTCGCGCGCACCGGCGTCGGATAGATATGCGCGCACAACGCGTACATCGTCGACTGCACCGCATTGACGAACAGGCCGTGCGCACCGAGTCCCACGATCAGCCAGCGGGTGTGCCCGAGCGCGTCGACGCCGAGCAGCGCCGCCGCGCTCGCCGCGCCGCCGACGCAGCACAGCGCGAGCGGCACGCGCGACCCGAAGCGGCCGATCGCGAACGCGCAGCCGAGCGCGCCCAGCACGCCGCCGAGGTTGTACGCGGTGAGCCCCGCGCCGGCGGTCGACACGTCGAGGCCGGCCGCGATCAGCATGGTCGGCAGCCAGCTGAACGCGCTGTACACCGCGAGCAGACACATGAAGAACGCACACCACAGCGCCAGCGTGTCGCGCGCGTGTCCCGCCGCGAACAGCGCGCGGAATCCCGACGACGCGTGCGCCGCGGGCTCGCCGGCGTCGGCGAAGGCCGCGCCGGGCGCAACCGGCCGCCGCATGCGCGCGAGCAGGCGGCCCAGTTCGGCCCAGCGTTGCGGCCGCCGCGCGAGGTAGCGCGGCGATTCCGGCAAGCTGCGCGCGAGCAGCGCGCCGAGCCCGAGCGGCAACGCGCCGCCGATCACGAACAGCCCGCGCCAGCCGTAGGCGGGCAACACGCCATGCGCGAACAGCCCCGCGAGCATGCCGCCCAGCGGCACGCAGACGATCGTCGCGGTCACCATCACGGTGCGGCGGCGCGCGGGCGTGAATTCGGCCGTCATCGTGGTCGCGCTCGGCAACGCGCCGCCGATGCCCAATCCCGCCACGAAGCGCAGGCCCGCGATCGTCGCGATATCGGGAGCGAAGCCGATCGCGCAGGTTGCCGCGCCGAACAGCAGCACGCTGCCGATGATCGCCCAGCGACGCCCGAAGCGATCGGCGATCAGCCCCGCGCATGCGCTGCCGATGCCCATCCCGATCAGCCCCGCCGCGACCACGGGCGCGAATGCGCCGCGCGCGACGCCCCATTCGCGCATCAGCACGGGAATCGCGAAACCGATCAGCTGGCTGTCGAAACCGTCGAACACGATCGACAGCGCGGCGAGCAGCACCACGCAGCGCTGCATCGGGGTAAACGGCCCATGATCGAGCGTCGCGCCGACATCGATCGCGAGCGGCGACTCCCGCCCCGCGCTCATGACGGCCTCCGCTTCGACGAGGGTCGGGGCGCGCAATGCTTGGCCGGGCGGGTGCCCGGTCGGATCGGGTGCTTCATGTCGTCTCCTGGATCGGCTGCGCGTCATGAGCCGAGCCGGCCTCTGTCGGGCCGTGTGCCGTCGGCGCGGCGCGCGCGTGGGCGGCTGCATCGAACCGACGCCGCCCCCGGCGTCGGCGGGCGCCGCGCCGCCGGCGGCGGCGCCCGAAAAACGTGCGGATGAATCGCGAGCAGGCGCGATGCGCGCCCGCTGCCCCGCTAGCCCGTGCGCGCGTCGATCACGCGCACGAGCCGCAGCAACATCTCTGTACACGGCGTCGCAACGCCCGCAGCGCGCGCGGCCTCGACCACCGCGCCGTTGATCGCCTCGATCTCGGTGCGGCGCGCCGCCAGCGCATCCTGCAACATCGACGGCCGATGGCCGCGATGCTCGGCGATCGCATGCAGCACGCTCGCGCGCACCGCGTTCTCGTCGACCGCGATCCCGCGCGCACGCGCGACCGCCAGCGTTTCCGCCACCACCGCGAGCGCCAGCGACGGGCCGTCGTCGCACGCGCCCAACTGGTCGACCGTACAGCCCGTGACCGTACACAAGGGATTGAGCGCCGCGTTGAACGCGACCTTCTCCCAGATCGCCGCCCAGATGTCGGGGTCCACCGCGCAATGCAGCCCCGCCTCGTCGAGCATCCCGGCCACCGCCCGCACCGACTCGCGGGCAACGCCGTCGGCGCTCATCAGCCGGATCCCGCCCGTGCCGTGCGAGCGCACGTGGGCCGGCCCCGCGAGGTCCGCCGGCCAGGTGGTCACGCCCACCAGGATGCGTTCCACCGGCACCTGTTCGCGTATCGCCTCGACGTTGCCGAGACCGTTCTGCAAGGTCAGCACCAGCGTGTCGTCCGCGAGCAGCGCGCGCACGCCGGCAAGCGCCGCGCGCGTATGCCGCGCCTTCGTGAACACCACGACGAGCGCGGGAGGTTCATCGGCCTCGTCGGGGCGCAGCGCACGCAGGCCGGCCACGCGGCGTACGCCAGCATCGGTGTCGAGCAGCAGGCCGTCGCGGCGCAGCGCGGCAAGCCGCGCGTCGTCGACATCGAGCAGGCTC
>NZ_JAAGNW010000002.1:42436-52109 GCF_010645215.1 Burkholderia multivorans | reverse complement strand
ATCGCGATCCTCATCGCCGCCTCCTTCAGAACGGATAGTGGCGCGGCGCGGTCTGCACCGTCATCCAGCGCAGGTCGGTGAACGCCGCCACGCCCGCCTTGCCGCCGAAATGGCCGAAGCCGCTGTCCTTCACGCCGCCGAACGGCATCTGCGCCTCGTCGTGCACGGTCGGCCCGTTCACGTGGCAGATGCCCGTCTCGAGGCGCGCGGCGACCCGCCATGCGCGCGCGATGTCGCGGCTGAACACCGCCGACGACAGGCCGAACGCGTTGTCGTTCGCGCACGCGATCGCGGCCTCGTCGCCGTCGACCCGCACGATGCCCTTCACCGGCCCGAACGATTCGTCGCGATAGATGCGCATCGCGGGCGTCACGTGGTCGAGCAGCGTGGCCGGCATCAGCGCGCTGTCGGCCTTGCCGCCGCACAGCAGGCGCGCGCCGTGGGCAAGCGCGTCGTCGATCAGCGCATTGCAGCGCGCAACGGTGCGCGCATCGGCCACCGGGCCGAGCACCACCGGCCCCTCGCGCGGATCCCCGAGCGACAGCGAGGCCGCCTTGGCGGCCAGGCGCGCGACGAACGCGTCGGCGATCCGCACGTCGACGATGATCCGCTCGGTCGACATGCAGATCTGCCCGGCATTCGCGAACGCGCCGAACGCGGCCGCGTCGACCGCCGCGTCGAGGTCGGCGTCGTCGAGCACGAGGAACGGGGCCTTGCCGCCCAGTTCGAGCACGGCGGGCTTCAGGTGCGCCGCGCAGCGCGCGGCGATCAGCCGCCCTACCTCGGTCGAGCCCGTGAAGTTCACGCGCCGCACGGCCGGATGCGCGATCATCGCGTCGACGATCGCGGCCGCGTCGGCGGGCGCGTTCGTCACGAAGTTGACGACGCCGGGCGGCAGCCCCGCATCCTCGAACGCGTCGACGATCAGCGCATGGGTGGCCGGACACAGCTCCGAGCCCTTGAACACCACGGTGTTGCCGCAGGCGAGCGGCAGCGCGAGCGCGCGCACGCCGAGGATCACCGGCGCATTCCACGGCGCGATCCCGAGCACCACCCCGGCGGGCTGGCGCACCCCCATCGCGAGCGAGCCGGGCAGGTCCGACGGAATCAGTTCGCCGCCGACCTGGGTCGCCAGCGCGGCGGCCTCGATCAGCCCGTTCGCGGCCAACTGCACGTTGAAGCCGGCCCACTGTGCGGACGCGCCGGTTTCCGCGGCCATCGCGGCGGCAAACTGCGCGCGCCGCGCCTCGAGCGCACGCGCGGCGTCGAGCAGGCAGGCGCGCCGCGCGCCCGGCCCCAGCGCGGCCCACGGGCCGAACGCGGCAGCCGCCGCATCGACCGCCGCGCGCGCATCATCGACGGTCGCCGCGCTCGCGCGCGTCGCGAGCGCGCCGTCGAGCGGGTTGCGGCGCTCGAAGGTCGCCCCGTCGCGCGCGGCGCAGCGCGCGCCGCCGATCAGCATCGTCGTTGTCTCCATTCCCCTGTCTCCGGTTGCCTTGTGTGTCTGCACGCGTTCTCGATCCATTCTTCCGCGTCCGGTTGCCATGCGTGCCCGTCACGCGATCTCGACTTCGACCAGCACGGGCGTCGGCGCATGCAGCGCTTCGTCGAGCGCGCCCCGCAGCGCATGCGCGTCGCGCACGCGCACGCCGCGGCAGCCCAGCCCCTCGGCCAGCGCGACGAAATCGAGGCCCGGCAGCGCGGTGCCCTGCACCGGCGCATCCGGCGCGAAGCCGAACACCGGAGCGAACTCGCGCAGCGCCGCGTAACAACCGTTGTTGAGGATCACGAAGGTAATCGGCAATGCCAGATGCGCGGCGCTCCACAGCGCCTGGATCGAATACAGGCTCGAACCGTCGCCGATCAGCGCGATCACGCGCCGGCCCGGCTGCGCGAGCGCGACGCCCACCGCGGCCGGCATCCCGTAGCCGAGACCGCCGCTGTCCATCGTGTAGAACGTGCCGCTTTGCGTAATCGGCAGGTGGCGCTGCATCACCGGCCGCGCGCTCGGCGCTTCCTCGACCACGATGTCGGCCGGGCTGCGCGCGTCGGCAAGCGCCTGCAGCGCATAGGCGACCGACATCCGCGCGCCGGCCGGAGCCGGCTCGACCCGCTCGCGCGCAACGCGCGGTGCGGGCGCCGGCCGTGGCGCGGGCGCGGCGCGCGCGAGCAGTTCGCGCGCCGCGAGCCGCAGGTTGCCGACCACGGCGTCGCCGACCGGCGTCCACGCCGCGACGCCCGGATCGTCGACCAGCTGATACAGGCGCGCGCCCGCCGGCACATGCGGGCCGAACCCCTCGACGTGATACGTGAACGCGGGTGCGCCGAACGCGAGGATCAGGTCGTGACCCGCGAGCTGCGCGACGATCCGCTCGCGCGCCGCCGGCAGAAACCCGGCGAACAGCGGATGATCCTCGGGAAAGCTGCAGCGCCCCGACATCGGCGCGACGTAGACGCGCGCGCTGTGCCGCTCCGCGAGCCGCACCGCCTCGTCCCACGCCCCGGCCCGTTCGAGCGCCGCGCCGACCACGAACGCGGGGCGCGCGCACGCGTCGAGCGCCGCGCCCAGGGCCGCCAGCGCGTCCGGTTCGGGCGCCACCACCTCGCTCACCCGTCGCGCGGGCAGCCGCTCGGCAGGCTGGTCCCAGTCGTCGACCGGAATCGACACGAACACCGGGCCGCGCGGCTCCTGCATCGCGATGCGGTACGCGCGCGCGATCGCGGCCGGGACGTCCTGCGCGCGCGCCGGCTCGATGCTCCATTTCACATAGGGCTTCGGCAGCTCCGCCGCCTGGCTCGCGCCGAGGAACGGCTCGAAGGGCAGGATCGCGCGCGCCTGCTGGCCCGCCGTGACGATCAGCGGCGTCTTGTTGCGGAACGCGGTGAACAGGTTGCCCATCGCATGACCGACGCCCGCCGCCGAATGCAGGTTCACGACCGCCGCGTTGCGACGCGCCTGCGCATGGCCGTCCGCCATGCCGACCACCACCGCCTCCTGCAGCCCGAGCACGTAGCGGAAATCGGCCGGGAAATCGCGGAACATCGGCAGTTCGGTCGAGCCGGGATTGCCGAACACCGTGTCGATGCCGAACTGGCGGAACAGATCGAACACGGCGTCGCGCACGGTGCAGCGCCCGCCGTCGGCGCGCAGGGAGGAATCGCTCATGCGGGCTGGTCTCCTGGGTCATCGGTGTGATCGGTTTCCAGAGTATCCGGGCGCGTCCGATGGCCGGATACTGTATTTTTCGTCCAAAGGCATTCCATCACGGCATGAGTTTCGACCTGCGCCAGCTGCGCGCCTTCACCGCGATCGCCACGCACGGCAGCCTCGGCCGCGCGGCCGACGTGCTGCACGTCACCCAGCCCGCGCTGAGCCGCATCCTCAAGCGGCTCGAAACCCAGCTCGGCGGCCCGCTGTTCGAGCGCCACACCAAGGGCATGCAGCTGAGCGCGCTCGGCGACGCGCTGCTGCCGCATGCGACCCTGCTGCTGCACGAGGCCGAGCACGCGCGCGAGGAACTCGACGCGCTGCGCGGCCTCGCGAAGGGCACGATCAAGGTCGGCGCGGTCGGCAGCATCGCGGGCCTGGTCCTGCCGATCGCGATCGGCCGCGTGCTCGAACACTGGCCCAACCTGCGCGTCGAGATCCTCGAAGGCGTGTGGGACCGGCTCGCCGACGCGCTCGTGCGCCACGAAATCGATCTGGCGCTCAGCGCGAGCGTGCCCGACACCGACGCGCTGATCGCCCTCCCCGAATGCCGCTGGCAGGACGAAAGCCACGTGGTCGCCGCGCCCGGCCACCCGTTGTTCGCCTCCGGCGCGCCGCTCGCGCTCGGCGCGACGCGCGCGGCGCGCTGGGCCATGCCGCCGCGCGGCACCGCCCCGTACGAGCAGATGCGCGCGGCGTTCGAGGCGGAAGGCCTCGCGCCGCCCGCGATCGTCGTCGAGACCCGCTCGGTGCTGTCGCTCAAGAGCCTCGTCGCGCATGCCGGCTTCGTCGGCTGGATGGCCGAGCCCATGTATCGCGCCGAGCGCCGCGCGGGCCTGATCGAGCGGCTGCCGGTGCGCGACCTGAGCGCGACCCGCACGCTGACCGCGTTCCGCCGTCGCCACGGGCTGCTGCCCGGCCCCGCCGCGAAACTCGTCGAACAACTCGCGCGGCTCACCCGCGAACCGTTCTGAACGCCGGCGCGCCGCAGCATCGATACCCGGGTTTCCCGTCTTGACTTTCACCGACGCGAATACGATCATTCGCCCATATTGAGAGCAAATGATCTAATCGGCCCCGAGCGGCCGCCAGGAGACACCGGATGAATCGTTCCGCCCCCGCCGCGCCGCTGATCGTGCATATCGGCGCCGGCGCGCTCGATCGCGCGCATCAGGCGTGGTATCTACAGCACGCCAACGCGGCCGTGACGCCCGACGCGCGCTGGTCGCTCGCGGTCGGCAACATCCGCGACGACCAGCGCGCGACGCTCGACGCGCTCGCCGCGCAGGACGGCGCATACACGCTGGAAACCGTGACCCCGCAAGGCGAGCGCGCCTACGAGACGATCCGCTCGATCACCGAGGTGCTGCCGTGGTCGGCCGATCTGGCCGCGCTCGTCGAGGCGGGCGCGCGGCCCGCGTGCCGGATCGTGTCGTTCACGGTCACCGAAGGCGGCTACTACCTCGACGAACACGACCGGCTCGACCTCGCGAATCCGGATCTCGCGGCCGACCTGCAAGGCGCGCGCACCACGATCTACGGCGCGCTCGCGGCGCTGCTCGACGTGCGCCGCGAACGCGGTGCGGGCCCGCTCACGCTGCTCAGCTGCGACAACCTGCGCAACAACGGCGCGCGCTTTCGGGCCGGCATGCGCGCCTTCCTCGAACGGCGCGGCGCGACCGAGCTGCTCGCCTGGTTCGACGCGCACACGACCTGTCCCGCCGCGATGGTGGACCGCATCACGCCGCGCCCGACCGACGAGGTGCGCACGCGCGTGCTGGCCGCGACCGGCCGCACGGACGCCTGCCCGGTGATGGGCGAGTCGTTCATCCAGTGGGTGATCGAGGACCGCTTCGCGGCAGGCCGCCCCGCATGGGAGCGGGCGGGCGTCGAGCTGGTCGGCGACGTGCATCCCTACGAGGAGGCGAAGATCCGCATCCTCAACGCGAGCCACAGCTGCATCGCATGGGCGGGCACGCTCGCCGGCCTGACCTACATCCACGAAGGCACGCTCGACCCGGCGATCCGCGGCTTCGCCGCCGACTACGTGAGCGCCGACGTGATCCCGTGCCTCACGCCGAGCCCGCTCGATCTCGCGCGCTACCGCGACGTCGTGCTCGAACGCTTCGCGAATCCGTTCATCCGCGACACCAACCAGCGGGTGGCCGCCGACGGCTTCTCGAAGCTGCCCGGCTTCATCGCCCCGACCCTCGCGCAAACGCTCGCGCGCGGCGCGCAACCGGTCGCGACCGCGGTGCTGCCCGCGCTGTTCCTGCGCTTCCTCGAACGCTGGGCGCGCGGCGCGCTGCCCTATGCGTACCAGGACAGCGTGATGGATCCGGACCTCGCGCGCGCGCTCGTCGCCGCGCCGGATCCCGTCGCGGCGCTCGCCGGCGAGCGCACGCTGTGGGGCGGGCTCGCCGGCGACCCGGCGCTCGCGCACGCGTTGCGCGCGGGCCTCGCGCGGGTCGACGCCTGGCTCGCGGCGCGCTGACGCGCGCTCGGGTCAACCCGGCATTGGCATCCCGGTGGACGCCCGGCTAAAGTAGCGGCTCCTTCCGACGGACTGGTCATCGCACATGTATCGCGGCATCGATCTCGGCACCTCCGAAGTGAAAGTGTTGCTGCTCGCCTCCGACGGCGCCGTCGTCGGCACGGCCGGCACGCCGTTCTCGGTCGCGCGTCCGCATCCGCGCTGGGCCGAGCAGCAGCCGGACGACTGGTGGAACGGCACCGTCGCGGCGCTCGCGGCGCTGCGCGCGCAGCATCCGGCCGCGTTCGCCGAGGTGCGCGGCATCGGCCTGTCCGGCCAGATGCACGGCGCGGTCCTGCTCGACCGCGCCGACCGCGTGCTGCGCCCCGCGATCCTGTGGAACGACATGCGCAGCGCCGACGAATGCGCGGCGCTCACCGCGCGCGCGCCTGACTTGCATGCGCTCGCGGGCAACCTCGCGATGCCCGGCTTCACCGCGCCGAAGCTGTTGTGGGTCGCGCGACACGAACCCGAATGGTTCGCCGCGACCGCCTGCGTGCTGATGCCGAAGGACTACCTGCGGCTGCGGCTGACGGGCGAGAAGGTCTCCGATCCGTCGGACGCGGCCGGCACGCTGTGGCTCGACGTCGCGCGGCGCGACTGGTCCGATGCGCTGCTCGACGCGGGCGGCATGCGGCGCGCGCAGATGCCGCGCATCGTCGAGGGCAACGCGCCGTCCGGCACGCTGCGCCCCGAGGTCGCCCGCCTGCTCGGCCTCGACGCCTCGGTCGTGGTCGCGGGCGGCGGCGGCGACAACGCCACCAGCGCGCTCGGGATCGGCGCGACCGAGCCCGGCGACGGCTTCGTCTCGCTCGGCACCTCGGGCGTGCTGAGCGTGGTCGGCGACCGCTTCCTGCCGAACCCGGCGTCCGCCGTGCACGCGTTCTGCCACGCGATCCCCGATCGCTGGCAGCAGATGAGCGTGGTGCTGTCGGCGGCGAGCTGCCTGCGCTGGGTCTGCAAGCTGACCTCGACCGACGAGCCGACCCTGCTCGCCGAGGTCGCCGCACTCGATCCCGCGTCGCTCGACGATGCGCCGTACTTCCTGCCCTACCTGTCCGGCGAGCGCACCCCGCACAACGATCCGTATGCGCAGGGCGTGTGGTTCGGCCTCACGCACGGCACCGACCGCGCGCGGCTCGGCTACGCGGTGCTCGAAGGCGTGACGCTCGCGCTCGCCGACGGGCTCGCCGCGCTGCGCGCGGCCGGCACCGCGGCCGACGCGCTGTCGCTGATCGGCGGCGGCGCGCGCAGCGCATACTGGGCGCAGCTGCTCGCCGACGCGCTCGGCGTGCGCACCCGCCAGCACGGCGGCGGCGAGACGGGCGCGGCGCTCGGCGCGGCGCGGCTCGGCTGGCTCGCGGTCGGCGGCGACGCCGCGCGCGTGCTGACCAAGCCGCCGCTGCGCGCGGAGTACGCGCCCGACGCCGGCCGCCATGCGGCGCTGCGCGCGCGCCTCGCGCAGTTCCGCTCGCTCTACCGTCACGTACGGCCGCTGTTCGAACCGGGCCGCGCACGACTCGCGTGACATCCGTGCCCGCTAGCGTGCATGCTTCGACTGTCAACCACTGAGCTGCCTTCCACGTCCATCAGGCCACCGTGTCCAAGTCCTCCGAAAAACTCGATCTCGCCACGCGCGCCGCGTGGCTCTACTACGTCGCGGGCGACACCCAGAACGAAATCGCGGAAAAACTCCAGGTCTCGCGGCCGGTCGCGCAGCGGCTCGTCGCGTTCGCGGTCGAGAAGAACCTGATCCGGGTCCGCGTCGATCATCAGGTCGCCGACTGCCTCGACCTCGCCGCCCAGCTGTCGAAACGCTACGGCCTCGCGCTGTGCGAAGTCGTGCCGGTCGACAGCGACGCGCCCGGCGCAATCGACCGCAAGCTCGCGGTCGCGGGCGCGCAGGTGATGGAGCGCTACCTGAACGAGGAGCGGCCGATGGTGGTCGCGGTCAGCAGCGGCCGGACCCTGAAGGCCGCCGCCTCGCAGATCGCGCAGCTGGAACGGCCGCAGCACCGGCTCGTGTCGATGGTCGGCGCGATCGCGCAGGACGGCTCGTCGAACCGCTACGACGTCGCGCAGCACATCTCCGAGAAAACCGGCGGCAAGCATTTCCTGCTGCCCGCGCCGCTGTTCGCCGACAGCGACGCCGAACGCGCGCAGTGGTGCAATCACCGGCTCTACCGGATCGTCGAGACGCTGTCCGCGCACGCGGACGTCGCGTTCATCGGGCTCGGCAACCTCAGCGCGCCCTGCCCGCTGTACGAGGACGGTTTCATCACCGCGGACGAGCTCGAGGAGATGATCCGGCTCGGCGCGGTGGCCGAGATGCTCGGCGTGCCGATCGACGCGCAGGGCCGGCGCGTCGCCACGTCGACGAGCGCGCGCGTGACCAGCGTGCCGCTCGACGCGCCGCCCAAGCGGCCGACGATCGGCTTCGCGGGCGGCCCGCGCAAGCCGGCGGCCGTGCTGGCCGCGCTGCGCGGCGGCTGGCTGTCGGGCCTCGTCACCGACGAGATCTGCGCACGCGCGGCGCTCGCGGCGGCCTGAGCGGAAGACGGCCTGGTTCGACGACGGGGCCGCCGCATGGCGGCGCCCACCATCGAAACGCCCCAGCCGGGGAACCGGCGCACGTCGTCGGAGTCCGGGCTGACTCGCTGACTCGCTGACTCGCTGACTCGCTGACTCGCTGACTCGCTGACTCGCTGACTCGCTCACACACTCACGCGCGCCACCGGAAACGCCGCCCCGCGTGCACGCCACGCGAGCAACCAGGCAGCCGCGAGCAGCACGACCGGCAACCACGGCAAACCCGCCGGCCCACGTGCACCGAGTACCAGCCCGCCGACCAGGCCGCCGCCTGCGATCGCAAGATTCCACACCGTGACGAGCATCGACTGCGCGACATCCGCCGCGTCGCCGGCGGCATCGGCGAGCGCGGTCTGGAACAGCGTCGGCGCGCCGCCGAACGCGAGGCCCCACGCCGCGACGCCTGCATAGACCGCCGCCGGCGCCTGCGCCGCGACACCGAGCAGCAGCGCCGCCGCGCCGAACAGCGCGACGCTCGCGAGCGTGAGCCCGCGCAGCCGCGCGCCGATCCACGCGCCCGTCAGCGCGATGCCGGCGATCGACAGCGTGCCGAACACGAACAGCACCGTGTCGACGCGCGCTTCCATCCGCGCCAGCGTCGCAAACGGCGCGATATAGGTGTACAGGATGTTGTGCGCGAGCACGAACGCGAACATCACGGCCAGCACGGCCGCGACGCCCGGCAACGCGAATACCGCCGCGACCGGCCGGCGCGCGCCGGCCGCCTGCCCCGCGAAATCCGGCAGGCCTGCGCGCACCCAGGCGATCAGCGCGAGCGTGAGCGCCGTCATCGCGGCGAACGCGACGCGCCAGCCGTACGCCGCGCCGAGCGCGGTGCCGAGCGGAATGCCGATCGACATCGCGACGGGCGCGCCGAGCATCGCGAGCGCGATCGCGCGGCCGCGCAGCCGCGCCTCGACCATGCGGCTCGCATAGCCGGCGAGCAGCGCCCACAACAAGCCCGCCGACATTCCGGCGACGAAGCGCGCGGCCAGCGTGAGCGGATACGAGGCGGACGCCGCCGTGACCGTGTTCGCGACCACGAACCCGGCCAGCGCGATCAGCAGCAAGGGCCGGCGACGCATCCCGCGCGTGGCTGCGACGAGCGGAATCGCGGCGAGCAGCGAGCCGAGCGCGTAGACCGTCACGAGCTGGCCCACGAGCGCCTCGGTCACATGCAGGTCGCGGCTCATCAGCGGCAGCAGCCCGGCCGGCAGCGCCTCGGTCAGGATCGTCACGAAGCCGGCCGTCGCGAGCGCGAGCAGGCCGCCGACCGGCAGCCGGCCCGTGCGCGCGCCCTCCGGCGCGGCCCGGGCAACGGCGGCTTCATCGAGCACACAGTC
>NZ_JAAGNW010000002.1:35067-42426 GCF_010645215.1 Burkholderia multivorans | reverse complement strand
GCCCTCCCGGTCGATGCGCGCGCAACCTCGCCGCCGCGCGCCGGCGTCCTTCCCCATGCTGCTCCATGTCACCCCTCCGGAATCGAAAGTCGAATCGAGCGCCCATGGTAGGCAGCCGGCAAGCGAAGAAAAACTAGGCTAGAGTTCCTGACTCCGCGGACGCCGATGTCCGCAATCGCGAGGATCGCCATGGAGAGCCTGACCGGTCTGCTCGTGTTCGTGCAGGTTGCGGAAACCCGCAGCTTCGTCGCGGCGGGTCGCGCGCTCGGCCTGTCCGCCTCGGCGGTCGGCAAGCGCGGCGCGCGCCTGGAGGCGCGCCTGCGCACGCGGCTGTTCCACCGCAGCACCCGCAGCATCGCGCTGACCGCCGAGGGCGCGCGCTTCCTGGAGCGCTGCCGGCGCGTGCTTGCCGAGCTGGACGAAGCGGAACAGGAACTGTCGGACACCTCGGACGCGCCGCGCGGCCGGCTGCGCGTGAGCCTGCCGATCGTCAGCTGGCTGGTGCAGCCGCTGCTCGCCGACTTCATGGCCGCCTATCCGGATATCCAGCTCGACCTCGATTTCTCCGACCGGCTCGTCGACGTGATCGACGAAGGCTTCGACGCGGTGGTGCGCACCGGCGCGCCGAGCGACTCGCGCCTGTCGTCGCGCCGGCTCGGCGCGTGCCGGACCCTGCTCGTCGCCGCGCCCGACTACCTCGCGCGGCACGGCACGCCACGCACGCCCGCCGACCTCGCACAGCATGTGTGCCTGCATTTCCGCTATCCGAAGGACGGCAAGCTCGAAGTCTGGCCGCTGCGCGACGCGCGGGGCGTCGATACGCCGGGCGTCGAGGTGCCGGTCTCGATGATCTGCAACAACCTCGAGACCCGCGTGTGCTTCGCGCTGCGCGGACGCGGCATCGCCTGCGTGCCCGACTTCTCGGTGCGCGGCGAGCTGGCGGCCGGCACGCTGCGCACCGTGCTCGACGGCCACGTCGAGCGCACCATCGTGTTCCATCTGCTGTGGCCGTCGGGCCGCCACGCGACGCCCAAGGTGCGTGCGTTCGTCGACTTCCTCGCCGCGCGGATGTTCGCCTGACGCGGGCGGCTCAGGCCGCGCGAGCGTGCGGCAGGCGGCGCGCGAACGCGTGCCCGTCGACGTCGAACAGGTGGCAGTGCGCGGGCTCGGCGCACACGCGCAACGTGTCGCCGCGCCGGTAGGTGTCGAGCGGCGGAATCCGCGCGATCAGGCCGTCGGGCGCGAGCGGCGTTTCCGCGTACAGATAGGCCGCGTCGCCGAGCGATTCGACCGCCATCGCGCGCGCGGCGACGCCCTCGCCGGCCGCCGCGCCGACCTGCAGATGCTCGGGCCGCACCCCGACCGTCACGCTGTCGCCGACGCGCAGGCCGGTCGTGTCGATCGCGACCCGCTGCGTCTCGCCGCTCGCGAAACGCACGAGCGCCTCGTCGGGGCTCACCGCATGCGCGACGCCCGCCAGGAAATTCATCTTCGGCGAACCGATGAAGCCCGCCACGAACTGGTTCGCGGGCGCGTGGTACAGCGCGTTCGGCGTGCCGACCTGCTGCACGCTGCCCGCCGACAGCACGACGATCTTGTCCGCGAGCGTCATCGCCTCGACCTGGTCGTGCGTCACGTAGATCATCGTGGTGCCGAGCGTGTCGTGCAGCCGCGCGAATTCGAGCCGCATCTTCACGCGCAGCGCCGCACCGAGGTTCGACAGCGGTTCGTCGAACAGGAACACCTTCGGCTTGCGCGTGATCGCGCGGCCGATCGCGACCCGCTGCCGCTGGCCGCCCGACAGCTGCTTCGGCTTGCGGTCGAGCAGATGATCGGTGTGCAGGATCTTCGCGGCCTGACGCACGGCGGCGTCGATCTCGGGCTTCTTCGCGCCCGCGAGCTTGAGGCCGAACGCCATGTTGTCGTACAGCGTCATGTGCGGATACAGCGCGTACGACTGGAACACCATCGCGATACCGCGCTTCGCGCTCGGCACCTCGTTGACGCGCGCGCCGTCGATCAGCAGGTCGCCGTCCGAGATGTCTTCCAGGCCCGCGATCATCCGCATCAGCGTGGATTTGCCGCAGCCGCTCGGCCCGACGAACACCACGAATTCGCCGTGCGCGATGTCGAGGTTGACGTTGCGCAGTACCTCGGTGTCGTCGTAGCGCTTGCCGATATTGCGCAGGAGCACGCTTGCCATTTTCCGCCTCCGTTCCAGTGTCCAGTGACGCGTCGCGCGGCGACGCCGTCGTTCAATGCGGCTGCGCCGCGTCGGTCGCGCACCATTGCGCGACCAGCGCGGGCAGCGCGCGCATCGCATCGAATATCTGACGCGCGCCGGCGTCGCGCAGCGCCGCACGCTGCGTCGCCGATGCATGGCCCGCGCCTGCGAAGCCGAATACCGTCATGCCGGCCGCCGCCGCCGCGGTGACGCCCGTCACGCTGTCTTCCACCACCACGCAGCGCGCGGGCGCGACGCCCAGCCCCTGGGCAGCCGCGAGGTAGACGTCGGGCGCCGGCTTGGGCCGCGCGACGCGGTCCGCGCAGAACACGCGCGCGCCGAAGAAGCGCACGAGCCCCGTACGCTGCAGGACCGCCTCGACATAGGCGTGATCGCTGTTGCTCGCGCAGGCCGCGCGCAGCGGGATCTGCGCGAGCGCGTCGGCCACGCCGTCGACCTCGTGCGCCTCGACGGCCGCCGCCGCGACGCGCGCGCGGATCGCCTCGACCTCGGCCGGCGCGAGCGTGCGGCCGGCATGCGCGCACGCGCCTTCGAGCACGCGCTCGGTGCGCAGGCCGAGCAGCGGCATCACGATCGGGCGCGCCGCGACGCCGGGCCAGCGCGCCTCGAGCTCACGCACCAGCACCTCGGCCGCGATCGCCTCGCTGTCGATCAGCACGCCGTCGCAATCGCAGATCAGCGCGCGTTCGCCGGCGCCGCTCACTTGACCGCTCCGAACGTGAGGCCGCGCACGAGCTGCTTCTGCGACAGCCAGCCGACCACCAGGATCGGCGCGACCGCGAGCAGCGAGGCGGCCGACAGCTTCGCCCAGAACAGCCCTTCCGGGCTCGAATACGACGCGATGAAGACCGTCAGCGGCGCCGCGTTCGAGCTGGACAGGTTGATGCTCCAGAACGCCTCGTTCCACGACAGGATCACGAGCAGCAGCGCGGTCGACGCGAGGCCGGGCAGCGCCATCGGCAGCAGCAGGTAGACGATCTCCTGCCAGGTCGATGCGCCGTCGATGCGGCCGGCTTCCAGGATGTCGCGCGGAATCTCGTTGAAGTAGGTGAAGGTCATCCACACCGCGATCGGCAGGTTGATCAGCGTGTAGACGATCACGAGACCCGACACCGTGTCGAGCAGCCCCGCGTTCTTCCACAGCAGGTAGATCGGCACCAGCACGCCGACCGACGGCATCATCTTGGTCGACAGCATCCACAGCAGCAGCGACTGGGTGCGCCGGCCCGGGAAGAACGCCAGCGCGTAGGCGGCGGGCACCGCGAGCAGCAGGCAGATCACGGTGACGCCCGCGGAGATCTGCACCGAGTGCCACGCGAACGCGAAGTAGTTGCTGCGCGCGAACACCTCGCGGAAGCTGTCGAGCGTCGGCACGAACAGCAGCGACGACGAATAGGCCTGCTGCTCCGTCTTGAACGCGGTGATCGCCATCCAGAAGATCGGGAAGAACAGCAGCAGCGCGACGAGCCACGCGAGTGCGCCGGGCAGGCCGCGGCCGAGCGCGCGCAGCGCGCCGGCGGGCCCGCGCGCGGGGCGCGGCCGGGTCGGAATGGACAGGTCGCTCATGCTTCGTACTCCCCTTTCAGGTTCTTCGCGAGCATCCGCACGAGGAAGAACGACACCACGTTCGCGAGCACCACCGCGAGGATCCCGCCCGCCGACGCGAGCCCGACGTCGAACTGCTGGAGGCCCAGCGCGTAGATCAGGTAGGACAGATTGGTGGTCGCATCGCCCGGGCCGCCGCCCGTGGTCGTGTAGATCTCCGCGAAGATCGACAGCAGGAAGATCGTCTCCATCATCACGACCACCGCGATCGCGCGCTTCAGGTGCGGCAGCGTGATGTGGAAGAACATCGCGAACGGGCCCGCGCCGTCGATCCGCGCGGCTTCCTTCTGCTCCTGATCGAGCGACTGGATCGCGGTGAACAGAATCAGGAACGCGAACGGCAGCCACTGCCACGCGACGATGATCACGACCGCGGAGAGCGGATACTGCGCGAACCAATCGATCGGCTGCATGCCGAGCGCGCGCATCGCGGCCGCGACGAGACCGTACACGGGGTGCAGGATCATGTTCTTCCAGATCAGCGCCGACACGGTCGGCATCACGAAGAACGGCGCGATCGCGCGCAGGCGCGCGATGCCCTGCCCGTAGAACTTGCGGTCGAACAGCACGGCCATCAGCACGCCGCCGACCACCGTGATCGCGAGCACCGAACCGATCAGCGCGAGCGTGTGCCAGATCGCCGGCAGGAACGACGGATCGGTCGCGAGGAAGCGGTAGTTGTCGAGCCCGGCGAAGCCCTTCACGTCGGGATTCAGCAGGTTGTAGCGCGACAGCGAGAACCAGATCGTCATCGCGAGCGGAATCGACATCCACAGCACCAGCACCGCGACCGAGGGCGAGACGAGCCAGCGCGTGGAGCGGCCGCGCGACGCGGCGGCGGCGGCGGCGCGCGCGTCGGGCGTCAGCGGCACCGGATGGGACAGCGGAAGGCGGAGGTGGCGCATGAGCGAAGCTCCCTGTGGATGGCGCGCGGCCGGGCCGCGCGCGTGAGCCGGATGGCCGGGCGGCGCGCGCGGCCGTTCATTTGCGGTAACCCGCCTGGCGCACCGCGCGGTCCGCGGCGGCCTGCCCGGCGGCGAGCGCCTGATCGACGCTCATCTGGCCCGCGACCGCGCCCGCGATCGCCTGGCCGACCACCGTGCCGAACGACTGGAACTCGGGAATCCCGACGTACTGCACGCCCGTGTACGGCACCTTCTGCAGCGACGGATCGGTCGGGTCCGCGGTCTGGATCGCCTTCAGCACGAAGTCGGAGAACGGCGCGGCCGCCTTGTACTCGGCGCGCTGGTAGGTCGACTCGCGCGTGCCCGGCGGCACCGAAGCCCAGCCCTCGTCCTTGCCCGCCATCTCGATGTACTGCTTCGAGGTCGCCCATTCGATGAACTTCTTCGCGGCGTCCTGCTGCTTCGAGGTCTTCGGGATCGCGAGCGCCCACGCCCACAGCCAGTGCGAGCCCTTCGGCGTGACGGCGACGGGCGCCGCCGCGAAGCCGATGCGGTCGGCGACCTGCGACTGCTGCTTGTTGTACAGCATGCCCGCCGCGACCGTCGCGTCGATCCACATCGCGCACTTGCCCGACGCGGTCAGCGTGAGGTTCTCGTTGAAGCCGTTCGAGCTGGCGCCCGGCGGCCCGTTCTTGCGCAGCAGGTTCACGTAGAAATTGATCGCCTTCTTCCACTCCGGCGAGGTCAGCTGCGGGTTCCACTGCTCGTCGAACCAGCGGCCGCCGAAGGTGTTCACCACCGTCGACACGTAGGCCATGTTCTCGCCCCAGCCCGCCTTGCCGCGCAGGCAGATGCCGTAGGTGCCGCCGGCCTTGTCGGTGAGCTTGTCGGCGAATTCGGCGATCTGCGCGTAGGTCGGCTGGTCCGGCATCTTGAGCCCCTTCGCCGCGAACAGGTCCTTGCGGTAGAAGGTCATCGAGCTTTCGACGTAGAACGGCAGCGCGTACAGCTGGCCGTTGTACGACAGGCTGTCGCGCGCGGTCTTCACGACGTCGTTCAGGTCGTAGTCGGCGGGCAGGTTCGTCATCGGCGCGAGCCAGCCGCGCTTGCCCCATTGCGGCGCCTCGTAGGTGCCGATCGCCATCACGTCGAACTGACCGCTGCCCGTCGTGATGTCGGTGGTCGCGCGCTGCCGCAGCACGTTCTCTTCCAGGATCACCCAGTTGAGCCGGATGTCCGGGTTCGCCTTCTCGAACGCCGGCGACAGCTTCTTCAGCTCGATCATGTCCGGGTTGTTGAGGGTCGCGATCGTCAGCGTCGCCGCATGCGCGGCGAGCGCGGACGCGGTCAGCGCGACGCCTGCGCAGAAGCGCCCTGCACCAAGGCGCAAGAACGCGGCGGTGGGCTTGAGTCGTTGCATCGCATGTCTCCTGTGTTTATTGGCGTATCGTCGAGCGGGTCATCAGGCGCGCGGCTGCATCCCGCAGGCGCGCGCATAACGCGAGAGCACCTCGCGAATCCGGTGGCGGACCCACGCGTCGGGCCCGCCCGCCAGCGAGCCGGCACGTCGCGCCGCGTAGACGTCGGGCAGCCACTGCGCGACGAGCGTCTCCGGCGGCGCGCGGCGCGCGAGATTGCCGAACAGCCGCTCGACTGCCGCCGCGACCGCGGGCTGCAGCCAGTAGTAGCGGATCCGGTCGCTGTAGCTGAACTGCCGCGCGAGCCGCTGTGCGGCCGCGTCGCCGCGGTAGTACGGCGCCCAGTGCTCGGGGCGCGCGCGCATCGCGGCGTCGACCACCTCGCGCAGCCCGGAGCGTTCGCCGGCCTCGTCGTACAGCGCGTCCTCGATGTAGCTGAGCGCGAACAACGCCTCGCGCAGCGCGAACGTCAGCGCCGGTCCGACCTTGAGGATCGCGAAATGATCGCGCACCAGCGCGGCGAGCGCGGCCTCGGTCTGATAGTCGGTCGAATGCGCCTCGAACACGAGGCCCGGCGCGTGCAGGATGCTCGCCGCGAGCGTCGCGGCCTTCGCCGGCGCGTAGTCGAGCACCTGCCGGTCGTCGAAATCGACGCCGGGCTGCGCAACCACCGCGATCACGCGCGACCAGGCCGCGTCGAGCCCGAGCCGCGCGAAGGCGGCGCGGTGCGCGTCGAGCGTGGCCCGCACGCTGTCCGCGCGGGTCACCTCGAGGCGTGCGATCGCGTCGCCGTCGGCCGCGCCGCCGGCTTCGCCGCCGGGCGCCGGCACCTCGGTGCCGATCACGTAGATGGGCGCGAGGCCCGTCCGCGCGGCCGCGCGCTCCGCCGCCGCGCACAACCGCGCGGCGCGCGCGGCGATCTCCGCATCCGAGAGCGGCGCGGCGTCGTCCGCGCAGGTCATGCTCGCATCCAGGTGCAGCTTCGTGAAACCCGCGTCGACATAGGCCTCGATCATCGCGCAGGCTTCGTCGAGCGCGCTGCGCGCATCGAGATGCCGCCACGGATTCGGGCCGAGGTGGTCGCCGCCGAGGATCAGCGCGTCGGACGCGAGCCCGCGTGCGCGCGCCAGCGCCTCGAGGTCGCGCCGGAACGCCGCCGGCGTGAGCCCCGTATAGCCGCCGCGAT
>NZ_JAAGNW010000002.1:24470-35057 GCF_010645215.1 Burkholderia multivorans | reverse complement strand
AGCACCAGGCGATGCGCGCTGCATACCGCATAGATGCCGCGCGCGCCGGTGCGTCGGTTGGTATCGAACAGATCGGCGAGCGCCGCGCCCGCGCGCGCCGGAATCACGTCGTGCATGCGGCACCTCGCGTGGCGATGAAGCGATCGAGTTCGTCGCGGTCGCTGTTGCCCTCCATCGGGCCGATCCGCGTCACGGCGAGCGCGCCCGCCGCATTCGCGCGGCGCAACGCGGCCTCGACCGGCAGGCCGTCGATCAGGCTCGCGACCAGGGTGCCGCCGAAGCAGTCGCCCGCGCCCGTCGGATCGACTTCGCGCACCGCGTAACCGGACGCTTCCCAGCGCCCCGCGCGCTCGAACGCGACGCAGCCGGCCGCACCGCGCTTCAGCACCACGCGCTCCAGCAGCGGGCGGGTCGCGAGCAGGCCGGCGATCGCGCGCTCGCACGCCTGCTCGCCGCAGAAGAACGGCAGGTCGGCCTCGCTCGGCAGGAACAGGTGGCACGCGTCGAGCACCTCGTGCAGCGCCGCGCGCATCGGCCGGAACGCGAGCATCTCGGCGCGCACGTTCGGATCGAACGACACCTTCGCGCCGACCCGCGCCGCCTCGGTCACGCCGCGCCGCGCCGCGTCGATCGCGGCCGCGCTCGTCAGCGAAGAACCCATCACATGGAAATAGCGGCAGCCGTCGAACAGCGCCGGGGCGACGTCGCTCGCGTCGAGCGCCGAAGCCGCGCTGCCGGCGAGGCTGTAGACGAACTGGCGGCTGCCGTCGTCGCGATAGGCGACGAACGCGACGCCGGTCGGGCGCCCGACGCGGCGGATCGCGCCGGTCTCGACGCCGTGGCCGCGCAGCCGCGCGACGATCGCGTCGCCGAACGCATCGCGCCCGACGCAGCCCGCGTAGGCGACCGAGACGCGCTGGCGCGCCGCCTGGTCCGCGAAGATCGCGGGCGCGCCGCTCGGAAACGGCCCGCTGAATGCGCCCGGCGCATCGAAGCCCTGGCCGCGCCGCGCCGCGACGAATTCGGCCAGCAGTTCTCCGGCGACCACGATCGCGGCCATGATCTCAGCTCATCCAGTTGCCGCCGTCGACGTTCAGCGTCTGGGCGGTGATGTAGTCGGCGTCGGCCGACGCGAGGAACAGCGCGGCGCCCGTCAGGTCGGCGGGCACGCCCATCCGGCCGAGCGGCACCGCCGCGCCGACGCGGCGCTTCTTCTCGCCGGGCTGCAGGTGCTCGTAGCGGGCGAACAGCGCGTCCACCTGGTCCCACATCGGCGTGTCGACCACGCCCGGCGCGATGCCGTTCACGTTGATCCGGTGCGGCGCGAGCGCGAGCGCGGCCGATTGCGTATAGCTGAGCACCGCGGCCTTGGTCGCGCAGTAGTGCGACACGAGCGCCTCGCCGCGCCGGCCCGCCTGCGACGACATATTGATGATCTTGCCGCCGCGCCCCTGCTCGACCATCCGCTGCGCGACCGCCTGCATCAGGAAGAACATGCCCTTCACGTTGACCGCGTACAGGCGGTCGAACACGTCCCACGATTCGTCGAGCAGCGGACGCATGTCGAACAGCGCCGCGTTGTTGAACAGGATGTCGACGCCGCCGAAGCGCTCGACGGCGGTGGCGACGATGCGCGCCAGATCGTCGCGGCGCGTGACGTCCGCGCCGAGCGCGACGGCCCGGTCGGGATGGGCGTCGATGAGCCGGGCGAGCGCGCCGTCGGCCGGCTTGAGGTCGACCAGCACGCAGCGCGCGCCCTCGTCCAGGTAACGTTGCGCGACCGCCTCGCCGATGCCGCTCGCGGCGCCCGTCAGGATCGCGACCTTGTCCTGCAATCTCACTGGCTGTCTCCGATTCGTTGTAGTCATGGGCGAATCCGTCGGCGAGCGAACGCTCTCTGAATGATCATTTGCTCATGCCGCGATCGAATGATCGAGTACGACGTCGCCGCTGTCAAGGCGGGCAATCCCCTTTTCGATGATGCGGCGCGGCATCGGTGGCGGGCCGCCGCACCCCGCATCCGTGCAACCCGGTCGGATACGTTATATCATCACGATTCCTTCGATCCGCCGGTCTCCGCCATGGCCTCGACCCATCCCCTTGCCGCCCGCCTCGCCCGCGCCGACGCGTTCGCCGCCGAGCACGGCCTCACCTGGACGCCGCTGCGCCGGCAGGTCTACGAGCACGTGCTCGCCGCGCAGCGGCCGATCGGCGCGTACGACCTGCTCGCCGAACTGGAACCGCAACGCGGCCGGGTGCCGCCGACCACGGTCTACCGCGCGCTCGAGTTTCTCGTCGAGCACGGCTTCATTCACCGGATCGAATCGAAGAACGCGTTCCTCGCGTGCTGCGAGATCGGCCAGCCGCACGAAGGGCAGTTCCTGATCTGCGAAGCCTGCGGCGACACCGTCGAGATCCCCGGCGTCGAACTCGCGCGGCAGCTGTCCGCGAGCGCGCCGGCGCACGGTTTCGAGCTGCATCACCAGGTCGTCGAGCTGAGCGGCCTGTGCGGGCACTGCAAGACCCGGCGGGCGCCGCACGCGTAAGCGCAGCGCCTCTTTCCACCGACTCACCAGGATCGACCGCATGATTTCCGTCGCCTCGCTGCGCGCTTCCCTGCGCGCGCTCTCGTTTTCCTCCCTGGGCCGCGGGCTGGCCGCCGGCGCCTTCGCGCTCACGCTGAGCGCGGCCGCCGCCGCGCAGAACGCCCCCGTGCAGGTGGTCGCCGCCGAGAACTTCTACGGCGACGTGGTGCAGCAGATCGGCGGCGCGCGCGTCGCGGTGACCAGCATCCTCAGCAACCCGGACCAGGATCCGCACCTGTTCGAGGCAAGCCCCAAGACCGCGCGCGCGCTGCAGCACGCGAACCTCGTGGTCTACAACGGCGCGAACTACGACCCGTGGATGACCAAGCTGCTCGGCGCGTCGAAGAGTGCGCGGCGCGCGACGATCGTGGTCGCCGATCTGGTCGGCAAGAAGGCCGGCGACAATCCGCACCTGTGGTACGACCCGGCGACGATGCCGGCCGCGGCGCGCGCGATCGCCGCCGCGCTCGGCACGGCCGATCCCGCGCACAAGGCCGAGTACGACGCGAACCTCGCGCGCTTCATCGCATCGCTGCAGCCGCTCGACGCGAAAGTCGCCGCGCTGCGCGCGCAATACCAGGGCGCACCCGTGACCGCCACCGAGCCCGTGTTCGGCTACATGGCCGATGCGCTCGGCCTCGAGATGCGCAACCTGCGCTTCCAGCTCGCGACGATGAACGACACCGAGGCGAGCGCGTCCGACATCGCCGCGTTCGAAGGCGACCTGCGCAACCGCCGCGTGCGCGTGCTGATCTACAACAGCCAGGCGGAAGAGCCGATGACGAAGCGCATGCTGAAGATCGCGCATGACGCGCGCGTGCCGAGCATCGCCGTGACCGCGACCCAGCCGGCGGGCAAGACCTTCCAGCAGTGGATGCTCGCGCAGCTCGACGCGCTCGGCGCCGCGCTCGCACAAAAGTGATGGCGCACGCTCCCCACGCGCTCGAACTCGAGCACGTCACGCTCACGCTGGGCGGACGCACGATCCTCGACGACGTGAGCCTCGCCGTCGAGGCGGGCGAATTCGTCGGCGTGCTCGGGCCGAACGGCGCGGGCAAGACCACGCTGATGCGCGCGGTGCTGGGCCTCGTGCCCGCCGCGCGCGGCACGCTGCGCGTCGCGGGCGAACCCGTCGCGCGCGGCAACCCCGCGATCGGCTACATGCCGCAGACGCGCAGCGCGCTCGCCGGCCGCCGCGTGCGCGGCTACGACTTCGTCGCGATGGCGGCCGACGGCCACCACTGGGGCCTGCCGCGCACCAGCGCGGCGGTGAAGGAAGACGTCGCGCGCGTGCTCGATCTCGTCGGCGGCACGACGCTCGCGCAGCGGCCGCTGTCCGAACTGTCGGGCGGCGAGCGCCAGCGCCTGCTGCTCGCGCAGTGCCTGCTCGGCGCGCCGAAACTGCTGCTGCTCGACGAACCGCTGATCAGCCTCGATCCGCACCGCCAGCGCGGCGTGGTCGAGCTGGTGCGGCGCGTGCAGCGCGAGCTGGGCATCACCGTGCTGTTCTCCGCGCACGAGCTGAACCCGCTCCTCAACGCACTCGACCGCGTGCTGTATCTCGGCAGCGGCGTCGCCGCGCTCGGCACCGTCGACGAGGTGATCACGAAGCCGGTGCTGTCGCGGCTGTACGGCTCGCCGATCGACGTGATGCGCGTCAACGGCCGCATCTTCGTGATGTCGGGCGACGTCGAGGTCGAGAAGCACGATCACGAACACGAAGACGACGGCGCGCACGCGCACGGTCACGCCCATCCCCACGACGGACACGCACACGATGTTTGAGTACGAATTCATGGTCAACGCGTTCGCGGCGGCAGGCATCGTCGCGGTGCTCGCGGGCGTGGTCGGCTACTTCCTCGTGCTGCGCGGCCAGACCTTCGCGGGCCACGCGCTGTCGCACGTCGGCTTCACCGGCGCGACGGGCGCGGTGCTGCTCGGCATCTCGCCGATCTGGGGCATGGTGGGCTTCACGCTCGCCGCGGGCGTCGGCATGGGCGCGCTCGGCGAGCGGCTCGCGGGCCGCGACGTCGCGATCGGCGTCACGCTGTCGGTCGCGCTCGGCTGCGGCCTGCTGTTCCTGCACTTCTACACGAGCTACGCGACCCAGGTCACCGCGCTGCTGTTCGGCAACGTGCTCGGCGTGAGCCGCGCGACGCTCGCCGTGCTCGCCGGCATCGGCGCCGTCAGCCTGGTCGCGCTCGCCGCGATCATGCGCCCGCTGCTGTTCGCCTCGCTGCAGCCCGAACTGGCGGAGGCCAAGGGCGTGTCGCTGCGCCGGGTGTCGGTGCTGTTCCTCGCGATCTGCGCGCTGGCCGTCGCCGCATGCACGCAGATCGTCGGCGTGCTGCTGGTGTTCACGCTGCTGGTCGGGCCGGCCGCCGCCGCGCAGAACCTCGCGACGCGCCTGTCGACGGGCGTCTGGCTCGCGGCGCTCCTCGCGCTCGCCCAGGCCTGGCTCGGCATCACGCTCGCGTACTACACCGACTGGCCGACCAGCTTCTGGATCACCGCGCTGTCGGCGCTCGCCTACGGGCTCAGCCTGCTCGGGCGGCGGCGCGGCTGACGCGTGCGGAAGGCGGGTCGGCGAGCCGGATCGGTCGCTCGATCGCAGGCCGCTCGTATTTCAGACACGGCTCATAGGCTGCCCTCCGGCCAGATCACATAGTCCATACCTTGCGGGTCGTCTGTCTTCGACCCGCGCACATAGAGGAGTGGACGATACGATGATCGAATGTTCGTTCAAGTTGAATGGGGAAAACATGAGCAGCCTGAAATGCGGTTCATTTTCGTTTCCGGCATTCTCCGGTATGGATCGCCACCGAAATCAGCGGCGCTCCGCCTGCATTCCGCACTTAGGCCCCATTCCCCCTGGTACTTACTACGTCCTCGATCGTCAGTCGGGCGGCATGCTGGGTCAACTCAAGGAACTGTTCAACGATAAACGCGACTGGTTTGCCCTCTACGCGATCGACGGAAAAATTGATGACGAAGTTTTCTGCAATCGCGTTCGGCGTGGCCAGTTCCGGCTGCACCCCAAAGGAAATCTAGGTATCAGCGAAGGCTGTATTACGCTTGAGCGCAGCATCGATTTCTACCGATTGCGGCGTATCCTCAAAGGCCAACGCACCACCGTTATCCCTGGCACGCAACTCCAGATGTACGGGCGGGTGACGGTCCGATGAAGAATGGACTCCGCTTCGTCGCCTTCACGCTGTGGATCGCGGGTGCGACCCTGCTCCTGGCGTGGCTCTGTCTGAATCATCCCGCCTTCACCCTGCCGATCTCCGAAAGCATGTGGTTCTGGATCTTCAGCCATGTACCGGGATTCTGGGATGGCGAGGCAGGTGACGACCTGATTCTTCTCGTCCACCTGGCCGTGTCCCTCGTCATCGTTCTCTGCATGACGTGGCTGGTCCGGCACCTCCTGCGCCGCCGGCGCGCAAAGTCCTGACGGATCCAGGCCAACGTCGCGCTGCTCAGGCAAGCACGTCGTCGCGCGTCGCCTCTCACCCTGACTTACTCAATCCCCATTATCGTCACGCAGCGGTGCAACCCTGCTGCGAGAACGGTTTGCGCGGGTTAACCCCGCGCGCCGCGCGCGCCCCGCGCAAACCCACTATGCGGCCTCCCCAATACACACCATAAACCCCGCGATATTTGGCGGGACGCTCCCGGCATTTTTGGACGGCTATAAAAACCCTGAACCTCACAGCCACCGCCCGTCGCCCATGATCCCACTGCTTACTCGCGCGAAACGCGCATATCAATGCTGCAAAGAGCGGAATAGATCCCAGTACTCTTGTTGCGGACCGGCAATGCGCATAACTTCGTGTCATCCAGAAAACAAGATCATGGAGTGAGACAGATGCAATCGAACACGGTCCATCCGTGCGACGAGGTGTTGCCGTCCGGCAAGTTGTTGACGCTGGGCCTGCAACACGTGCTCGTCATGTACGCCGGCGCGGTCGCGGTGCCGCTCATCGTCGGCGGCGCGCTCAAGCTGCCCAAAGACCAGATCGCGTTCCTGATCAGCGCGGACCTGTTCGCGTGCGGCAGCGCCACGCTGATCCAGACCCTCGGCCTGTGGATCTTCGGCATCCGCCTGCCGGTGATCATGGGCTGCACGTTCGCGGCCGTCGGGCCGATGATCGCGATCGGCACCAATCCCGGCCTCGGCATCCTCGACATCTTCGGCTCGACCATCGCGGCCGGCGTGATCGGCATCGTGCTCGCGCCCGTGATCGGCAAGCTGCTGCGCTTCTTTCCACCGGTCGTGGTCGGCACGGTGATCTCGGTGATCGGGCTGTCGCTGATGGAAGTCGGGATCAACTGGGCGGCGGGCGGCGTCGGCAATCCCGACTACGGCAACCCCGTGTACCTCGGCCTGTCGCTGCTGGTGCTCGCGATCATCCTGCTGATCAACAAGTTCGGGCGCGGCTTCGTCGCGAACATCTCGGTGCTGCTCGGCATCGTCGCCGGCTTCGGCCTCGCGTTCGCGCTCGGCCGGGTGAACACCGACGGCGTCGCGAGCGCGCCGTGGGTCGGCTTCGTGATGCCGTTCCATTTCGGACTGCCGCACTTCGATCCGCTGTCGATCGCGACGATGGTGATCGTGATGTTCGTCACCTTCATCGAATCGACCGGCATGTTCCTCGCCGTGGGCGACATGGTCGATCGGCCGGTCGACCAGGAGCGCCTCGTGCGCGGGCTGCGCGTCGACGGCCTCGGCACGCTGATCGGCGGGATCTTCAACTCGTTTCCGCACACCTCGTTCTCGCAGAACGTCGGCCTGATCGGCGTGACGGGCGTGAAGAGCCGCTACGTGTGCGCCACGGGCGGCGTGCTGCTGGTGCTGCTCGGCCTGTTTCCGAAGATGGCGCAGGTGGTCGCGTCGGTGCCCTCGTTCGTGCTCGGCGGCGCGGGCATCGTGATGTTCGGGATGGTCGCGGCAAACGGCATCAAGGTGCTGTCGAAGGTCGATTTCGTCGGCAACCACCACAACCTGTTCATCGTCGCGGTGAGCATCGGCCTCGGTCTCGTGCCGGTCGTGTCGCCCGGTTTCTTCGCGAAGCTGCCGGGCGCGTTCGCGCCGATCCTGCACAGCGGGATCCTGCTCGCGTCGGTGTCGGCCGTGATCCTGAATCTCGTGTTCAACGGCGTGAAGGGCGAGAAGGACGCCAAATGCGAGATCCGCCGCGCAGGACACGATTTCGACGGACGGCCGGTCGACCTGCATTGACGCGCGAAGCCGGCTGCAACGAGAACGACGCCACGGGTAGCCGTGGCGTTTTTTTATCTGGTGGATGGCGATGGTGCGCACCCGGCACGCCGTGGCCGGTCCTGGCGTGCAGCCATCTGGCGTCACCCCTGCCGGCCGATGGCGGGGCCTGCACCCGCAGGCGTGCGCCCATGCCGGGTGCACAGGAAAAACGCCACGGCAAGAGCCGTGGCGTTGAACCGATAGTCCGGGACCCTCGCGACAGACAGCCCGACCGCGCCGCCTGTCGCGACGGCCGCGTTCAACCCGTCGTCGCGGTCTGCGAAGCCGGTTTGGGGGCGGTCGCGGTGCCGTAGTCGACCGGTGCATCGGCCGGACGCGGCGCATCGCCCGCCCGCCCGATCCACCCGCCGCCCAGCGCCCGGTACAGGTCCACCAGGTTGGTCCAGCGTGCGAGCCGCGCGTTGATCAGCGTCTGCTGCGCGGTGTACAGGTCCGTCTGCGCGGTCAGCACCGACAGGTAGTTGTCCACCCCGTTCTTGTAGCGCAGGTCCGACAGATCGAAACGCCGCTGCTGCGCGTGCTCGTTGCGCTCCAGCGCCGCGATCTGCTGGTCGTACGTGCCGCGCGCCGCCAGCCCGTCCGACACTTCCCGGAACGCCGACTGGATCGCCTTCTCGTAGTTCGCGATCTCGATCCGCTTCTGCACGTTCGCCAGGGTCAGGTTCGCGATGTTCTGCCCGCCCTCGAAGATCGGCAGCGCGATGTTCGGCGCGAACGACCACGCCGCCGTGCCTGCCTTGAACAGCCCGCCCAGCGTCGGGCTCGCCGTGCCGAACGCCGCCGTCAGCGAGATCTTCGGGAAGAACGCCGCGCGCGCCGCGCCGATGTTCGCATTCGCCGCAAGCAGCGTCTGCTCCGCCTGCATGATGTCCGGACGCCGCGTCAGCAGGTCCGACGGCAGGCCTGCCGGCACATCCGTCAGCAGGTTCTGCGCGTTCAGCGGCAAACCCGCCGGCAGATCGTCCGGCAGCGGCTCGCCCACCAGCTGCACCAGCATGTTCACGGCTTGCGCCCGTGCCCGCGCCTGCGCCTGCTGGTTCGAGAGCGCCTGCTCGACGACCGTCTGCGCCTGACGCAGGTCCAGTTCGGAACCCGTGCCGTTGTCGAACTGCAGCTTGGTCAGCCGGAACGATTCCTGCGCCGTCTTCAGCGTGCCTTCCGTCACCGCCAGCAGGTCGTCGGTCGACAGCACCGTCAGGTACTGGTCCGCGATCTGCGCCACGAGGGAGATCTCGGACGCCTGGCGCGCATACGACGTCGACAGGTATTGTGCGAGCGCCTGGTCCTTCAGGCTCTGGATCCGGCCGAACAGATCGAGCTCCCACGACGTGGTCAAGCCCACGTTGTAGGTCGTCGTGATGTTCTGGCCCGGCACCGAGGTCAGCGCATTCGGCAAACGCTGGCGATTGCCGGTGCCCGTGCCGCCGAGCGTCGGGAACAGGCCCGCGCGCGTGATCTGATACTGCGCGCGCGCCGCCTCGACGTTCAGCACCGACACCCGCAGGTCGCGGTTGTTCTTCAGCGCGATCTCGATCAGCCGCTGCAGCCGCGGATCGGTGAAGAAGTTGCGCCAGCCGATCTCGGTCGCCGCCTGCCCGTTCGCGCTGCGCGTGCCCGCCGCGCCCGGCTGCGTCGCATACACGCCGTCGCTCGGAAACGCGCCCGACACGGGCTCGGCCGGCCGCTGGTAATGCGGCGCCATCGTGCACCCGCTCGCGAAGAGCGCCACCGCCAATGCGGTCAATGCATGTTTTTGCATCATCACTGTCCCTTCTTGCCTGCGTCGTCGCCGTCTTCCGGCTTCTGTTCGTGATGCGCGTGTTCCTGCGCCAGACGCAGCGCCTCGTCGGCGTCTTCCTTCTCGCCGCTGAACACCGCCCGCACCTTCACGAAGAACATCGGGATCATGAAAATCGCGAGGAAGGTCGCCGTGATCATCCCGCCGATCACGCCCGTGCCGATCGCGTGCTGGCTCGCCGAGCCCGCGCCGTTGCTGATCGCGAGCGGCATCACGCCGAGGATGAACGCCAGCGACGTCATCAGGATCGGGCGCAGCCGCAGCCGCGCCGCTTCCAGCGCCGCCTCGATCGGCCCCATCTTCTCGGTCGTCTGCAATTCGCGCGCGAACTCGACGATCAGAATCGCGTTCTTCGCCGACAGCCCCACCGTGGTCAACAGCCCCACCTGGAAGAACACGTCGTTCTCGAGCCCGCGCAGCGTCGCCGCCAGCAGTGCGCCGATCACGCCGAGCGGCACCACCATGATCACCGAGAACGGAATCGACCAGCTTTCATACAGCGCCGCGAGACACAGGAACACCACCAGGATCGAGATCGCGTACAGGATCGGCGCCTGCGAACCCGACTGGATTTCCTGGAACGACAGGCCCGTCCACGAATAGCCGATGCCTTCCGGCAGCTTCTTCGCGAGCGCCTGCATCGCCGCCATCGCCTGGCCGGTCGACTTGCCCGGTGCGGCCTGGCCCTGGATTTCCATCGCCGAGATGCCGTTGTAGCGCTCGAGCTTCGGCGACCCGTAGGTCCACTGGCCCGACGCGAACGCGCCGAACGGCACCATGGTGCCCGTGCTGTTGCGCACGTACCAGATGTACAGGTCTTCCGGCGACATCCGGAACGGCGCGTCGGCCTGCACGTAGACCTTCTTGATCCGGCCGTCGGTGTCGAGGAAGTTGTTCACATAGCTCGAACCCCAGGCGAT
>NZ_JAAGNW010000002.1:10945-24460 GCF_010645215.1 Burkholderia multivorans | reverse complement strand
TTCTCGCGATCGATGTTCACCTTGTACTGCGGCGTATCGTTCAGGCCGTTCGGACGCACGCCCTGCAGCGTCGGATCCTTGGCTGCCATCCCGAGCAACTGGTTGCGCGCGGCCATCAGCACGTCGTGGCCGAGACCCGCGTTGTCCGTCAGCTCGAAGTCGAAGCCGGCGGCCGTGCCGAGTTCCGGAATCGACGGCGGGTTGAACGGAATCACGAGCGCGTCCTTGTAGCCCGCGTAGCGGCCGAACATCCGGCCGATCAGCGCCTGCACCTTCTGGTTCGCATGCTGACGCTGCGAATAATCCTTCAGGCGGACGAACACGAGGCCCGAGTTCTGGCCGCGGCCCGCGAAGCTGAAGCCGTTCACCGTGAACGCGGACTCGACGATTTCCTTCTCGTCGTTCAGCAGGTAGTTCGAGATGTTCTCGAGCGTGCGCGCCGTGGTTTCCTGCGTCGAACCCGACGGGGTCTGCACGATCACGAACATCAGGCCCTGATCCTCATCCGGCAGGAACGACTTCGGCAGGCGCACGAACAGCAGCCCGACCGCGACGATCACGACCAGATAGATGACCATCCAGCGGCCCGAGCGCTTGATCACGTGGTGCACGCCGACGTGATACTTCTCGCGGCTGCGGTCGAAGGTCTTGTTGAACCAGCCGAAGAAGCCCTTCTTCTCTTCGTGATGGCCCTTCGGGATCGGCTTGAGGAGCGTCGCGCACAGGGCCGGCGTCAGGATCAGCGCGACCAGCACCGACAGCACCATCGCCGACACGATCGTCAGCGAGAACTGCCGGTAGATCGCGCCCACCGAGCCGCCCGAGAACGCCACCGGCACGAACACCGCCGACAGCACGAGCGCCACGCCGACGAGTGCGCCGGTGATCTGGCCCATCGCCTTCTTGGTCGCCTCCTTCGGTGACAAGCCCTCTTCCGCCATCACCCGCTCGACGTTCTCCACCACCACGATCGCATCGTCGACCAATAGACCGATCGCCAGCACGAGCCCGAACAGGGTCAGCGTGTTGATCGAGAAGCCCACCAGCGACATGACCGCGAACGTGCCCAGCAGCACCACCGGCACCGCGATCGTCGGGATGATCGTCGCCCGCAGGTTCTGCAGGAACAGGTACATCACGAGGAACACGAGCACGATGCCTTCGAGCAGCGTCTTGACCACTTCCTCGATCGACAGCTTCACGAACGGCGTCGTGTCATACGGATACGACACCGACAGGCCGTGCGGGAAGTACTTCGACAGCTCGTCGACCTGCTGGCGCACCGCCTTCGCGGTCGCGAGCGCATTCGCGTTGGTCGCGAGCTGGATCCCCAGCGCCGCGCTCGCCTTGCCGTTGTACTTGGTGTCGAAGTTGTAGTTTTCCGCGCCGAGCGCCACGCGCCCGACATCCTTCAGGCGAACCTGCGAACCGTCCTGGTTGACCTTCAGCAGGATGTTGCCGAACTCCTCCGGCGTGCGCAGCAGCGTCGCCTCGGTGATGGTCGCCTGCAGCACGGTGCCCGGCTTCGCCGGCGTGCCGCCGAGCTGGCCGCCCGCGACCTGCACGTTCTGCGCGCTGATCGCGTTCGTCACGTCGACGGGCGTCAAGCCGTAGTTGTTCAACCGGTTCGGATCGAGCCAGACCCGCATCGCGTACTGCGAGCCGAACAGCGTGACGGTGCCGACGCCGTTCAGACGGCTGATCGGATCCTTCACGTGCGACGCGACGTAGTTCGCGAGGTCGTAGCGGCTCATGCTGCCGTCTTCGGACGTGAACGCGAGCACCAGCAGGAAGCTGCTGCTCGACTTCGTCACCGACAGGCCGAGCTGCTGCACCACCTGCGGCAGGTTCGGCGTCGCGAGCGACAGCTTGTTCTGCACCTGCACCTGCGCGATGTCCGCGTTGGTGCCCGGCGAGAAGGTCAGCGTGATGGTGGCCGTACCGGAATCGTCACTCGTCGACGACATGTACAGGAAGTTGTCGAGACCGCTCATCTGCTGTTCGACCACCTGCGTCACCGTGTCTTCCACCGTCTTTGCGGAAGCACCCGGGTAGTTCGCCGTGATCTGGATCGATGGCGGGGCGATCGTCGGATACTGCGCGATCGGCAACGTGAAGATCGCCGCCACCCCGGCCAACATCAGGATGATGGCGATCACCCACGCAAAGATCGGGCGATCGATAAAAAACTTTGCCATGAAACAGGCTCCCTGTTATTGCTGCGCGCCCGACGCGGCGCTTGCCGGCGTCGCCGCCGATGCACCGGATGCACCTGCCGCGGCACTCGCCGCACCCTGTGCCGATGCCGTGTCATCGTCCGCCTGCGGCAACGCCGCCGGCACCGTCTTGACCGTCATCCCCGGCCGGACCTTGTCGATCCCTTGCACGATCACCCGGTCGCCCGGTTCCAGACCGCCCTCGACCACCCAGTTCTGGCCATGCATCCCCGCCGTCACCAGCGGATGCGGCGCCACCTTGTTGTCCGCCGTCACCACCAGCGCCACCGCCTGACCCTTCTGGTCATGCGTCACGCCGATCTGCGGCACCAGGTACGCGTTGTCGTTCACCCCTTCCTCGATGCGCGCACGCACGAACATCCCCGGCAGCAGCACGCCGTCCTTGTTCGGGAAGATCGCCCGGATCGTCACCGAGCCCGTCGTCTGGTCCACCGTCACGTCCGAGAACTGCAGCTTCCCCGACTCCGAGTACGGTTTGCCGTCTTCCAGGATCAGCGTCACCTTCGCCGCGCCCGGGCCGCTCGTCTTCAGCCGGCCGCTCTGCACGTCCTGACGCAGCTTCAGCCCTTCGAGGCTCGATTGCGTCAGGTCCACGTACACCGGATCCAGCTGCTGCACCGTCGACATCAGCGTCGCCTGGCTCGCCTGCACGTACGCGCCCGGCGTCACCTGCGAAATCCCGACCCGGCCGGTGATCGGCGAGGTCACGTCCGTGTAGCCCAGGTTGATCTGCGCCGTATCCACCGCCGCCTTGCCCGATGCCACGTCCGCCGCCGCCTGGCCCTGCGTCGCCACCGCGTTGTCGTAGTCCTGCTTGCTCACCGCGTTCGCCGCCACCAGCACCTTGTAGCGCGCCGCCAGCGCGTTCTGCGTCGCCAGGTTCGCTTCCGCCTTCGCGAGCGCCGCCTTCGCGCTGTTCAGCGCCGCGACGTACGGCGCCGGATCGATCTTGTACAGCCGCTGCCCCGCCTTCACGTTCGTGCCTTCCACGAACTCCCGGCGCAGCACGATCCCATCCACCCGCGCGCGCACCTGCGCGACCAGGTACGCGCTCGTGCGCCCCGGCAGCTCGGTGACGACCGGTACCGCCTGCGGTTGGACAGTGACTACGCCGACTTCCGGCGTTTGCTGGGGCGGTGCCGTTTCCTTCTTCCCGCACGCGGCAAGGAATACGGCAGCCGTCGCGACAGTGATTAAGCGGTATGGAACCCGTTCGACGCGCATGGAGCGACCTCGTTTGTAACAATTGGATTGAGTGCAGGCCCTCGGGGACACAACACGAATGCGCCTTGCGACGCGTGATCGAATGCTTATCTTGCTATGACTGCAGATACAGCAACGGCACGTAACGACCGTGCCGGGGAACGCGCCGCAGAAACAGACGACGCGAGTTGGGGGGGAAATCAGCAGGATCTGATATTAACCGATTGCTGCTTGGGTCATTCGATCGTGGGATGGTATTGTATATACATTCATGACTGTATGTAAAAGACCTTTCCGCGCCGCACAAACTTTTACAATTTACCGACAGTTACACACAACCAGGGGGCCGCGCGGCGGCGCCCGACCCCGACGGCGCGCGCAGGCCGCCGTCTCCCACTACAGGCTAGCGAATGGTCAGACGTACCAAGGAGGAAGCGCTCGCCACGCGCGACCGCATCCTCGACGGCGCCGAACACGTCTTTTTTGAGAAAGGCGTGTCGCACACCTCGCTCGCCGACATCGCCCAGCATGCCGGCGTGACGCGCGGCGCGATCTACTGGCACTTTGCGAACAAGAGTGAATTGTTCGACGCGATGTTCGAACGGGTTTTCCTGCCGATCGACGAGCTGAAGTCGAAGGACAGCGTCGCGCGCGCCGATCCGCTCGGCCGGATCCGCAAGATCCTGGTCTGGTGCCTGCTCGGCGTCGCGCGCGACCCGCAGCTGCGGCGCGTGTTCAGCATCCTGTTCATGAAGTGCGAATACGTGGCCGACCTGGAGCCGCTGCTGCAGCGCAACCGCGCGGGCATGAGCGAGGCGCTGCACAACATCGATGCGGATCTCGCTCGGGCGGTGGCGGATGGCGATCTGCCCGCGACCCTCGACACCTGGCGCGCGGCGCTGATGCTGCATACGCTGGTGTCGGGCTTCGTGCGGGACATGCTGATGCTGCCGGACGAGATCGATGCGGAGCAGCATGCGGAAAAGCTCGTCGACGCGTGCTTCGACATGCTGCGCCTGAGCCCGGCCTTGCGCCGCGACCCCGCCTGAGCCCGGCGGGCCTTCAGCTGACGTTGAACCAGCGCGCCGCATAGAGCAGCAGCGCGACGAACACGATCATCACGGCCCATGCCCACAACGGCACGGGGTTCGATTCGCGATGATGGAGCGCGCCCGCCGCGCGCCCGGACAGCGCGCCGCTCAGATGCTGCGCGTGGGGACGGCGCGCCGCGCCGACGAACGTCGACGGGCGCAGGAACACATGCTGGCGGCGCGGCTGGACGCCGCGCGCGAGATTCGGCGCCAGGCCGTGCTTGGCCTGTACGACCGCGCAGAACTCGGTGAAGAAGTCGTCGGCCAGCTCGTGCAGCGCATTCTTGATCTGCCGGCCGGGCAGTTCGGCGAGCGGCCCGGACGCGGTCGCCCAGACCACGTATTCGATCCGGGTGCCGTCCGCGCCGTCCGGCGCCAGCATCAGGTCGAGCTGGCCGCGCAGCGCGCCGAGGCCGTCGGCGCGGGCCTTGAAGTTCAGCATCCGGCGGATCTGCCCGGCCTCGCCCGCCTGCTGGCCCGCGACGTGCGCGCGGACGTCGTAGTGCGCGCGCAGCGGACCGAGCGGCACCGTCAGGGCGAGCGCATACTCGTCGTGCGCGAGCCGGGTGAACGCCTCGCAATGGTCGAGACTCGCCCGCAGCAGCGCGAGATCCTGCAGCGCCGACCACATGACCGACGGCGGCAATGGAATACGCAACGCGTCGTTCAGTTCCATGAACCTTCCCCGATGAGCCCCTGTCCGTTCAGGATGTTTCGTCGATCCGATCGACCCGGTCGGCGTGGAACGCCACGTACAGACGGATCGGCTGCGCCGCATCCAGCGGCTCCTCGTAGCTCCAGGCGGCATTCTCGATCACGCCGTCCTCCGTCTGGAGATGAAAATAGCGGGCCTCGCCCTTGGCGCCGCATTGGGTCGCGTGCCCGGACGGCGCGAGCCGCTTCATATTGATATCGCTTCTCGGCAGGTAATGCACGTCGGGAGAACCCGCTTGCCGGACCGTCAGCGCCCGGGTCGAATCCGCATAGGTGATGCCGCGGTGGATGACCCGCACCCGGTGGCGGTTCGGCACGATCGCGATGCGAAGGCTGGCGGCGTCGGACATCGGAATCCCCTGCGGCGCGGCGGGCGCCGGAAACGAAAAAGCCACGGCCCAGGCCGTGGCTTTCATTATCGGCGAAACCTTGCCGAATTGCGCGTATCGCGTGGCGGCGAGGCCACTATTGCGCGGCCCACGAGAACGCTTCCTTCACGCTGCCCGTGCCCGGCACCCGGATCTCGCGGCTTTGCGGCTTGCCGTTATAGGTCGCCCGGACCGTGTAGCGGCCCGGCGCGAGCTTCACCAGCATGAACGGACCGCGCGCATCGGTCTTCAGGACTTCGGTTCCCTTGGCATCGCTGACGGACACGTGCACGTCCGCGAGGAACTCGCCGCCCGCCCCGGTGAAGCGCAGCGCGAGCGGCCAGTGGCCCTCGTTGCGCTCGAACGCGGTGGATTCGTCCTGCCCCACCCCACCCGACACGAAGCTTACGGCACCTTGCTGATGCGCAGGCGGCAGGCCCGACTGCGCCTGGGCGACGCCCGCAACGCCCAGCGCCAGCACCATCGCGGCCACGTACTTCGAGATGCGCAGCTGTTGCATGATGGCTCTCCTTGAAAGTCGGCGGCCCCGCCGCGGCGGGGCCGCCGCGCCGGTCAGCCGAGGTCGACCGGCACGAAGATCTGCGCGTCGTCGCGCTGGATCAAGAGCGCGAGGCTGTTGCCGGCGTTCTTGACGGCGTCGCGCAACTGATCGGCGCTCGTGACCGGCCGGCCGTTCACGGCGAGGATCACGTCGCCGGGCTGGATCCCGGCGCTCGCGGCGGGACCGTTCGACTGCTGCACGATCAGGCCGTGATTGAGCGAGGTCGCGTTGCGCTCCTGCGGGCTCAGCGGCCGGACCGCGACGCCGAGGCGCCCCTGCTCGACCGGCGTATCGGCGCCGGCCGACGACTGGCCGTCGCTCAGCGACGCGAGCGTCACAGTAACATTCTTCTTGCCCTTGTCGCGCCAGATCTGCAGGTCCGCCCGGCTGCCCGGCTTCATGCCCGCGATCTGCGACGGCAGCATGGTCGAATCGGTCACCGGCGCGCCGTTCACGGACAGGATCACGTCGCCCGGCTGCAGGCCTGCCTTGGCGGCCGGCCCCTTCGGGTCGACCGAGCTGACGAGCGCGCCGTCCGGCTTGCCGAGCCCGAACGAGCTGGCGAGCGTCTGGTTCAGCGCCTGCACCGCGACGCCGAGCCGGCCGCGGCTCACGTGGCCGGTCTTCACCAGTTCGTCCTTGACCTTGATCGCCTCGTTGATCGGAATCGCGAACGATAGGCCCTGGAAGCCGCCCGTCTGCGAGTAGATCATCGAATTGATGCCGATCACCTCGCCGTTCAGGTTGAACAGCGGGCCGCCCGAATTGCCGGGATTGACCGGCACGTCGGTCTGGATGAACGGCGTGTAGTTCTCGTCCGGCAGCGAGCGCGACTTGGCGCTGATGATGCCCGACGTGACCGTGTTGTCGAAACCGTACGGCGAGCCGATCGCGACCACCCACTGGCCGACCTTGCTCTGCGACGGATCGCCGATCTTGACGGTCGGCAGGCCCGTCGCGTCGATCTTCAGCACCGCGACGTCGGACTGCTTGTCGGCGCCGATCACCTTCGCGCGGTATTCGCGCTTGTCGGTCAGCCGCACGGTGACGACGTTCGCGCCGTCGATCACGTGCGCGTTGGTCAGGATGTAGCCGTCCGGGCTGACGACGAAGCCCGAGCCCAGGCTCGCGCTCGGCTGGTCGTTCGGCTGCGCGCCGCCGCCGCTGCCCATGCCGGGGATCTGGCCGTAGAAATGCCGGAAGAACTGGTAGAACGGGTCGCTCGGGTCGATCGGCAGCTGCGGGACGCCGCGCTGCGCGACCTGCTTCACCATGTGCTTCGCGCTGATGTTCACGACCGCCGGCCCGTAGGTTTCCACGAGCCCGGAAAAATCGGGAATGCCGGTCTTCGCCGCCGCCTCGGCCGGCATCAGCGCCGCGGCGGCCGCCGGCGTGATGATCTGCGGATCGGCATGACGGGTGCCGGCGACATAGCCGGCCGAGAGCGCCGCCGCGACCGCGACGGCAATGGCTCCACGCGCAAGGAATCGGGTGTTCATCGACTGACCTCCTCTTTGTTGACAGGCAGCGTAACGACGCTGCCTTAAAGGAGGCTTAACCGAACTCGGGGGCGGCTCGAGGGCGATCGCGCGCGTGGGCCGAGGGGGGCCGGCCCGGGCGGCGCGGCCTACGCGGCCCGGCCTACGCGGCGCGTCGAAACTCCACGCTCACCAGCAGGCCGCCCGCCGAGGCCTCGCCCAGGCTCACCGTCGCGCCCTGCTGCGCCGCCACCCGCTTGACGATCGCGAGCCCGAGGCCGCTGCCGGAGACATCCGTGCGCGCCCGCGCCGACGAATCGCGATAGAAGCGGTCGAACACGCGCTCGCGCTCGTCGGCCGGGATCCCCGGACCGCTGTCGCCGATCCGCACGCTCGCACGGCCGGCGGCGTCGGCGCTCAGCGACACGTCGATCCGCCCGCCGTCCGGCGTGTACTTCACCGCATTGTCGAGCAGGTTGCCGAACATCACGCGCAGCGCGGCCGGATCGGCGAGCACCTTGGCCGGCTGCACCTCCTCGAGGCCGAGATCGATGTCGCGGCGCTGCGCGAGCGGCGCATAGGCCGCCACGCAATCGGCCAGCAAGGCCGGCAGGTCGACCGGCTCGCGGATCGCCGCGCCGTCCGGCTCGGCCCGCGCGAGCGCGAGCAACTGCTCGGCGAGCCGGTTGGCGCGCGTGACGCCGCTCTGCAGATCGGCGATCGCCTCGCGGCGCGTGGCGTCGTCCTGCGCGCGCGCCACGAGCTGCGCCTGGATCTGCACCGCCGCGAGCGGCGTGCGCAGCTCGTGCGCGGCGTCGGCGACGAAGGCCTTCTGCGTATCGAGCGCGGCCGACAGCCGCGCGAGCAGCCGGTTCAGCGCGCGCACGAGCGGCTGCACCTCGAGCGGCAGGCCGGCGTCCGGCAGCGCGTCGAGCGCCTCCGGCCGGCGCGCCTCGACCGCGCGCGTGACGCGGCCGAGCGGCGCGAGCCCGCGCCCGACGATCATCCACACGGCCGCGCCGAGGAACGGCAGCAGCACGATCAGCGGCCACAGCGTGCGCAGCGCGACGTTCGCCGCGAGCCGGTTGCGCACCGACAGCGGCTGCGCGAGCTGCACCACGTTGTCGCCGACGATCGCGCCGTACACGCGCCACTCGCCGCGCTCGGTGCGTTCGGTCGAGAAACCCAGCTCGGCGCGCGGCGCGATCGGCGCGCGCGGATGCGAGAAATACATGAGCACGCCGTTGCGATTCCAGATCTGGATCACGATCCCTTCGTCGCCGTTGGTGCGCGAGCCGAACACCTGCGAAAACGGTTCCGACGGCAGCGCGGCGGCGATTTCCTGGAGCTGGTAATCGAACAGTTCGTTCGCCTCGGCGAGCGCCTGGCGGTAGATCAGCCAGCCGGCGATGCCGACCCCGGCCACCACGATCGCGAGCAGCCAAACCAGCAATTGATGACGGATCGACCTCACGCGCTACGCTTCCTTCACGACCATGTAGCCCAGCCCGCGCACGTTGCGGATCAGGTCCGAGCCGAGCTTCTTGCGCAGCGCATGGATATAGACCTCGACGGTATTGCTGCCGATCTCCTCGCCCCAGCCGTACATCTTCTCCTCGAGCTGGCTCTTCGACAGCACCGCGCCCGGACGCGCGAGCAGCGCCTCGAGCAGCGCGAACTCGCGCGCGGACAGCGCGACCGGCGCGCCGTCGAGCGTCACCTGGTGCGCGGCGGGATCGAGCGTCAGTGCGCCGTGGCGGATCAGCGATTCGCTGCGGCCCGCCTGGCGGCGGATCAGCGCGCGCATCCGCGCGCCCAGTTCGTCGAGGTCGAACGGCTTCACGAGGTAGTCATCCGCGCCCGCGTCGAGGCCCTTCACGCGATCGGCCACCGCCTCGCGCGCGGTGAGGATCAGCACCGGCAGCATCAGCCCGCGCCCGCGCAGCGTACGCAGCACGTCGATCCCGTCGCGTTTCGGCAGGCCGAGATCGAGCAGCAGCAGATCGTAAGCTTCGCCGCCGAGCGCCGTCAGCGCAGCCTCGCCGTCCTCCACCCAGTCGACCGCGCAGCCGTCGCTCTTGAGCGCCTTGCGCACGCCCTCGGCGATCATCCGGTCGTCTTCGACTAGCAGTATTCGCATCCTGACTTGGGTCCATCCAGCATCGACAATGGCGGTCATTGTAGCGCCGCGCGGCGCGCCGCCGACGCCCCCGGGCGGCAATTTCGTCGGAATCCGCCGCGAGTCTCTACAATGAGCGCTTTGCGCCGCCGGCGCGCCACCCGATCCACGCATGTCGTCCACCGTCCCGATGAAGCCCTCCGTCCGTTCCGTCCCGCCGCGCCGCGCGCTGCACTGCGCGGCGGCGCTCGCCGCCTGCGCCGCGCTCGCGTTCGCGACGCCCGCCGACGCGCGCAAGAAGGCGCCGCGCTATCCGGCCGCCGTCTCCACCGCGCACGACATCCTGCCCGCCGGCGTGCTCGGCGCGCTGCAGCGCGCACGGGTGCCGGCGTCGAGCATGAGCGTGGTGATCGAGCGCATCGGCGACCGCAATCCGCTCGTCTCGTGGAACGCGAGCCGGCCGATGCTGCCCGCGTCGACCATGAAGCTCGTGACCACCTATTCCGGCCTGTCGATCCTCGGCCCCGACTACCGCTGGCGCACGAGCGCCTATGCCACGGGCAGCATCGACCCGGCCGGCACCCTGCACGGCAACCTCTACATCAAGGGCAGCGGCGATCCCAAGCTCGTGCCGGAAGAGCTGATCGACCTCGTCAACAAGATCCGCCGCGCCGGCATCGTCAACATCGACGGCGCGCTGGTGCTCGACAAGAGCTACTTCGCGCCGTCGACGCGCGACCTGCCGCCGTTCGACGACGACGCGAGCGCGCCGTACAACGTCGGCCCCGACGCGCTGCTGTACGCATTCAAGTCGCTGAGCTTCACGGTCACGCCGACCGACAACGGCACGGTCGCGATCGACGTGCTGCCGCCGCTGTCGAATCTCGCGATCGACAACCAGCTGCAGGAAGGCAAGGGCTCGTGCGGCGTCGCGCGGCCGGCCGTGACGGCCGACGCCGACGGCATGCTGACCGCGTCGTTCAACGGCAACCTGCCGAGCCGCTGCGGCACGATGACGACCAACCTCGCCGTGCTGAACCACACGACCTTCTTCGCGCGCGGCTTCCTCGCGCTGTGGCGCCAGACGGGCGGCACCTTCAGCGGCGCGATCAGCGAGGGCGTGGTGCCGGGCGGCGCGCGGCCGATCGCGGTCCACCACGGCCCCGTGCTGTCGAGCATCGTGTACGACATCAACAAGCACAGCAACAACGTGATGGCGCGCAACCTGTTCCTCACGATCGGCGCGGTCGCGGGCAAGCCGCCCGCGACGACCGAGCAGTCGAGCCGGGTGATCCAGGCGTTCCTCGCGCGCAGCGGCATCGCGATGCCCGAGCTGGCGCTCGACAACGGCTCCGGCCTGTCGCGCGACGAGCACGTGAGCGCGCTGTCGCTCGCCAGCCTGCTGCAGGCCGCGAACGCGAGCCCGGTCGCGCAGGTGTTCGTCGATTCGCTGCCGATCGCCGGCATCGACGGCACCATGAAGAACCGCCTGACCAACCAGCCGGTGCTCGGCAACGCGCACATCAAGACCGGCACGCTGCGCGACGTGCGCGCGATCGCCGGCTATGTCGCGTCGGCCGACGGTTCCAGCTACGTGGTCGTCAGCTTCATCAACGACGGCCACGCGGAGGCCGCGCGCGCCGCGCACGACGCGCTGCTCGAATGGGTCTACGCGGGACCGCACTGAACGAACGGGTCGCGGCGCGCCGGAACCGCTTCCACGCGCCGCATCAAACACCCGTTCGAAGCGCACCGGGCGGGGCTTCGGTACAAACCCTGCCCCGAATACTCCTTCTACGGAACCGCTCGCGCCCGGCACCTCGATTGCGTACCCTGTTTGCCTGAATCAGCGGCATAAAAGCACCGCCAGGGGAAAGGAGGAGACGTCCATGCAATTCAACGTTGAATTGCTTCTGCTTGCGCTGGCGCCCGTCTTCCTCATCTGCATCGGCTGGGAAGCGTGGCACCTGGCCCGCACTCGCCCGGACGCCCGCCTCTACGACTGGCGCGACACGATCTGCAACGCCGCGCTCGCGCTCATGCACCAGGCCGCCGACAAGGTCGCGTGGCTGTTCGTGATCCCCGTCTACGCCTTCTGCTACACGCACTACCGGCTGTTCACCTGGGACGCCGGCTGGCTCTCGTTCGCGGTACTGTTCGTTGCACAAGATCTGCTGTACTACGTATTTCACCGCTGCAGCCACCGGGTGCGCTGGCTGTGGGCGGCCCATGTGGTTCACCACTCGTCCGAACGCCTGAACTTCTCCACCGCGATGCGCCAGAGCCTGATGTACCCGGTCGCGGGCATGTGGGCGTTCTGGCTGCCGCTCGCGTTCCTCGGCTTCCCGCCGCAGCAGATCGTCGGCATCGTGCTGATCAATCTCGCGTTCCAGTTCTTCGTCCACACACAGACGATCCCGAAGCTCGGCTGGCTCGAATACGTGCTCAACACGCCGTCGATCCACCGCGCGCACCATGCGCGCAACCCGCGCTACATCGACCGCAACTACGCGGGCGTGCTGGTGATCTGGGACCGGCTGTTCGGCAGCTTCGTCGAGGAGGATCCGCGCGATCCGCCCGCCTACGGCATCGTCGAGCCCTTGCGCTCGAACAATCCGCTCGTCGCGACCTTCCACGAATGGCGCTCGATGGCGGCCGACGCCTGGCGGGTCGACGGGTGGCGCGACAAGCTGCGCGCGATTTTTGGCCCGCCCGAATGGGCGAGCGCTTATCATGCGCGGGTCGCCCGCGCGACCGCGGCGCCCGCCGATCCATCAGGACGGACGGCGCTCGGCGAACCATAACCAGTTTTCAGCCAACGGCCGCCGCGCCGCCCGGCACGGGCTGCGGCGCGGCAGACAAAGCGGAGCGCAGCAAAGCAAGTCAGGCCATATCTACGAGGAGATGTCGGAATGAAACAATCACAACAACCGAGCCGCACGAAGCTGCGCACCGCACAAATCACGCTCGCGTGCGCCACGTTCGCGCTGCTCGCGGCCTGCGGCGGCGGCGACGACAACAACGGCGCCAGCAACACCCCGCCGTCCGGCGTGAAGATGCAGGTCGTGTCGTTCGGCGACAGCCTGTCCGACGTCGGCACCTATTCGCAGATCCAGCTCGGTTTCGGCGGCGGCCGCTTCACGACGAACCCGGGCCAGGTGTGGACCCAGGTCGTCGCGACGTACTACGGCGACACGCTCACGCCCGCCTACCAGGGCGGCTTCGGCATTCCGCTGACCTCGACGGGCGGCCGCGGCTACGCACAGGGCGGCGCGCGCGTGACCCAGCAGCCGGGTATCGGCTATGCGCCCGCGGGCACGCCGAACCAGGCCTACGCGCAGGCGACCACGGTGCCGATCGCGACCCAGGTCCAGCAGTACCTGCAACAGTACGGCAGCTTCAATTCCAACCAGATCGTGCTGGTCAACGGCGGCGCGAACGACATCTTCTTCCAGGCCGCCGTCGCGCAGGCCGCGGGCACGCAGGCGGCGCAGGTCACGGCCGCGCAGCAGGTCGGCCTCGCCGCGCAGCAGCTCGCAGGCGTCGTCCAGCAGATCGTCGCGTCGGGCGCGACCCACGTGTACGTGTCGAACATCCCGGATATCGGCGGCACGCCGCTCGCGGTGCAGGGCGGTCCCGCGCAGCAGGCCGCGTTCACGCAGCTGTCGGGCCTGTTCAACCAGACCCTCGTCGGCACGCTGCAGGCGCTCAAGGTCGACCCGACCAAGGCAACGGTGGTCGAT
>NZ_JAAGNW010000002.1:0-10935 GCF_010645215.1 Burkholderia multivorans | reverse complement strand
AACCTGCAGGCGATGATCGCCGCCGCGACCAAGGCCGGCGTGCCCTCGCCGAGCGCATACGGCTCCTCGCTGTTCTGCTCGCCGCAGACCTACACGGTCGCGAACGCCGACCAGACCTACATGTTCGCCGACACGGTCCACCCGACCACGCACCTGCACGCGCTGTACGCGCAGTACGTCGAGAAGCAGATCGCCGCGAGCGGCGTCGGCAAGTAAGCCGGACGCGCGGGCCGGCCGGCCCGCGTCGCGCGACGAAAAAAGCCCGGGTGCGCGAGCCCCGGGCTTTTTCACTGGCGGCGGCGCGTGCTGCGCCGGCCGTTCATTCCTGTGCTTCGAAGGCGGCCGCGGCCCGGCCGAGCCGGTCGTTCACCGCGATCCATTCCGGCGTATCCGGCAGCTTCTCGACCAGGATCCGCGCGACCTGCGCGCGATCGAGCGCGCGCAGCAGCCCATACAGCTCGCGCGCGTAGACGTGCGGATCCTCGGGCGCCGCGACGAAATGCACACCTGCCTCGCCCGCCCAGTGCCCCGCGCGCGACGCGCGCGCGACCAGCGCGACGCGCTCGCCGGCTGCGCGCGCGCCGGCGAGCAGCGCGTCGAGCGACTCGAACGGCAGCAGCGCGAGCGGCGTGCGCGGCGCGTAGTGCGCCTTCAGCGTGCCCGACGCGCGCGGCGCGCTCGCATCGCCGCCGTCCGGCAGGCGCGGCGCGACGCCGAGCACGTCGGCGATGTCCGCGGGCGTCACGCGGCCCGGGCGCAGCAGCGCGGGAAACCCGCGCGACAGATCGAGGATCGTCGACTCGATGCCGACCTCGGACGGCCCGCCGTCGAGCACGTGCACCGTATCGCCGAACTCGTCGCGCACGTGCTGCGCGGTGGTCGGGCTCACATGGCCGAAACGGTTCGCGGACGGCGCAGCCACGCCGCCGTGGCCGCCGCGCCGCGCACTGAACGCGTGCAGCAGCGCCTGCGCGACGGGATGCGACGGGCAGCGCAGCCCGACCGAATCCTGGCCGCCGCTCACGGCGGCCGGAATCCGCGCGGCGCGCTTCAGGATCAGCGTGAGCGGACCGGGCCAGAATGCGTCGATCAGCCGGCGCGCGTCGGCGGGCAAGGTGTCGACCCAGTAACCCGGGTCGCCCCCGGGCGGCAGATGGACGATCACCGGATGGTTCGCCGGGCGCCCCTTGGCCGCGTAGATGCGCGCAACGGCGTCGGGATCCTGCGCGTCGCCGCCGAGCCCGTAGACGGTCTCGGTCGGGAACGCGACGAGCTGGCCCGCGTCGAGCAGCGCGGCGGCCGCGTCGATCTGGGCGGCGCTCACGCTCGAAGCCGGATGGGATCGGTCACTGGACATCGCGGCTCCGCATCAGTCGAGCGGAATGCGCAGCAGGTGCGCGCACGCGGTGGCGGCGTCGACGGCCTCGTCGAGCGTCGGCGCGGTGAAGTTCACGTGGCCCATCTTGCGGCCGACGCGCGCCTCTTCCTTGCCGTACAGATGCAGGCGCGCGGCCGGCATCGCGGCGACGCGGTCCCACGGCGGCGTGACGGCGGGGCCGTCCGGATCGCCGTCGAACCAGATGTCGCCGAGGATGTTGAGCATCGTCGCGGGCGAGTGCTGGCGCGCGTCGCCGAGCGGCAGGCGGGTCATCGCGCGCACCTGCTGCTCGAACTGGCTCGTTGCGCACGCCTCGACCGTGTAGTGGCCGGAATTGTGCGGGCGCGGCGCCATCTCGTTGGCGACCAGCGAGCCGTCCGCCAGCACGAAGAACTCGACGCACAGCACGCCGACGTAGTCGAGCGCGTCGGCGATGCGCACCGCGGCCTGCCGGGCCGTCGCGGCCAGCGCGTCGTCCGCGGCGGGCGCCGGCACCACGGTCAGCGAGAGGATGCCGTCATGATGGGTGTTCTGCGCGAGCGGGAACACCGCCGAGCGGCCGTCCGCGCCGCGCGCGACCAGCGCCGACACCTCGTATTCGAGCGCCAGCCGCTTTTCGAGCACGCACGGCACGCCGCGCAGCGCAGCGTGCGCGTCGCGCACCTCCTGCGCGGTGCGCACCCGCGCCTGCCCCTTGCCGTCGTAGCCGAGCCGGGCGGTCTTGAGGATCCCGGGCAGCACCGCGTCGAGCTCGGCATCGGTCAGCGCGGCCAGCTGCGCGTCGGATTCGATCACCACGTGCGGCGCGACCGGCACGCCCGAGGCGGCGATGAAGCGCTTCTCGGCGATCCGGTCCTGCGCGATCGCGACGCAGCGGCCGGCCGGCGCGACGAAGGTCGAGCGCGCGAGCAGGTCGAGGCTCGCGGCCGGCACGTTCTCGAACTCGGTCGACACCGCTTCGCACAACTGCGCGAGTTCCGCGAGCGCGGCCTCGTCGTCATAGGCGGCGCGCAGGTGGCGATCGGCGACCGTGCCCGCCGGGCTGGTCGGATCGGGGTCGAGCACCGCGACGCGATAACCCATCGCTTGCGCGGCGAAACAGAACATGCGGCCGAGCTGGCCGCCGCCGACCATGCCAAGCCAGGCGCCGGGCAGGATCGGTGAAACCGGGGTGGGGAGTGCAGTCATGTCAGTGTCGGTCGCGGCGGGCAGCGCACCCGCCGCAGTCAGGACGATTCAGGGCCTTCGCGCGAGGCCCGTTACAGCGGCGGCAGGTTCATCGCGTGCGCGGCCTCGTTCTGGCGCACGCGGAACGCGGCGAGCCGGTTCGCGTAGTCGGCCGTCGTGCCGGCCAGGAGCGACACGGCGAACAGCGCCGCGTTCGCCGCGCCCGCCTCGCCGATCGCGAAGGTCGCGACCGGCACGCCCTTCGGCATCTGCACGATCGAGTGCAGCGAATCGACGCCCTTCAGGTACTTGCTCGCGACCGGCACGCCGAGCACCGGCACGGTGGTCTTCGCCGCCAGCATGCCGGGCAGGTGCGCGGCGCCGCCCGCGCCCGCGATGATCGCGCGCAGGCCGCGCTCGCGCGCCTTCTCCGCGTAGTCGAACATCTCGTCGGGCATGCGGTGCGCGGACACCACGCGCGCCTCGTAGGGCACGCCGAATTCCTGCAGGATCGCCACCGCGTGCTTCATCACGTCCCAATCGGAACTGGATCCCATCAGCACGCCGACGAGCGGCGCGCTGTGCGTGTGGGCGGTTTGGACTTCGCTCATCGTGCGGTTCCTCGTGTAGTCGGACGCCGCTCAGGCGAGCTGCTGGCCGGTGATGCGCTCGAGCGCTTCCTGGTACTTCGCGCTCGTCCGGTCGACCACGTCCTGCGGCAGCGCCGGCGCGGGCGGCTCCTTCTTCCAGTCCTGGGTTTCGAGCCAGTCGCGCACGAACTGCTTGTCGAACGACGGCGGATTGGTGCCGACCTGGTACTGGTCGGCCGGCCAGAAGCGCGACGAATCGGCGGTCAGCGCCTCGTCCATCAGGAACAGCTGGCCGTGGCTGTCGAGGCCGAACTCGAACTTCGTGTCGGCGATGATGATGCCGCGCGTGGCCGCGTAGTCGGCCGCTTCCTTGTACAGGCGGATCGAGATGTCGCGGATCGTCGCGGTCAGCTCGGTGCCGATCCGGCGCTCGGCTTCCTCGTACGTGATGTTCTCGTCGTGGTGGCCCATCTCCGCCTTCGCAGCCGGCGTGAAGATCGGCTCGGGCAGCTTCTGCGCGTTCTGCAGGCCGGCCGGCAGCTCGACGCCGCACACCTTGCCGGTCGCCTGGTAGTCCTTCCAGCCGCTGCCCGCGAGGTAGCCGCGCACCACGGCCTCGATCAGGATCGGTTCGAGGCGCTTGACCACCACGGCGCGGCCCTCGACCTGCGCGACTTCATCGGCGGCCACGACCGCTTCCGGCGCGTCGCCCGTCAGGTGATTCGGGACGATGTGCGCGAGCTTGTCGAACCAGAAGTTCGCCATCTGGTTCAGCACCCGGCCCTTGTTCGGAATCGGCTCGCCCATGATCACGTCGAAGGCCGACAGGCGGTCGGTCGTGACGATCAGGAGCTTGTCGTTGCCGACCGCGTAGTTGTCGCGGACCTTGCCACGGCCGAGGAGCGGCAGCGAGCGGAGCGTGGATTCGTAGAGGGTAGACATCGTCGATTCGCAGAAGATAGAAGCCAAACAAAAAGGGAAACGCCGTTCCCCTTCACGGCGGGAACGGCGGCTGCAACCGGTCGGCCGGCCGGGCCGCCAGGCCCGGCCGGCGCGGCGCCTCAGCGTACGACTTGCGCGAGTGCGCCGGCCTTGTACTTCTCGGCGATCTTGTCGAGCGCGAGCGGCTTGATCTTGCCTGCCTGCCCCTCGCAGCCGAACGCCAGGTAGCGATCGACGCACACCTGCTTGGCCGCCTCGCGGGCCGGCTTCAGGTAGTCGCGCGGATCGAACTTGCCCGGGTTCTCGAACAGGTAGCGACGGATCGCGCCCGTGATCGCGAGCCGCAGGTCGGTGTCGATGTTCACCTTGCGCACGCCGTGCTTGATGCCTTCCTGGATTTCCTCGACCGGCACGCCGTAGGTTTCCTTCATGTCGCCGCCGAACTCGCGGATCTCCGCGAGCAGTTCCTGCGGCACCGACGACGAGCCGTGCATCACCAGGTGCGTATTCGGGATCCGCGCGTGGATTTCCTTGATGCGCTGGATCGACAGGATGTCGCCCGTGGGCTTCTTCGTGAACTTGTACGCGCCGTGCGAGGTGCCGATCGCGATCGCGAGCGCGTCGCACTGCGTGCGCTTCACGAAGTCGGCCGCCTGCTCCGGATCGGTCAGCAGCTGCTCGCGGGTCATCGTGCCTTCCGCGCCGTGGCCGTCTTCCTTGTCGCCCTTCATCGTCTCGAGCGAGCCCAGCACGCCCAGTTCCGCCTCGACCGTCACGCCGATCGAGTGCGCCATCTCGACGACCTTGCGCGATACGTCGACATTGTATTCATACGACGCCACCGTCTTGCCGTCCGCTTCGAGCGAGCCGTCCATCATCACGCTCGTGAAGCCGCTGCGGATCGCCGCCATGCAGACCGCCGGCGACTGGCCGTGATCCTGGTGCATCACCACCGGGATATGCGGATAGGACTCGATCGCCGCCTCGATCAGGTGGCGCAGGAACGGCTCGCCCGCGTATTTCCGTGCGCCGGCCGACGCCTGCATGATCACCGGTGCGTTCACCTGGTCGGCGGCCGCCATGATCGCCTGCACCTGCTCGAGGTTGTTCACGTTGAACGCCGGCAGGCCGTAGCCGTGTTCCGCCGCGTGATCCAGCAGTTGACGCATTGATACGAGAGGCATTGTGGAACTCCTTGATAGAAAACCGGTGCACCCTGGGCGGCGGCTGACGGCCCGCCCCGGCGGATGGACGGGCGGACCTGCGCGGCTGAGCGTCGAATAGCCGCATTTTATCGCGAAGCGCCCCGGATTCAGACCAAATCGGTATCCAACGGCCAAATTGTTGTAGGCGAATGCGTGTTTTCCAACAAAAAGGGCCGCGCGGGGCATCTGACCCCGCGCGGCCCATCCGGCCCGGACTACGGCCCCGAAACCGCTCAGTAAGGTTCGCCGACCCGCACGATCTTGAGCGTGTTGGTGCCGCCCGCCTGCCCCATCGGTTCGCCGACCGTCAGCACGACCATGTCGCCGTGCTGCACGAAGCCCTGCCGGACCACGATCTCGAGCGCCGCCTGCAGCGCCGCGTCGCGGTCGCTGTTGAAATCGACGTGCAGCGGGGTCACGTTGCGGAACAGCGCCATCGCGCGCTCGCTGCCCACCCGCGGCGTGAGCGCGAAGATCGGCACGTGGGTGTAGTGGCGCGACATCCACAGCGCGGTCGCGCCCGATTCGGTCAGCGCGACGATCGCCTTGGCGCCCAGGTGGTAGGCGGTGAACAGCGCGCCCATCGCGATCGACTGGTCGATCCGGGTGAAGGTGCGGTCGAGGAAATCCTTGTCCAGCTCGACCTGCTCGGACTTCTCCGCCTCGACGCAGACCGCCGCCATGGTCTCGATCGTGACCACCGGGTACTTGCCCGCCGCCGTCTCGGCCGACAGCATCACCGCGTCGGTGCCGTCGAGCACCGCGTTCGCGACGTCCGACACCTCGGCGCGGGTCGGCACCGGCGCGTGGATCATCGATTCCATCATCTGCGTCGCGGTGATCACGAGCTTGTTCGACTCGCGCGCCATGCGGATCATGCGCTTTTGCAGCGCGGGCACCGCCGCGTTGCCGACCTCGACCGCGAGGTCGCCGCGCGCGACCATGATGCCGTCCGATGCGTCGAGGATGCCCTGCAGCGCCGGAATCGCCTCCGCGCGCTCGATCTTCGCGATCATCTTCGGCTTGATGCCGTAGGGCGCGCCCGCGATGTTCGCGAGCTGGCGCGCCATTTCCATGTCGGTCGCGTTCTTCGGGAACGACACCGCCACCAGGTCCGCGCCGAGCGACATCGCGGTGCGGATGTCCTCCATGTCCTTGGCGGTCAGCGCGGGCGCCGACAGGCCGCCGCCCTGGCGGTTGATGCCCTTGTTGTTCGACAGCTCGCCGCCGATCTTGACGATCGTGTGGATCTCCTCGCCGACGATGCGCTCGACGGTCAGCACGATCAGGCCGTCGTTGAGCAGCAGCAGGTCGCCCGGCTTCAGGTCGCGCGGCAGGTCCTTGTAGTCGAGCCCGACGCGTTCGTCGTTGCCCAGCTCGCACGCGCCGTCGAGGATGAACGGCTGGCCCGGCACGAGCATGGTCTTGCCCGCCTCGAACTTGCCGACGCGGATCTTCGGCCCCTGCAGGTCGGCCATGATCGCGATTTCCCGGCCGACCTTGCGCGCGGCCTCGCGGACCATCTCGGCGCGCTGCCGATGGTCGTCCGCGGTGCCGTGCGAGAAATTGAGCCGGACGACGTCGAGCCCCGCCTGCATCATCTGCAACAGGACCTCGGGCGAACTGGAGGCCGGGCCGATGGTGGCGACAATCTTGGTGGCGCGATGCATGAATCTCCTCGTCTGAGTCTGAGTGGTGCTGGGAGTACCGCTGCGAGAGCCGGACCCGCGCGGCCCAGCGGCCGCCGCATCCGGTATGCGCGCCGGTGCCCGGGGGCCCGGCGTCGCTTTGTTCATCATGTCGGGTACTGCGCCGCGAACGGCGGGCGCGCGCCGCGCACCGTCCGCGGGGCGGGCGGGTCAGGCCGCGCGCGTTTCGAGCACTTCGACCGCCGGCAGCTTCTTGCCCTCGAGGAATTCGAGGAACGCGCCCCCGCCCGTCGAGATGTAGCTGACCTTGTCGTGGATCCCGTACTTCGCGATCGCGGCGAGCGTATCGCCGCCGCCCGCGATCGAGAACGCCGACGAATGGGCGATCGCGTCCGCCAGCGTGCGGGTGCCGTTGCCGAACTGGTCGAACTCGAACACGCCGACCGGGCCGTTCCAGACGATCGTGCCGGCCTTGCCGAGCTGGCCGGCAAGCGCCTTGGCGGTTTCCGGGCCGATGTCGAGGATCAGGTCGTCGGCCTCGATGTCGGCCACCTGCTTCACGGTGGCCGCGGCGGTCGGCGCGAATTCCTTCGCGGTCACGACGTCCGACGGGATCGGCACCGATGCGCCGCGCTCGCGCGCCTCGTCGATGATCGCCTTGGCCTCGGCGACGAGGTCCGGCTCCGCGAGCGACTTGCCGATGGTCAGGCCCGCCGCCAGCATGAAGGTGTTCGCGATGCCGCCGCCGACGATCAGCTGGTCGACCTTCTCGGCGAGCGATTTCAGGATCGTCAGCTTGGTCGACACCTTCGAACCCGCGACGATCGCCACGAGCGGCCGCTTCGGGTTGCCGAGCGCCTTGCCGAGCGCGTCCAGCTCGGCCGCGAGCAGCGGGCCCGCGCAGGCGACCGGCGCGTACTTCGCGATGCCGTGGGTGGTCGCCTCGGCGCGGTGCGCGGTGCCGAACGCATCGTTCACGTAGACGTCGCACAGCTTCGCCATCTTCTGCGCGAGCGCGTCGTCGTTCTTCTTCTCGCCCGGGTTGACCCGGCAGTTTTCCAGCAGCACGACCTGGCCCGGCGCAACTTCGACGCCCTGCTCGACCCAGTTCGAGACGAGCGGCACGTCGCGGCCCAGCAGTTCCGCGAGGCGCTTCGCGACGGGCGCGAGCGAATCTTCCGGCTTGAACGCGCCCTCGGTCGGGCGGCCCAGGTGCGACGTGACCATCACGGCCGCGCCCGCGTCGAGCGCGGCGCGGATCGCGGGGACCGACGCGCGCACGCGGGTGTCCTCGGTAATGTTGCCGTGGTCGTCCTGGGGCACGTTCAGGTCGGCGCGGATGAACACGCGTTTGCCGGAGAGCTTGCCTTCGGCGATCAGGTCGGTAAGACGCTTTACTTGGCTCATGGGACTGGATGAGGTTGATGAGGAAGGCGGTTCGACGCGCGCGGGCAGCCGGCACGGCGCCGCGCACGGCCGGGCTGGGCCGCGCACGCGCGCGAAAGTCGAGAGGGAACATTCTAGCCGATCCATTCCGCCGGCCGTCCCGTCGCGGCGCGAATTCCGCCTATTTGGGGGCCAGTTGCGATGCTGCGTCGCAGCAATCGAGCACCGCGGCAGCGCGCGGCTCAGAACAGCAGGCGCAGTGCCGTGAAGACGAGCATCCCGACGACGATCGTGCCGAGCATGCTGCGCCGCCACAGGAACCAGCCGAGCCCGGCGACGGCCGCATAGAACTCGTGGTTCGACAGCGCGAACGAGATGCCGTCCGGGGTTTCGAGGACGTCGGGCAGCACCACCGCCACCAGCGCGGCGGCGGGCGCGTAGCGCAGCGCGCGCTGGACCCGCTCCGGCAGCACGCCGCGTTCGCCGCCCATCAGGAACAGCGCGCGCGTGACCGCGGTCACGAGCGTCATGCCGAGGATCGCCAGCCAGACCTGGGTCGCGCTCATTCCGGCTCTCCTGCATCGCGCCCGCGGGACGTGCGGATGCGCCGCCAGTCGGCGCGCTCGACGAACAGGTCGGTCAGGCTGCCCGCCGCGAGCGCGGCGACCACCGCGAGCGGCAGCGCGAGCCGGTACGGCAGGTCGAACGCGAGCAGCGAGACGATGCCCGCCACCGCGACCGCGGCCAGCGTCGAGCGGTTCGCGACCGCCGTCACCATGATCGGGATCAGCGCGAGGGTGCCCGCGAGTTCGAGCCCCCAGCTGTCCGGGAAGAAGCTCGCGAGCAGGATGCCGGCGAGCGAGGATACCTGCCACGACAGCCAGCTCGACGCGGCCATCCCCCAGAAATAGGCCTCCTTGCCCGGCACCGGGCCCGGCGCGAAGCCCTGCTTCTGGAACAGCAGATAGATCACGTCGCCGTTGAAGTAGCCGATCGCGAGACGCCGCCACATCGGCAGGTGCGCGAAGTGCGGCGCGAGCCCGGCGCTGAAGATCACGAAGCGGGTGTTCACCATCGCCGCGGTGAGCAGGATGGTCCAGAGCGGCAGCTTGGCGGCGAACAGCGGCAGCACCGCGAGCTGCGACGAGCCCGCGTAGACCAGCAGCGACATCCCGGTCGCCTGGCCGACCGTGAGCACCGACTTGCTCATCGCGATGCCGGTGACGAGCCCCCACGAGAGGATCGCCATCAAGGTCGGGGCATAATCGCGGGCGCCCTGGACGAGGGCATAGCGGTCGGTGGCGGACAGGCGAGCGAGCATCGATGGGAGCGCCGGGGCGACGAAAAAGCCGGGTGCCTCGCGCGGAACCGCGCCGCCTCCCGTTATTCTTGAGAAATTTACTCGGGGATTATAGCGCCGCATCACCTGCCGGCGCCCGGCCGCCGGGCAAAAGACGCTAAAATAAGCGTCTTTCCGGCTCAATGCTGCATACAACCGCATCCCGTTAGGAGATACCTATGTCAATGGCCGACCGCGACGGCAAGATTTGGATGGACGGCAAGCTGATCGATTGGCGTGACGCGAACATCCACGTGCTGACCCACACGCTGCACTACGGCATGGGCGTCTTCGAAGGCGTGCGCGCGTACAAGACGGCCGACGGCGGCAGCGCGATCTTTCGTCTGAAGGAACACACGAAGCGCCTGCTGAATTCCGCGAAGATCTTCCAGATGGACGTGCCGTTCGACCAGGAAACGCTCGAAGCCGCCCAGCGCGACGTGGTGCGCGAGAACAAGCTGGAATCGTGCTACCTGCGCCCGATCATCTGGGTCGGCTCGGAAAAGCTCGGCGTGTCGGCCAAGGGCAACACGATCCACGTCGCGATCGCGGCCTGGCCGTGGGGCGCCTACCTCGGCGAGGACGGCCTCGCCAAGGGCATCCGCGTGAAGACCTCGTCGTTCACGCGCCATCACGTGAACGTCTCGATGGTGCGCGCGAAGGCGTCGGGCTGGTACGTGAACTCGATCCTGGCGAACCAGGAAGCCACCACCGACGGCTACGACGAGGCGCTGCTGCTCGACGTCGACGGCTACGTGTCGGAAGGCTCGGGCGAGAACTTCTTCCTGGTCAACCACGGCAAGCTGTACACCCCCGACCTGGCCTCCTGCCTCGACGGGATCACCCGCGACACGGTCATCACGCTCGCGAAGGAAGCGGGCATCGAGGTGATCGAGAAGCGCATCACCCGCGACGAGGTCTACACCGCGGACGAAGCATTCTTCACCGGCACCGCCGCCGAAGTCACGCCGATCCGCGAGCTGGACAACCGCACGATCGGCAGCGGTGCGCGCGGCCCGATCACGGAAAAGCTGCAAGCGGCGTTTTTCGACGTCGTGACGGGCAAGAGCGCGAAGCACGCGCACTGGCTCGCCAAGATCTGAACGCGGCGCGCCCGCACGGGCACGCCTGCCCCATCGCATAACGAGAACACCCCATGAGCGAACTGAAGGAAATGCCGCTGATCGAGCTGACCGCCAAGGATCTGCCGGCCTACTGCCCGAACCCGTCGATGCCGCGCTGGAGCGCGCATCCCCGCGTGTTCATCGACGTCTCGCAC
>NZ_JAAGNW010000199.1:4094-11477 GCF_010645215.1 Burkholderia multivorans | reverse complement strand
CGCCGCCAGTTCCATGAACCGCGCCCGCGTCGCCGCCAACTGCACCAGCGGATCATTCTCCAGCGCCACCTTGCGCCCGTCCGCATACAGCAAAATCTGCGTCCAGCGCGCAATCCGGTTGGTCCCCGTCGCCGCAATCGCCTCGCGCAAGGTCGTCGCCTGACGCCCGATCCCCGCTTCCCCCGTATTCGCCAGCCGCATCAAATGCATCACCAGCACCGGATTCAGCTTCAACTCAACCTCGAGCTGCGCGACATTCGGATCGGTCGCCAACAACTGCATCAGGTTCAACAACGCATGCCGCGGCGCACTCACCCGCCGCGACGGGCTCACATGCCGATGCGCAAAACAGTAGCCCTGGAACTGCACGAAACCGAGCGCCTTCGCCTGCTCCTGCCGCTCCGGCGTCTCCACGTTCGTCGCGATCAGGCGCTTGCCCGCCGCCTTCATCGCATCCACCAGCTTCCGCAGCATCGGCCCCGGGGTCCGCTCCAGATCCAGCTTCACCGCCTCCACGTACGGCAGCAATTGCGCAAACCCCGCGCCCGGCTCGATCACCCCGTCCAGCACGAACCGGTAACGCCGCCGATGCAGCGCCACCAGCCGCGCAATCAAATCCCCATCGATCTCCATCCGCAAACAGCAATGGCCGCGTCGCCGCCAGCAGCGCCTTGTGGCCGCCCAGCGACGCCCGCACCCCCGCCTCACGGATCCCCGCCACCAGCGCCTCCGGCCACTCGCCGAGATCCTCTCGCACCCGCAGCGCAAATCCGCTCAACAATCCGTCGCGATCCACCAGCGGCTGCCGGCTCACCAGCAACGCCACCGCCTCCGGCGCATCCGTCCCCTCGTCCCCCACTCCGTCCTCGGCGCCTAGCCCCGGCACGGTCCTGTTCTCCATCTCTGTTCCCCGGTTGCAGATTTCTCGTAGGCTGATTTCCGGCCGCTGCGGCTCTCGTCGTCCGCCATTCTTATCTCAATAATTAAGCGGCCGATGATACACCGGCAAATTGACGCCTGTCGCTCACGAATCCGCGCGCGTTTGATCCTCCAAAGCAAAACCGGCCGCGAAAGCGGCCGGTTGCTCGGTCGTTGCGCGGCCCCGGGCCGCGCGCGGATCACTTCAGCGTGACGGGCACGCTGAAGTACTTCTTCGCCAGGCCGTCGATCGTGCCGTCGGCCTTCAGATCCTTCAGCGCCTGGTTCAGCGCGGTCTTCAGTTGCGTATCGCCCTTGCGCAGGCCGTAGCCCACGCCGATGCCAAGGATCTCGGTATCCGACACGTGGCCGCCCGCGAACGCGAAGCCCGCGCCCTGCGGCTTGCTCAGGAAGCCCTTCGCACCCGCCTCGGAATCCTGGAAAGTCGCGTCGAGCCGGCCCGACTTCAGGTCTTCATACGCAAGATCCTGGGTCTGGTAAGGCACTACTTCCACGCCCGCCGGCGCCCAGCGCTTCTTCGCGTACGCTTCCTGGATCGTGCCCTGCAGCACGCCCACCCGCTTGCCCTTCAGCGACGCCGGCGTCGGCAGCAGCGCGCTGCCTGCCTTCGCGATCAGCTGGTTCGGAATCGTGTAGATCGGATCCGTGAAGTCGATCGCCTTGCGACGCTGCTCGGTAATCGTCATGTCCGAGTTGATCGCGTCGAACTTGCGCGCCTGCAACGCCGGGATCAGCCCGTCGAATGCATTCTCGACCCACACGCACTTGACCTTCAGCTTCGCGCACACCGCGTTGCCGACGTCGATGTCGAAACCGGCGAGCTTGCCGTCGGGCGTCTTGTATTCAAAGGGGGCATACGACGCCTCGACGCCGAAACGCACTTCCTTCAGGTCGGCGGCAAACGCACTGCCCGCCGCCAGCGCCGTGGCCGTCACCACCGCATGCGCGGCCATCTTTCGCCAGTTCAACTTCATCAGGGGGTTCTCCTCGTACGATGGAACAGGTTCGATCAACAATCGGTCCGGCGCATCTTTGCAGCGCCAGTATTCCCGGACAAATGCCCGGGCTCGTCGTGATGCGGCGCAACAGCCGCGAACCCGCGATTGTACCGCCCCGCGCCCGCCGTTCCGGTCGAGCGCCGCTTCGGTCCGCCTGTTGCAGTGCGCGCAACGTTCGCCGGCGTCGCTCGGCCGATTCCTCAAATCCGTGTCGCACGCGCGCAAGCGGCCTGCGTCAATCGGCCGCGCCGCCCGCCTCGGCCAGCGCACGCGTCAGCGCGTCGGCCAGATGCGCGTACACCGCCGACACATGCGGCAGATGTCGCGCATCGGGATGCGCGAGCACCCACAGCTGCGATTCGTCCTCGTCGAGCGGCGGGCTCATTTGGGCCAGCCCGGGCCGGTCGCGCGCAAGGAAGATCGGCAGCACGCCCATCGCGAGCCCTGCCTCCACCAGCTCGCATACCGACATCACGTTGTTCACCCGGTAACGCGGCTCGATCTCCGGATAGTGGCGGCGCCGCCAGGCCACCGAGGGATGATGCGACAGCGCCAGATCGGGCGCCGCCCAGTCGCATTCGCGCCAGGCGGCAGGGTCGCGCAGCCGCGCCGCCTGCGCGGCCGGCGCGAACACCGCGATCCGCAGCGCGCCGACCGCGCGGCCGATCAGGTGTTCCGGCGCGCGGCGCGTTGCGCGCACCGCGATGTCCGCATCGCGGCGCGTGAGGCTCGCGAGGCCGTTGCTGGTGTCGAGGTCGAGGCGCAGGCCCGGGTGGCGCAACGTCAGCTCGGCGAGAATCGGCGGCAGCAGCCCCGACAGTACGGTGTCGGTGGTGGTCACGTGCACGGCGCCCGTCAGCGCGGGCGCGAGCGCATCGGTCGCGAGGCGCGCGGCGTCGAGCGTCGCCTCGATCCGCTCGCCGTAGCCCGCCAGGCGTCCGCCCAGTTCGGTCGGCCGATAGCCGCTGCGCGAACGCTCGAACAGCCGCTGCCCCAGACCGCGCTCGATACGCTGCACGGCGCGAAACACCGTCGACGCATCCAGCCCGAGGCGGCGCGCCGCCTCGCCCAGCGAGCCCGCCCGCACCAGCGCGAGCACCACCTGCGTATCCGCCGCCGTCAGTTCGTATTGCATTTCCGCACGCATCGTTTGCCGTCCCGCTCATTATCATCAGCCTGGCCGGCTGCTATTTTATCGATGTCGCGCCGCTGTCTTGCGGCGCGCCGCGCGGCCATCCGGGCCCGCGCGCATGCTATCGAGGAACCTCATCCGATGAAGCTCTATTACTCCCCCGGCGCCTGCTCGCTCGCGATCCGCATCGCCCTGCTCGAAGCGGGCGTCGCGTTCGACGCCGTCAAGGTCGACCTCGCCCAACACCAGCTGGCCGACGGCGGCGACTACTACGCGATATCGCCGCGCGGCTACCTGCCGCTGCTCGAACTCGACGACGGCACCCGCCACACCGAGTCCGGCGCACTGCTGCAACGGGTCGGCGATCTCGCCCCGGCCGGCGCGCTGATCCCCGCGCACGGCACGGCCGAGCGCTACCGGGTGATCGAATGGCTGACCTTCATCGGCACCGAGCTGCACAAGACCTACAGCCCCTGGCTCTGGCACAAGGACACCGCGGACACGACGCGCGAGCAGTGCCTGCAGAAGCTCGACAAGCGCTTTCGCGAACTCGCGGCGCATTTTGCCGAACGGGATTATCTGACCGATCGTTTCACGGTCGCCGATGCGTATCTGTTCACGATCGCGAACTGGTCGAACTTCCTGCGAATTCCGCTCGCGCCGTATCCGCATCTGCTCGCGTTCATGGCGCGGATCGCCGAGCGCCCGACGGTGCGCGACGCGCTCGCGGCGGAGGGCCTCGGGCGCTGACGAACCCGCGCCGCGCGAGCAGCCACTGCGTCACGCCAGCGCGGCGTGCGTCGCGTCGGTCGTCTCGATCACCATCAGCCCGGCGCGCAGGCCCGGCTTGACGGTCGGATTCGGGAACACGATGCGCTCCTCGTCGTGCCGGACTTCGTAACGGTAAGCGCCGTCGCGCGCAAGCAGCGCACCGCGCGCGAACGGCGTGAAGTTCGGCACGTCCGGTGCGACGAACAGCTCGAATGCGTCGCTGTGCTTCGTGATCTGGTCGATCACCGTGAACACACGCGGCAGCGCGCCGCCGGCGGCGGGCGCGCCCGCCGCCAGCCGCCGCACCGCGTCGTCCGCGCCCGCGAAGCGCGCGAGGTCGTTCCGGCCGAACGGCATCACCTTGCCGAGTTCGAGCGTGCACGCGAGCGCGCCGCACGCCTCCGCGCAAAAGTGCGAATACGTATTGCCCTTCGCGGTATGCAGCAGCACCGCCATGATTTGCGCGCCGCCCAGCCATTCGAACATGGCGCGGGCCGGCGCCGCGCCCGTATGCGGCAGCAGCGCGAAACGCTCGAACACCGACGCGCGGATCGCCGTATGCATGTCGACGTGCCAGCGCGCCCCCGTCGCCGCGTCGAAGAACACGCGCGCGGCCGCTTCGAGCCGCGCCGCGCGCGGCGCCTCGCGGCTCGTCGCATGCTGCGCGTGGCGGCCGCTGAACAGGCGATTCAGATCGTCGTCGAGGTAGCGCTCGCCCGCGCGCATCGCGGCCGGATTGTCGAGCACGACGAGCAGACGGCACGCGAGCGGCAGCGCGCCGCGCGCAAGATCGCACACGAGCGCCGACAGCAATTCGATCGGCGCGGTCTCGTCGCCGTGCACGCCCGCCGACACGAGCACGCTCGGCAATGCGTCAGCCGGCTCGACCGGCTCGAACGCGAACAGCCCTTCGTCGAGCCAGGTCCAGCGCACCGCGCCGTTCGCGCACAGCCCGCTGCGCGGATCGGGCGCCGCGCCGCCCAGGGTCAGCGCGAGGCAGTCGTCGAGCCACGCGCCGCCCGCTTCAGCGCTGGAAGTCATACAGGGATCCGAGGCCGAGGATCTGCGTCAGCGCGTCGAGCGCGGTGCGCGACTCGTCGAGCAGCGCCGGATCGGCCAGATCGGCCGGCGCGAGCCGGTCGCGGTAGTGGCGCTCGATCCAGTCGTCGAGCGACGCGAACAGCGTGTCGTTCATCCACACGTTCGACGTGACGGCCGCCCGCTCCGCATCGCTCAGCACGACGCGCAGCCGCAGGCACGCCGGCCCGCCGCCGTTCTTCATGCTCTCGCGCAGGTCGAACACCAGCACCTCGTCGATCGGGCCGTTGCCGGCCGCGAGTTGATCGAGGTAGGCGGCGACGTTCGGATTCTCGCGGCATTCCTGCGGCACCACGAGCACCTGCCGGCCGTCGGCGCCCGACAGCAGCTGGCTGTTGAACAGGTACGACGACACCGCATCGGCCACGCTGACCGCGCGATCCGGCACCTCGATCACGTTGAGCGCCGCGCCGTCCGCGCCGAGCGAGGCGCGCAGCGTGTCGTAGATCGCCTGCTGGTCGACGAACGCGCGTTCGTGGCAGAACAGCGTATCGCGGTTGCCGACGGCGATCACGTCGTTGTGGAACACGCCGGCGTCGATCACGTCGGGATTCTGCTGCGCGTAGATCGTCGCGGTCTCGCGCAGGCCGTGACGCTGCGCGACCGCGCGGCTCGCCTCGAAGGTCTGGCGCGCCGGGAAGCGCTTCGGCTCCGGCCCGCGTCGATACTCGGCGCGGCCGTACACGAAGAACTCGACGCCCGGATTGCCGTAGGCCGAGCAAAAGCGCGTATGGTTGGCCGCGCCCTCGTCGCCGAGCGCCGGCGTGCCGGGCAGCGCCTCGTGCACGACGAAGCGCGCTTCGTCCGCGAAGATCGCGGACAACGTGCGGCGCGTCGCCTCGTGCTCGATCGCGCGATGCAGCTTGCTGCACAGGTTGGCCGGCGTGAAATGCACGCGGCCGTCGCCGGTGTCGGCGGACGGGCTCACGGTGGCCGCGTTCGCGGTCCACACCGCGGAGGCGGAGCTGGCCGCGGCGAGCAGTTCGGGCGCCTGCGCGGCCGCCTTCGCGATCACGTCGGCGTCCTTGCCGGAAAAGCCCAGCTCGCGCAGCAGCCGCAGCGACGGCCGCTCCTGCGGCGGCAGCACGCCCTGCGCGAAACCGAGATCGGCGAGCCGCTTCATCTTGCGCAGCCCCTGCTTCGCGGCGGCCTTCGGATTCGCGGCCGACTTCTCGTTGTTCTGCGACGCCACGTTGCCGAACGACAGCCCCGCGTAGTTGTGGGTCGGGCCGACCAGCCCGTCGAAATTCGCTTCAATTGCGTTCATGGTCGCTTCCTGCTCAGAAATGAAGGCCCGGCGACACGCTCGCGGGCATCTGCAATTGCGCGCTCTCCACCGAGGCCATCGGATACGCGCAGTAGTCGGCCGCGTAGTACGCGCTCGGCCGGTGGTTGCCGGAACGCCCCGCGCCGCCGAACGGCGCGGCCGACGACGCGCCGTTGGTCGGCCGGTTCCAGTTGACGATGCCGGCGCGGATCGTGTGCCGGAACTGCGCCCACACGGCCTCCTCGTCGGCGAGCAGGCCTGCCGACAGGCCGAACGCGGTGTCGTTGGCGCGTTCGAGCGCCTCGTCGAAGTCCGCGTAGCGGATCACCTGCGCGAGCGGGCCGAAGTGCTCCTCGTCGGGCAGGTCGCGCACCGCGGTCACGTCGAGGAGCGCCGCGTTCACGAAGCCGAGCGCGGGATCGCGCTGCGTCATCGCGATGGGCGGCGTCGCGCCGCGTGCGAGCAGCGCGTCCTGCGCGGCGACGAGGCGCGACGCCGCGCGCGCGGAGATCACCGCGCCCATGAACGGCTGCGGCTCGGCGTTGTAGACGCCCGCCTCGATGCGCGCCGTCACCTCGACGAGACGCGCGAGGAAGCGGTCGCCGAACGCACCGCGCGGCACCAGGATGCGGCGCGCGCAGGTGCAGCGCTGCCCGGCCGACAGGAACGCCGACTGGATCGTGTGATGCACGGCCGCGTCGAGATCCTCGACCTCGCCGATCACGAGCGGATTGTTGCCGCCCATCTCGAGCGCGAGCACGATTTCGGGGCGGCCGCCGAACTGGCGGTGCAGCAAGGTGCCGGTATCCGAGCTGCCGGTGAAGAACAGCCCGTCGATCTGGGGATGGTTGGCGAGCGCGACGCCCGTGTCCTTCTCGCCCTGCACGAGGTTCAGCACGCCGTCGGGCAGGCCGGCGTCGCGCCAGGCCTCGACCGTTGCGCGCGCAACCGCGGGCGCCAGCTCGGACGGCTTGAACACCACCGTGTTGCCCGCGATCAGCGCCGGCACGATGTGCCCGTTCGGCAGATGGCCCGGGAAGTTGTACGGCCCGAACACCGCGACCACGCCGTGCGGCCGGTGACGCAGCACCGCGACGCCGTCGGCCATCGGCGCGCGCTTCTCGCCGGTGCGCTCGTGATAGGCCTGGATCGAGATGTCGACCTTGGCGGCCATCGAT
>NZ_JAAGNW010000199.1:0-4084 GCF_010645215.1 Burkholderia multivorans | reverse complement strand
GCGACCTCGGTGCGCGCCTCCCACAGCGGCTTGCCGGTTTCGCGGCCGATCAGCGCGGCGATCGCCTCCTTGCGTTCGCCGAGCAGCGCGGCGAAGCGCTTGACGATCGCGCAGCGCGCGTCGAAGTCGAGCGCCGACCACGACGCGAACGCGCGACGCGCGCCGGCCACCGCGCGCTCGACGTCGGCCGCCGCCGCGCCCGCACCTTCCCACACCGTCTCGCCCGTGCCCGGATTGCGCGACGCGAAAACCGGCCCCGTGCCCGCGACCCAGGCGCCGTCGATAAAGAGTTCAGTCATGACTTATCCCTGTTTGGCTTTGAGCGGCAACACGCGCACGAGGTCGCCGGCCGCCACGTTGAGGGCGGCTGCGTCGGCCGCGGTGAGCGTGAATACCCCGTTCTCGATCGCGCCCGGCGCGATGCCGACGCGGAAATCGCCGAGCGAGGTGTTCGACACCAGCGCGCGCGGCGCACCGGCGCCCGACGCAGCGGCGCCCGCATCGACCATACCGATCACGACGGGCGCCACCTCGCTCTCGCGCACCGTGCGCAGGTCGGCGATGTGGCATTCGAGCACGGGGCCGGCGTCGAAGATGTCGACGTGGTTCTGGTAGCGCAGGCCTTCCGCTTCGAGCATCTTGCGCGCGGGCAGCGTATCGCGGTGCGTGAGGCCGACGCAGTCCTGCGCGTCCTGCGGCAGCAGGTCGACGTAGACGGGAAAGCGCGGCATCAGCTCGGCGAGGAACGACTTGCGGCCGTGCGAGCTCAGATAGTCGGCGGCGTTGAAGTCGATCTGGTAGAAGTGCGAACCGACGGCGCGCCAGAACGGCGAGGTGCCGCTGTCGTCGAAGTGCCCGCGCAGCTCGGCGCACAGACGTTCCGGGAAGCGTTCGCGGAACTGCGCGATGAACATGAAGCGCGAGCGCGACAGCAGGCCGCCGACGCCGCCCGTGCGATAGCGCGGGCTCAGGAACAGCGAGCAGACCTCGGCATAGCCGGTCAGGTCGTGCGAGATGTTGAGCAGCGACATGCGGGTCCACACGCCGAGATCCTGGCTGGCGTGGACGACCGTGCTGACGCGGTAGTTGTAGAACGGCTGTTCGAGCCCGACCTCGGTTTCGAGGCCGCACACGCCGGCGATGTCGCCCGTGGCGGTGTCTTCCATCACGAAGAAGTAGCCGGCTTCGGCGGGCGCGGCGCGGCCTTCGAGCGTGCGCCGGGTGCGCTCGACGCGCGCGGCGAGCGCATCGCGATCGGGCTTGAAGGTGGTGAGGCCCGGGCCGGTTTCCCGCGCGAGCGCCACGAGCGCATCGACATCGCCCGTCTGTACGACACGAACGACGATCATCACGCGTCTCCCGGAGGATTGACGGCGGCAGCGCCGCCGGATTGATGCAAGGGCACGCAGCGGACCGTATCGCCCGCGACCACGTCGAGCGCGGCGCGCACCTCGGCGGACAGCGGCGCGTCGCCGTCGTGCGCGGCGGGCAGATCCGCGAGCACGCAGCGGAACGCGTCGCCGCGCCCGCTCGACAGCAGATAGGTGCTGTCGCCGCGCGACGCGTCGGCGTTGCGCACGGTGCGCAGCGCGCCGCGCGTCACGCAGGCGGTGCGATCGACCTGCGCGGTGAGCACCGGGCCCGCCTCGAAGATATCGACATAGCGATCGGGCTCGAAGCCCTCTTCGAGATGGATGTCATAGGCGAGCAGCGCGTGCTGGTTCGGCTCGCCGAGCACGCGCTGGGCGGCTTCGGGCAAGAGCGGCACGTAGAGCGGATAGCGCGGCATCACCTCGGCGATGAAGGTGCGGCTGCGGCCGCCCGACTCGATCTCGACGGCGGCGAAATCGCGGCCGAAGAACTTGCGGCCGACCGCCTCCCAGAACGGCGACATGCCGTGATCGTCGGTGACGCCGAGCAGCAGCGAGAACACCTCGGAGGTGAAGCGACGGCGCTGGGCGGCGATGAACATCATGCGGGCGCGCGAGATCAGGTGCGCGGCGGCGTCGCCGCGCAGGGCCGGATCGACATAGAAGCCGGCGAGCCGGCTCTTGCCGGTCAGCTCGTGCGACATCGTGAGCGCGTGGATCTTGCGGTTCACGTGCAGCTCGCGCGAGGCGTGGATCAGCGCATCGTTGCGGAATGCGTAGAACGGTTCCGAGTAGCCGGCGGCGGCGACGATGCTGGCCGTGCCGAGCAGCTTGCCGGAAGCGCTGTCCTCGAGCACGAACAGATAGAACTCCTCGCCGGGGAAATCGACCTCCGTGCGGAACGAGTCCTCGGACAGCGCGACGCGCGCTTCGAGCGCGCTGCGGTCGTGCGGCAGCGAGTGCAGCACGGGTTGCGCGGTGCGCGCCATGAGCGCGAGCGCGTCGAGATCGGCGAGCCTGCCGGGGCGAACGAATAGCATCGTCGTACCTGCTCAGCGTGCGGCGGCGGTGGCCGCGAGCACCTGTTCGACGGCCTTCTCGAAGCGGGCGAGACCTTCGTCGAGGACCTCGTCGGGGATCACGAGCGAGGGCACGAAGCGCAGCACGCTGGGGCCGGCGACGAGCATGATGACGCCGTGCTCGGCGGCGGCGGACACGAAGTCCTTGGCGCGGCCGTCGAATGCGTCGACGAGTTCGGCGCCGACGAGGAGGCCCTTGCCGCGGATCTCCTTGAACAGGTTGAAGCGTGCGTTGATGCGGGCGAGCGCGGCCATGAGACGCTCGCTGCGTTCGCGCACGCCTTGCAGGAGGGCGGGCTCGCTGATGAGCTCGACGACCTTGTCGGCGATGGCCGAGGCGAGCGGATTGCCGCCGTAGGTGGTGCCGTGCACGCCGACCTTGAAGTGGGCGGCGAGTTCGTTGGTGGTGAGCATGGCGCCGATCGGGAAGCCGTTGCCGAGCGCCTTGGCGGTGGTGAGGATATCGGGGGTGACGCCCGAGTCCATGTAGGCGTAGAAGTGGCCGGTGCGGCCGACGCCCGTCTGGACCTCATCGAAAATCAGCAGTGCGCCGTGGGCGTCGCAGGCATCGCGCAGCGCCTTGAGGAAGGCGGGATCGGCGGGGATCACGCCGCCCTCGCCCTGGACCGGCTCGACGATGACCGCGCAGGTTTGCGGGCCGATGGCGGCCTGGGCGGCGGCGATATCGTTGTACGGGAGATGCTTGATGCCGGCGGGGATGGGGCCGAAGCCTTCCGAGTACTTGGGCTGGCCGCCGACGCTGACGGTGAAGAGGGTGCGGCCGTGGAACGACTGGGTGAACGAGAGGATCTCGACCTTGTCGGCGCCGTGGCGTTCGAACGCGACGCGGCGGGCGAGCTTGAGGGCGGCCTCGTTGGCTTCCGCGCCCGAGTTCGCGAAGAAGGCGCGATCGGCGAAGGTGAGAGATTCGAGGCGGCGGGCGAGACGCAGGACGGGTTCGTTCGTGTAACCGTTGCCGATGTGCCAGAGCTTGCGGCTTTGCTCGTCGAGGACCTTGAGGAGGGCCGGGTGGCCGTGGCCCAGGGCCGTCACGGCGATGCCGCCGGCGAAATCGACGTAGTCGCGGCCGGCCGTGTCCCACACCCACGAACCCTCGCCGCGGTCCGGCACGAACGGCGCGGGGGAGAATACCGGCACCATCACTTCGTCGAAAGTCTGGCGGGTCACGGTCGGGGTGGTCATGGTGGGTCCTTTTTTCTCTCAAGAGGTAACAGGGGTAGTTTAGATAACGGAGGGGGCGGTCGTCTTGCGTGTTTGCGACTCGTTCCTCGTGGTTTGTTGCTTTGGGTTTTTTTGTGAATGTCCTGTGATGGCGTTGGTCTATTAGCGTCGCCCCTCCCCGGGGCGGGGGTCACTTTTCTTTGTCTTGCCAAAGAAAAGTAACCAAAAGAAAGGCGCTTTTTAGATCCGAAAATACGGTGCGATCGCGTTCGGAGTGGCCCAGCCGTAGCGAGTGGCGTAAGGGCACAACGGGGATGGGCCCGCGCAGGGTCCGACCATACGCGCCGTGAAGCGAAGTGGTTACCGCCCGCAAGCTCCTGCTCGCTACGCTCTCAGTCCGGTCCACTTCCTGCGCACGTGCCCTCGCGGCTCAATCCGCGCATCGCATCGCCT
>NZ_JAAGNW010000198.1 GCF_010645215.1 Burkholderia multivorans | reverse complement strand
CGACGCCATGGTGAAGCGCAGCGCGTCGGTGCCGAACGCGGGGATGCCGTCCGGGAATTCCTTGCGGGTCTTCTTCTCGATCGTCGCCGCCTGCTTCGGGTTCATCAGGCCGGTGGTGCGCTTCGCGACGAGCGCGTCGAGGTCGATGCCGTCGACGATGTCGATCGGGTCGAGCGTGTTGCCCTTGCTCTTCGACATCTTCTGGCCTTCCGCGTCGCGCACGAGGCCGTGCACGTAGACGGTGTGGAACGGCACCTGGCCCGTGAAGTGGGTGGTCATCATCACCATCCGGGCGACCCAGAAGAAGATGATGTCGAAGCCGGTGACGAGCACCGACGACGGCAGGAAGTGCTTGAGTTCGGGCGTTTCCTCCGGCCAGCCGAGCGAGGAGAACGGCACGAGCGCCGACGAGAACCAGGTGTCGAGCACGTCCTCGTCGCGGCGCAGCGCGCCCGTGTAGCCCTGGGCGGCGGCCTGCGCGCGCGCGTCGTCCTCGTCGCGCGCGACGAAGATCTCGCCGTTCTCGCCGTACCATGCGGGAATCTGGTGGCCCCACCACAGCTGGCGCGAGATGCACCAGTCCTGGATGTTCTCGAGCCACTGGTAGTAGGTGGTGGCCCAGTTCTCGGGCACGAACTTGATCTGGCCGTCGCGCACCACGTCGAGCGACACCTCGGTGATCGACTTGCCCGGATGGAAGCTGCCTTCCGGCGCCGGCTTCGTCATCGCGACGAACCATTGATCCGTCAGCATCGGCTCGATCACGACGCCCGTGCGGTCGCCGCGCGGCACCATCAGCTTGTGCGGCTTCACCGAGTCGAGCAGGCCGAGCGCCTCGAGATCGGCGACCACCTGCTTGCGCGCCTCGAAGCGGTCGAGGCCGCGGTACTTGTCGGGTGCGTTGTCGTTGATCTTCGCGTCGAGCGTGAGGATCTCGATCTGCGGCAGCTGGTGACGCTGGCCGACCTGGTAGTCGTTCTGGTCGTGCGCGGGCGTGACCTTCACGACGCCCGTGCCGAATTCGCGGTCGACGTAGTCGTCGGCGATGATCGGGATCTCGCGGCCGGTGAGCGGCAGCTGCACGCGCTGGCCGATCAGGTGCGCATAGCGCTCGTCTTCGGGGTGCACCATCACCGCGACGTCGCCGAGCATCGTCTCGGGGCGCGTGGTCGCGACGGTCAGGTGGCCGGCGCCGTTCACGAGCGGATAGTTGATGTGCCACAGATGGCCGTTTTCCTCCTCGCTCACGACCTCGAGGTCGGACACCGCGGTCATCAGGACCGGGTCCCAGTTCACGAGGCGCTTGCCGCGATAGATGAGGCCCTGTTCGTACAGGCGCACGAACACCTCGCGCACGACGTTCGACATCTTGTCGTTCATCGTGAAGTATTCGCGCGACCAGTCGGTCGACGCGCCGAGGCGGCGCACCTGGCGCGTGATCGTGGAGCCGGACTGTTCCTTCCATTCCCACACGCGCTCGACGAATTTCTCGCGGCCGAGGTCATGGCGCGACTGGCCCTGCGCGTCGAGCTGGCGTTCGACGACGATCTGCGTGGCGATGCCCGCGTGATCGGTGCCGGGCACCCACAGCGTGTTCGCGCCGAGCATGCGGTGGTAGCGCGCGAGGCCGTCCATGATCGTCTGGTTGAACGCGTGGCCCATGTGCAGCGTGCCCGTGACGTTGGGCGGCGGCAGTTGGATCGCGAAATCCGGGCGGGACGGATCGAAGGCCGGGGCGGCATAGCCGCGTTTTTCCCACTCCGGCCCCCATTGGGCTTCGATGGTGTGGGGCTCGAAACTTTTCGCAAGCGTGCTGTCGCTCATGGTTGGAAATCTGCCGAAAGATGCGTGTTGGATAAGTAAACCTTGGATTATAAAGCCCGCGGGGTAGGTGGGGCGGTGCGATCGGGTTCGGATTTCCGGTCGCGTCGTCGTGTCGCGGCGTATCCGGCCGCGCGAAGAGCGGGATGGCCGGCGCGGGATGGTCCTGAAAACAGGCGTCGTATCGCTCGCCGATCCGCGCTGCGAGGCAGGCAACCGCGCGCCGCGGCGGGATGCACCGCATCGGTTCCGCGGGGCCCCCTTATAATGTCCGCTTTGCGTTCCCACGCCATTCCGCCTCGTCTTTATGCCCGATCTGCTTGCCAACCTGAATCAAGAACAACACGCGGCCGTCACGCTGCCGAACGAACCGGCGCTGATCCTCGCCGGGGCGGGCAGCGGCAAGACCCGGGTGCTCATCACGCGCAGCGCGTGGCTGATCCAGCAGGGCTACGCGTCGCCCCCGACGGTGCTCGCCGTGACCTTCACCAACAAGGCCGCGCGCGAGATGATGGCGCGCCTGACGGCCTTGCTGCCGATCGATACGCGCGGCATGTGGATCGGCACCTTCCACGGCCTCTGCAATCGCATGCTGCGCGCGCATTACCGCGACGCCGGGCTGCCGCAGACCTTCCAGATCCTCGATACGGCCGACCAGCTGTCCGCGATCAAGCGGCTGATGAAGGCGGCCAACATCGACGACGAGAAGTATCCGCCGAAGAACGTGCAGTACTTCATCAACAACGCGAAGGAGCAGGGCCTGCGTCCCGACAAGGTCGACGCGACCGACAACTTCAACCGCAAGTTCGTCGAGATCTACCAGGCCTACGACCAGCAGTGCCAGCGCGAGGGCGTGGTCGATTTCCCCGAGCTGCTGTTGCGCTGCTACGAGCTGCTCGCGCACAATCCGCCGTTGCGCGCGCATTACCAGGCGCGCTTCAAGCACATCCTGGTCGACGAGTTCCAGGACACCAACAAGCTCCAGTATGCGTGGCTCAAGCTGCTCGCGGGTTCGCACAACGCGATCTTCGCGGTCGGCGACGACGACCAGTCGATCTATGCGTTCCGCGGCGCGAACGTCGGCAACATGCGCGACTTCGAGGACGAGTTCCGGGTGCGCAACCTGATCAAGCTGGAGCAGAACTACCGCTCGCACGGCAACATCCTCGACGCGGCGAACCAGCTGATCTCGAACAACGCGCACCGGCTCGGCAAGAACCTGCGCACCGACGCCGGGCACGGCGAGCCGGTGCGCGTGTACGAAGCGGCGACCGATTCGCAGGAGGCGGGCTGGATCGTCGAGGAGATCCGCTCGCTGATCGGCAGCGGGATGGCGCGCAGCGAGGTCGCGATCCTGTATCGCAGCAATGCGCAGTCGCGCGCGATCGAGCACACGCTGATGACGGCGGGCATTGCGTATCGGGTGTACGGCGGGCTGCGCTTCTTCGAGCGCCAGGAAATCAAGCACGCGCTCGCGTATCTGCGCCTGATCGACAACCCGAACGACGACACCGCGTTCGTGCGCGTCGTGAACTTCCCGACGCGCGGCATCGGCGCGCGCTCGATCGAACAGCTCGCCGACGCCGCGCGCCTCTACGATTGCGCGATGGCGGCTGCGATCCCCTACGTGACCGGCAAGGCCGGCACGAGCCTCGGCGGATTCGCGAACCTGATCGCGAAGATGCGCGCCGAGACGCTGCAGATGAGCCTGCCCGAGACGGTCGAGTACGTGGTGCGCGTGAGCGGCCTCGCGGACTTCTATCAGGGCGAGCGCGAGGGGCAGGACCGGCTCGAGAACTTGCAGGAGCTGGTCAACGCGGCTGCCGCGTTCGTCGGCGAGGAAGGCTACGGGCTCGACGCGCCGGCGCGCGCGATCCCGCTGCGCGCCGGCGCGACCGCGGCGCCCGGGCTCACCGCGGCGAGCGACGATCCCGCCGACGCGGTGCTCGATCCGTTCGCGCTCGATGCGCCCGCGCAGAACCCGGACACGATGACGCCGCTCGCCGGCTTCCTGTCGCATGCCTCGCTCGAGGCGGGCGACAACCAGGCGCAGGCCGGCCAGGACGCGGTGCAGCTGATGACGGTGCATGCGGCGAAGGGGCTCGAATTCGCCGCGGTGTTCATCACGGGCCTGGAGGAAGGGCTGTTCCCGCACGAGAACAGCGCGCTGGAATCCGACGGCCTCGAAGAAGAGCGCCGCCTGATGTACGTCGCGATCACGCGCGCGAAGGAGCGGCTCTACCTGTCGTTCGCGCAGAGCCGCCTGCTGCATGGCCAGACCCGCTACAACATCCGCTCGCGCTTCTTCGACGAATTGCCCGAGCATGTGCTCAAGTGGCTGACGCCGAAGGTCGAGGCCTCGGCCCGCTGGGGCGGCCGCGCCGACAACGCCGGCTGGGGGCGCGACTGGTTCTCGCGGCCGGGCGGCGGCGGCAGCCGGGAGAGCGTGGTCGACGCGGCCGTGTCGGCGCCGCTGCCTGCGTTCGCGAACCAGCAGCGCGCGGCCGAGGGCGGCTTCCGGGTCGGCCAGCAGGTCTTCCACACGAAGTTCGGCGAAGGCACGGTGACGGCGCTCGAGGGCAGCGGCACCGATGCGAAGGCGCAGGTCAAGTTCAAGCGCCACGGCGAGAAGTGGCTCGCGCTTGCCGTCGCGAAACTGCAGGCGGTCGAATGATGCCGTCCTCCCCGACGCTGCCGGTCGAGCAGCCGCTCGGCATTCTCGCGGCGCTGCCCGAGGAACTGGGCGGCCTGGTCGCCGCGATGCGGGCCGAGGGGCCCGTCGAGACGGTTGCGCTCGGCGGGCGCGATTATCACGTCGGCATGGCGAGCGGCGTGGCCTGCGTCGTCACGCTCGCGCGGATCGGCAAGGTCGCGGCGGCGGCCACCGTCAGCGCGCTGCTGCTGCGCTTTCAGGTGCGCGCGGTCGTGTTCACGGGGGTGGCGGGCGGGGTCGCGCGCGAGGTCGCGGTCGGCGACATCGTGGTTGCCGATGCGCTGCTGCAGCACGATCTCGATGCCTCGCCGCTGTTCCCGCGCTTCGAGGTGCCGCTGCTCGGCGTCGCGCGTTTCCCGGCCGATGCCGGGCTTGCCGCGCAGTTGCGCGCCGCGTGCGAGCAGTTCGTCGCCGAAGAGGGCGAGGCGCTGCGGCAGCGTTTCCGCCTGCGCGCGCCGCAGGTGCGCGCGGGGCTCATCATCAGCGGGGATCGTTTCGTGTCGAGCGAGCGCGAGGTGATCGCGCTGCGCGACGCGCTGCCCGCGGCATGCGCGGTCGAGATGGAGGGCGCGGCGCTCGCGCAGGTGTGCCACGAGTACGGCGTGCCGTGCGCGGTCGTGCGCACCATTTCCGATACCGCGGACGATCACGCAAGCGCGTCGTTCACGAGTTTCCTCACCGATATCGCGGGCGCCTATTCGTCGGGCATCCTGCGGCGGTTCCTCGCGATTCACGCGCAGGCGCGCTGAAGTCCTGCGGCGGCGCGCGTGCGCGCCGCCGGGCCTCGTCAGGCGGCTTTCGCCGCCGCGCGCCGCATGCCTTCCATGTCGGGCAGGAACACGGTCAGGATCCCGAGCAGCGGCAGGAACGAGCACACCTTGTAGACGAAGCCGATGCTGGTCGCGTCGGCCAGCTCGCCGAGCACCGCCGCGCCGACCCCGCCCAGCCCGAACGCGAAGCCGAAGAACAGCCCCGCCACCATCCCGACCTTGCCGGGAATCAGCTCCTGCGCGTAGACGATGATCGCGGAGAACGCCGACGCCAGCACCACGCCGATGATCACGGTCAGCACGCTGGTCCAGAACAGGTTCGCGTACGGCAGCAGCAGCGTGAACGGCGCGACGCCGAGAATCGATACCCAGATCACGTACTTGCGGCCGATGCGATCGCCGATCGGGCCGCCGATCACGGTGCCGGCGGCGACCGCCGCGAGGAACACGAACAGGTGGAACTGCGCGGCCTGCACCGACAGATGGAACTTGTCGATCAGGTAGAAGGTGAAATAGCTGTTGAGGCTCGAGAGGTAGATGTACTTCGAGAACACGAGCATCACGAGCACGCTCATCGCGAACGCGACCTTGCGGGGCGGCAGCAGCGATTGCGCGGCGCGCGCGAGCTTCTTGCGGGTGGCCGGATGGCGCTGGTACCAGCGGCCGATCTGCCACAGCACGACGATCGCGACCAGCGCGGCCAGCGAGAACCACGCGATGCTGCGCTGGCCATGCGGGATCACGATCAGCGCGGCGAGGAGCGGCCCGAGCGACGAGCCCGCGTTGCCGCCCACCTGGAACAGCGATTGCGCGAGCCCGTGCTGGCCGCCCGACGCCATCCGCGCGACGCGCGACGATTCCGGATGGAACACCGACGAGCCGCAACCGACCAGCGCGGCCGCGATCAGCAGGATCGAGAAGTTCGGCGCGATCGACATCAGCACCAGCCCGCCCAGCGTGAAGCTCATCCCGACCGGCAGCGAGTACGGCTTCGGATGCTTGTCGGTGTAGTAGCCGATCAGCGGCTGCAGCAGCGACGCGGTGATCTGGTAGGTCAGCGTGATGAGCCCGATCTGCGCGAACGACAGCGCGAAATTCGCCTTCAGCATCGGATAGATCGCGAGGATCAGCGACTGGATCATGTCGTTGAGCAGGTGCGAGAAGCTGATCGCACCGAGCACCGGATAGACGGTGCGCGTGATGGCCGGCGCGGGCGCGGCGGCGGGCGGAACGGGAGCGGAGCGGTTGTCGAGGCTGGTTTCCATGGTGCGGCGGGTCGAGGAGGCGGAAGGGCGCTTGCCGGAAGCCGGGGGCGCGTTATTCATTCGTGCGTGAAGGCAGTCTAATGTGGCTGCTGTTCATTGTCCGGCCAACCTTTGTCGAGAATAAGACATTCGATTTGTCCGTTGAATCAAGGTGCGTCGAATATTGGATGGGTATAACGGGGGAGGCCCGCGGCCGTGCGCACCGTGCACGCGGGTTTTGCCGGACTCAAGAAGCGTGCGCCGTTGCCGTAGAAGCGGCGGAATCATCGTGAAAGAATGAAATGAAAGCCGCGTACGCCGGATTCGACCGATCCGGCCAGTGGGCGCCCGGCTAGGAGCGCCCCCGGCCAGAGTGCGTGGCGTGTCGACGGCCAGGCCGGGACCGACCTTCCCGGTTGCAGCAGCAGACCAGAACGGGGACATATCAATGAAAGGCGTAGCGCTGCGTGGGCGACATGGGCCCGGATTCTTGCCGGATGACGAAGCGACGGGCCGGGGGGCGGGCGCGCCGGGGAAGCGGAGCACGGCGCGCAAGCCCTGGTCGGTGAAGACCACCTTGCGCGCGGCGTTCGGCGCGCTGCTGGTGGGCACGCTCGTGATCGGCCTGTTCTCGCTCATGCAGATCAGTCGCCTGCACGGCTCGATCCGCTCGGTGTACGAGCAGGGCTATGTGGCGAGCCGCGCGGCGGAGGAGGTGCGCGGCTATGTGCTGCGCGCGAGCCGCGCGCAGAAGATGCTGCTGACCGCGACCACTGCGAAGGAGCGCGACGATCTCGGCGCAGACATCGACAAGGGGCTCGACGCGATCGGCGCCGAACTGGCCACGCTGCAGCGTTTCACGCATCCCGCCGATACGGACGACAGCGCGAAGCTGAAGGCGTTCTCGACCTCGGTCGGCGCATGGAGCGGCCACCTGCGCGACTTCGTCAAGCTCGTGCGCGAGCAGCCGCTCGACCTGTCGCAGATGAGCTGGCAGGTCGGCACCCAGGATGTTTCGCTGATCGTCGAGACGGGCAAGCTCGAAACCCTGGTGGACGGGCTCGTGAAGGCGCGCGGCGACGCCTCGCGCGCGACGCTCGACACCTCGACGACGCTGTTTCGCGCCTCGTTCGCGATGATCGCGATCATGACCGTGGCGCTGATCGTGCTGGCCTTCGTGATCGCCGAGTGGGTCGTGCGGCGGCTCGGCACGCAGCTGGGCGGCGAGCCGGCCTATGCGAAGAAGATCGCCGGGCGGATCGCGCAGGGCGACCTCACGAATGCGATCCGCCTGAAGCAGCGCGACCGCGACAGCATGCTGCACGCGCTGCGCGACATGCAGGACGGCCTGGCCGGCACGGTGCGCGACATCGCGGCGAGCGCGGAGGCGATCGCCGCGGCGTCGGGGCAGATCTCGATGGGCAATCTCGACCTGTCGCAGCGCACCGAGCAGCAGGCGGTCGCGCTCGAGAAAACGGCGGCGAGCATGGAGCAGCTGACCTCGACGGTCCACCAGAACACCGAGAACGCGAAGCAGGCGAGCGCGCTGGCCGCGAATGCGTCGGCGGTCGCGGAACAGGGCGGCGAGGTGGTCGGCCGGGTGGTCGCGACGATGACGGAGATCGACGACAGCGCGAAGAGCATCCGCGACATCACCGGCGTGATCGAGAGCATCGCGTTCCAGACCAATATCCTCGCGCTGAACGCGGCGGTCGAGGCCGCGCGCGCGGGCGAGGAGGGGCGCGGCTTTTCGGTGGTGGCGAGCGAGGTGCGCTCGCTCGCGCAACGCTCGGCGACCGCGGCCAAGGAGATCAAGACGCTGATCGGCGCGTCGGTCGAGCGGGTCGCGAACGGCGCGCTGCTCGCGCAGGATGCGGGCCGCACGATGAACGACGTGGTGCGCGCGGTGAAGCGCGTGACCGACATCATGGGCGAGATTTCGAGCGCGTCGCACGAGCAGAGCGCGGGCATCGACGAGATCGGGCGCGCCGTCTCGCAGATGGATTCGGGCACCCAGCAGAATGCGGCGCTCGTCGAGCAGGCGGCCGCGGCCGCGCGTTCGCTCGACGAGCAGGCGCAGTCGCTCAAGGCGATGGTCAGTCATTTCCGCGTGCCCATGCGCGCGGCCGCGACGACGACGGCCTGACGGCGCGCGGATCGCAGGATGTGCGGCCGCCGGAGCCGGCGGCGCGCCCTGCGATGCAGCGCTCAGCCGCGCTTCTTGCTGTCCTGCTTCCTGTCCTGCTCGACGATCACGGTGCAGGTGGTGCCCGCCGACAGCACGACGTCGTCCGGCACCGCGTCGATCTTGATGCGCACCGGCACGCGCTGCGCGAGGCGCACCCAGTTGAAGGTCGGGTTCACGTCGGCGACGAGGTCGCGGCTTTGCGGATTGTCGCGATCGTAGATGCCGCTCGAGATGCTCTCGACATGGCCTTTCAGCACGCCGCCGCTCATCAGCCGCATTTCCGCCTTCGCGCCGATCTTCACGCGCGGCAGCTTGGTTTCCTCGAAATAGCCGTATACCCAGAACGAATGGCTGTCGACGATCGCGAGCTTGGCCGCGCCGGCCGTCGCGTAGTCGCCGCGGAACACGTTCAGGTTGGTGATGTGGCCGTCGACCGGTGCGACCACCGTGGTGCGCGCGAGGTTCAGCTTGGCGGCGTCGAGCGCGGCGAGCGCCTGCTGGTATTGTGCGTCCGCGCTCGAGGCGGTCTGGGTCGCGTTCTCGCGGTTTTCCTTCGACACGACGAGCGCGTCGAGGTCGGCGCGGCGCGCGGCGTCGGCGCGCCGCATCTGCAGCTCGGCGCGCCGGGCCGCGACGGCGGCCTGCGCCTGCTCGACCGCAATCTGGTAGTGCGACGGATCGATCCGCATGATCACGTCGCCCTTGTGCACGAACTGGTTGTCGCGCACGGGCAGGGCGACCACGGCGCCCGACACGTCGGGCGCGACGTTGACGATTTCCGCGCGTACACGGCCGTCGCGGGTCCAGGGCTCGTCCATGTAGTACACCCACAGGGTGCGCCCGATCAGGATCGCGACGATCAGGATGGCGGCTGTCGCGACGAAGCCGAAGAGTTTTCGCAGGATCATGGTTCGATTCATATCAACGATAGACGGCAAGGCTCAGGCCGCCGCAGATGCAGACGAGCAGGCTTGCGCGGAACAGCGACGGGTGCCAGACGACGCGGTAGAGCCCGGTGTGGGCGAGCAGGCGGTCGAGCGCCCAGGTCAGGATCGCGCCGATGACGAACATCAGCACGACGGTGGGCATGTAGGCGTCGAGAATGGCGATTTCGCGCGGCATCATGAGGGCGTTCCTGGTTGGGCGGGCGAAGGCGCGCCGAGCGTGGCGAGCGGCGATTCCGGATCGAGCAGCGCCGTGCGGATGAAATGCAGGTGGCTCAGGATCCGTTGCAGCCGGCGGCGCTCCTCGCGCGGCGGCTCGAAGGTGACGAGTGCCTGCTGGGTCGCGGCGATCGCGTCGATGGTCGCCGCGAGCGCGCGGTCGAAGCGCGCGCTCGCCGGTTGTGCGAACAGTGCGGCGACCGCGTCGCGCGCGGCGTCGATCGCGCGTCGCCACGGCATGCTGGCCGCGTAGCGCGGGTCGGGCGGCAGGGTCGCCAGTTCGTTGCGCAGGTCGATCACGGCATTGCCGGTCTCGAGCACCGCGAACATCCAGCGCAGCGCGTCGCGCTGCGTGCCGGGCTGATCGGCGGCGAGGCCGTGGGCCTGGAACATCAGGTCGCGCGCGCCGCTCTCGAAGCGCGTGCGCAGCCCGGCGAGGCGCGCGCGGCAGGCGGCCACCGCCTGGTGGCGCAGGTCGGCGAACAGCCGGCGCTTGAGCCAGGGCCCGCTCGGCGGGAACAGCACCGCGAACGCGATCGCCGACACCAGCATCGACAGGATCAGCGCGAGCGCATCGTTCATGAAGCCGGTCGGATCGTAGTGCGTGACATTCTCCGGCCCGGCGAGCGTGCAGAAGAAGATCAGGTAGCCCATGCCGTAGCCCGCGAGCTTCGGCCGCACCGACATGAAGATGCCGATCGACAGGAACGGCACGAGCGCCACGCACAGCATCACGAAGCCGTCGATGTGCGGATACACGCCGAACATCAGCAGCAGGCCCATGAGCACCGCGAGGGTGGTGCCGAAGCCCATCTGCGCGGACATGCGGGTCGGGTGCGGCGTCGACGAGGCCAGTGCGCACACGGCCGCCGCGTTCAGCACGAGCATCACGCCGCTCGGCCACGCGGTCGCGATCCAGAACCAGCCGAGCACGAGCACCACGATCGCGGTGCGCACGCCCGCGATCAGCGCGGCCGTCGGATTGGTGCGCGGCTCGTAGCGCTCGATCCAGCGTTCGCGCTCGTGGCTGCTGCTCGCGAGCGACGCATAGGTGGCCGAGTACGCGTGCAGGTCGGCGATGAAGCGGTACAGCAGCTCGGACGCGGTATCGAAGTCGAGCAGCGGGAATGCGGGATCGCCCTCGTGCGCGGCGCGCGTCGCGCGGATCCGGCGCGGCAGCGCGTCGCGATACGCGAGCAGCTGCGCGGCGACGCGCGCGGCATCGGCCGACGAGCGCACCGGCTCGCCTTCCGGGCTCAGCAGCGGCGCGATCTCGCGGAAGTACGGTTCGATCGCGGCGACGGCCTGCGCGCTCGTCGCGTGCAGCCGGTTCATCAGCTGGTGCAGCGCGTGGAAGCGGCTCGACGCGGTCATGAACTCGCTGTTCAGGCGCGCGAGCCGGCCGCTGCGCATGCGGGTATCGGGATTCTCGAACACGGCCATGCTGCGCGCGGCCTCGAAGCCGACCACGTCGGCCACGAAGCGTGTGTGCACGAGTTCGATGCGCGCGCGGTCCATGTCGCCGGCGAGCGCGGCCGCGACGTAGTCGACGAAACCGGTGAAGCGCTGGCGTACGGTGGTGCGCATCTGCTCGCCCGTGTACTGCGGGAAGATCAGTGCGCTGATCACGCCCGCCGACAGGATGCCGACCGTGATCTCGGAGACGCGCGTCATCGCGGAGAT
>NZ_JAAGNW010000197.1:8377-11586 GCF_010645215.1 Burkholderia multivorans | reverse complement strand
GTCCCTTCCGAGCGCAGCGCCGATTCACTTCCGCCTCCGATCGGCAATCGTCCCACCTGCTGGCTCGGATCGCTCACGACCGCCTCCAGCATCGCGACATACCGTTCGCACAGCCGCCCGATCGTGTCGTGATCGAACAGATCGGTCCGATACTCGCACGATCCCACTAGCCCCTCGCCATGCTCCGAGAGCGACAGCGTCAGATCGAAACGCGCCGCACCTTCGACCGGCGCCGAGACCGCATGCGCCCCCTCCCGCCGTTCGTTCTCATCCTGCTCGCCCGGCAGGTTCTGCAAAGCAAACGCCACCTGGTAGACCGGTGCGAAACTCAGGCTCCGTTCCGGCTGCAACGCGTCGACCAGTTGTTCGAAAGGCAAGTCCTGATGCTCGTACGCGGCCACCGTCGTGGCGCGCACATGATCGATCAACGTCCCGACCCGCTGTTCCGGTTGCACACCGATGCGCAACGCCAGCATGTTCACGAAGAAGCCGATCAGACCTTCCAGTTCCGGCCGGCTGCGCCCCGCGATCGGCGTACCCACCACCAGATCCGTGCGCCCGCTCCAACGCGCAAGCAATGCCCCGAACACCGCCAGCAGCACCATGAACGGCGTCGCATCATGCGCTCTCGCCAGCGCACGCGCCCGAGCCGCCAGCGACGCCGGCACCGCGAACATCCGCGTCGCACCGTTCGCCCGCTCCACGGTGGGCCGAGGCCGATCCGTCGGCAAATCCAGCAGCGGCGGCACGCCCGCCAGCTGGGTCAACCACCACTGGCGATGCGCGTCGAGCACACCGCTGCCCAGGCGCTCGCGCTGCCACAACGCGTAATCGGGATACTGCAGCGGCAACGGTTCCAGCGTCGGCGCGGCCCCGCCGGCATGCGCGGCGTACAGCACATTCAATTCCCGCACCAGCACGCCGAGCGACCAGCCGTCCGACACGATGTGGTGCAGCACCACCAGCAACCGGTACTGATCATCATGAACGCGCAGCAGCCACGCGCGCACGAGCGGCCCCCGCTCCAGGTCGAACGCGCGGGTCGCGCCCTGCGCGACCCGCACCGCCGCCTCCGCCTGCGGGTTCGCCTGCCCGCGCAGGTCGAACTGTTCCAGCACGAGGTCGAGATACGGCACCACGCGCTGCATCGGCACGCCGCCTTCCATCACGAAACGCGTGCGCAACGCCTCATGCCGCGCAACCACGCCATTCAAGGCCGCTTCCAGCGCCTCGATCGACAGCGCCCGTCCGAAATCCAGCACCACCTGCAGGTGATACGCTCCCGTGCTCCCCTGCAACTGCTCCAGAAACCACAAGCGCTCCTGCGCCGGCGACAAGGGCACGGAAGGCCCCCGCGTCCGGGCAACCGGCCCTTCCTGCCCGGTCTCGTCACCGAACCGCGTCCAGCGAGCCAGCATCGCGAGCGCCTCGGGCGGCAGCCGCGCGACCCGCGCCTCGCGCGCTGTCGCCGTCGTATCGGCCGCCTGCGCCGCAGGCTGTTCCAACCGCGCGAAAAAGCGACGAACCGTGGCGAGATAACGCGCCGGCTCCTCGAGATGCTGCAAATGCGCGCTCTGCTCGAAAACCACGTACTCGGACCCCGGCGTCAGCTGGTGATACCGCGCCGTGCTCTCGGGCGTGATCTCGTCGTGCCGGCCGCACGTATACATCACCGGGCACCGCAACAGCCCCAGTTGCGCTTCGCGCTCGTAGTCCCCGAGATTGCCGGTCGGCGTAAACTCGGCCGGCCCCCACATCGTGCGATACACCTCCCAGCCCCACCCTGCCTCCGCGGTCGCGAGCGCGGGCGGCCATTCATCCAGCCGGCACAGATGGCGACGATAGAACACCAGCGCCGCTGCGTCGTAAGCGCCCGAGCGCGTCGTGCCGTCCGCCTCGCATCGTTCGAGCACCGCGCGCACCGAATCCGGCAACGCGGCTTTCAGCCGGGCCATGTCGGCGCGCACGCGCGTCATGCTGAGACAGGGCGAGGCCAGAATCAGGCTCGCCACCCGCTCCGGGTGGGCCAGCGCATAGTCGAGCGCGAGCATCGTCCCCCAACTGTGGCCCAGCACATGAACCGGGCCGGAACCCAGCGTGTCGATCACCGCCTCCAGCTCGAGAAGGAAACGTTCGAGCCGCCACAGCGCAGGATCGTCCGGACGCTCCGACGCGCCGCAGCCAAGCTGGTCGTAGAACAGGACCGGGCGCGTGTCGGCCAGCGCCTCGAACGGCGCGAGGTAATCGTGCGGGCAGCCCGGCCCACCGTGGATCAGCACGAGCGGCACGCCATCCGGCGCGCCGCTGCATTGCGTCCAGACCCGGCCGCCCGGCACGTCGACCCAGCGCACCTCCCGCGCGTCCTGCGCGCTCGCCGTCGCCATCTCAGCGTCCCGTCGCGAGCAGTGACGTTGCGATCAACCGGGTCAGCTCGTCGGCCGCGCTGTCGAGCAGGTAATGCCCACCGTCGATGATTCTCACGTCGCAGCCCACCGCGCTGTGTACGCGCCAGTCGTCCAGCTCCTCACGCGACACGATGGTGTCGCGCGCGCCGCCGAACACCGTGATGGGGCAATCGAGCGGCGCTGCCTCGCGGTGATGGTAGGTCTCCGCCATTTCGAAATCGGCGCGCAGCGTGGGCGCGAGCATCGCGCGCAGTTCGGCGCTCTGCAGCACGATCGCGGACGTGCCGCCCAGCCGCTCCACTTCGGCCCAGAGCGCCGCGTCGTCGAGCGCGTGGATCGGTGCGTCGCGATCGGGCAGGTGCGGCGCACGGCAACACGACACATACAGGCCGCGCAGGCGATCGCCGGCCTCGTCGCGCAGCTTCTGCGCAAGGTCGTAGCCCAGCAGCGAGCCCGTGCACGTGCCGAAAATCGCGAATGGCCGATCCATCAGCGCGCCGATCGCCTTGCGGATTTCCTGAACCGCGAGCGGCATGCGCGTATACGGCCGTTCGCTCGCGCGTTGCTGACGGCCGGGCAGCTGGATCGCGCACAGTTCGATCTCGCGCGGCAGCAGCCGCGCCCATTCGAAGAACGCCGACGCGGACGAGCCCGCCGCCGCGATGCAAAAAAGCCGGAAGCGCGCGAGCGAATCGGGGTGCGGCCGGATGATGCAGCGCTCGGGCGCGGCGGCAAGGTCAAGCGTGCTCATGTGAGGCTCCCGTGTGGATTCGCGCGACGCTCGCGACCGTCGCATCGCAGCCG
>NZ_JAAGNW010000197.1:5692-8367 GCF_010645215.1 Burkholderia multivorans | reverse complement strand
ATGCGGGCGATGTCCGTCTCCAGGCCGGGACGCGGCGCGCCCTGGGCGTCCGCCTCCGCGGCCTCGCGCGCGCCGCCGTCGTCCGTGCGGCCTGGCGTCGCGAGGGTCGGCATCGCCGCCTCGGGATCGGCCGCGCAGGCGGCGAGCGCGTCGCGATAGGACGCGGCGAGACGTTCGATCCGCGCCGACGCGAAATCGGCCGCCTCGTACTGGAAATAGACCTGGAGCGCATCGCCGTCCGCCGCCAGTTCGAAGTCGACGGCAAGCGGGAAATCGATGTCGACCGGGATCGACGCGAGCATGTCGCCGCGCGGCCCGCGCGCAGCGCCGTCGTCCGCTGCACGGAAGTGCGTGAAATTGAAGAAACTGTCGAACAGCGGCGTGGCCCGGCCGACGAGCTGCTGAATGTCGGCGAGCGGCATGCGCCGATGCGGCGCCAGCGCACCCTCGGCGGCGAACGCGCGCCGCGCCAGCGCGGCCCAGCTTTCGCCGGGCGCGAGGGTCAACCTGAACGGCGGCGTGTTGATGAACAGCCCCAGCACGCGCTCGCCGTCGCGTTCTTCGGGCCGGCCGTTGACGACCAGCCCCGTCACGACGTCGGCGCTGCCCGACGCCTGCGCGATCGCCCACAGGTGCACGGCGAGCAGCAGGCTCTTCAGGGGCACGCCGCTTCGCCGTGCGGCGGCGGTCAGCGCCGCGCCGCGTGCCGCCGGGCAGTCGACCGGGTAGCGCACGGTCGCGCGCCCGCCCGCCGCCGCTTCGCGCGGCAACGCCGCCGCCCGGGCGCCTGCCAGCCAGTCGCGCCAGAATGCCTGCGCCGCCCGCGACTCGCGCGTGTCCCGCTCCAGCTCGACCAGACGCCGGCACGACGTCGCGAGCGGCGCCGTGGGCCACGGCTCGCCGCGCAAGCCGGCGCCGTAGCGACCGCAGATCTCGTCGATCAGCAGATGCAGACTCCAGCCATCGAGGAACGCCGCGATGCGCAACAGCGGCGGAGCCGCGAAATCGAACGGACGAGCGGCCTCGGCATGCAGCGCGGCGTCGAGCGCGGCCTGCTGCTCGGCCGGCGTACGTCCCGAGAGATCGGAGACGGCCAGCGCGAGCGCCGCGTGCGCATGAACCCGTTGCAACGGCGCCTCGGCTCCGTCGGCGTCGAACGAGGTGCGCAAGGCCGGATGGCTCGCGATCGTCGCCGACAGCACGGTTTCGAGCAGGCGCGCATCGAGCGGCGCGCGCACTTCGTGCGCGGTCGCGTTGTGATACGTAGATGCGCGTCCGCCCAGCTGCACGTGGTACAGCATGGCCGCCTGCAGCGCCGACAGCGGATAGGCGTCCTCGACATCGGCCGGCACGCGCGCCCGCTCGTCCGGCGCGAGCAGCGCGAACGGCACGTCGGCGCCGGCCTCCGGCGCAACCGGCAGGTGGCCGGATTCGCGCACCAGCTTGCGGATCGTTTGATGCTTGAGGATCGCCGACAGGCTGAAGGCCAACCCGCGCCGCTGCGCGAGCGCATGGACCTGGATGCTGCGGATCGAGTCGCCGCCGAGCTGGAAGAAATTGTCGTTCACGCCCACTTCGTCGATGCCGAGCACGTCGCGCCAGACGTCGACCATCAGTTGTTCCTCCCGGCTCGCCGGCGCTTCGAGCGGCACTTCGGCGCGCCGGACCCGGCCGGGCGCGGGCAAGGCCGCGCGATCGATCTTGCCGTTGACGGTCAGCGGCAGCGCCGCCAGCTCGACGAACGCCGAGGGCACCAGATAATCCGCCACGCGGGCGCCGACGAAAGCGCGCAGTTCGGCCTCGGTAACCGGCGTGACTTCGGCCGGCAGCGCGCCGCGCTCGCCCAACGCGGTGCGATAGGCGGCGCGCTGCGCATACAGGTTGTAGCGGTCGGTGCCGTGCAGCAGTTCGGCCTGCTCGATCTCGACCTCGAAGCCGTTCGCTTCGAGCAGATCGATCAGCACGCCGAGCCGCCCTTCGGTCGCACTACCCGCGCCGTCATGCACTTCCATCACCACCTGGGCGATGAGGGGCCAATGGTCCGCGTCGATGCCGGCGAGCACGTCGGCTTCCGCCCGCTGCACGTCGACCTTGAGCAGGTCGACCCGCGTGAGACCCTCGCGCCGGATCACGTCCGACAGGCGTTCGAGCCGGCACTCGACGCGCTCCTCGCGAAACCGGTCGGCCAGCAGCACGTCCGCGTTCTCGAGCAGCGCGGTCGCGCCCGCCGATACGCCGGCCTGCGGCACGGCCTGCTGGTTGCGCAGATATTGCTTGATCACGTCCACTTCGGCTGCGGCATCCGAATAGCGCGCCTCGCCCGACATCGTCGAATACCCGGGATAGAACGTGAAGGTTTCGTCATGGGCGCGCGACGACAAGCCGATGCGGTGCAGCACCGCCTCCGGCGCGTGGCGCGCGAGATTGCGCGTCAGGACCGCGTGTATCGTCGGAATCGGCTCGAACGCATGGATTACCGGCCGCGCGCAGCGATGCGACACGTAGATCGAAAACATGCCGATGTTCGCGCCCACGTCGAGCACGCAGGCGTCGTCGGGCAGGCGGATGCCGTGACTGCCGTAGGCATGGTCGACGAAAATCTCCTGATACAGATACTCGGTCTCGCTCGGGTTGATCTGTTCGAGCGTCGGCAGCAGCGCATCGCGAACCGCATG
>NZ_JAAGNW010000197.1:0-5682 GCF_010645215.1 Burkholderia multivorans | reverse complement strand
CGGCTCGATGCGGTAGCCGCGGATCTTGAGCTGGTCGTCGAGACGGCCGATGAAGCGCAGGTTGCCCTCGGCGTCGAACACGCCGCGATCGCCGCTGCGATAGGCACGCACGCCCGCCTCGTCGCTGTCGTCGCTGAACGGATCGCGCGGGAAACGCGCCGCCGTCCGCTCGGGATCGCCCAGATAGCGCTGCGCGACGCCCGCGCCGCCGATCAGGATCTCGCCCGGCACGCCGATCGGCACCGGCCTGAGCGCGGCATCGACGAGCCGGATCGTGACATTGCGCAGCGGCCGGCCGATGTTGGGCTCCGCCGTGATCCGGATCGGCGCGGCCGTGGCGTTCACGGTCGCCTCCGTCGGCCCGTAGACATTCCAGAACTCGGCCGGGTGCAGGGCCAGGCGCTGCCAGGTCGCGGGATCGATCGTCTCGCCGCCGACGAGCACGATCGCGGGGCGCGGCGCGCGCCAGTCGGCAAACCCGGCCGCCAGCAGCAGCTTCAGGTGCGACGGCGTGCAATCGAGCACGTCGATCGCGAGCGTACGGGTCAGCGCGAGCAGCGCCGCGCCGTCGCGGCGCGCATCCTCGGGGATCAGCGCGAGACAGTGACCGTTGACGAGCTGGACGATCTGCTTGATCGACGCATCGAACGAGGGCGGCGCGTTGACGCTCACCACGAGCGGCCCGCGCTCGCCATAGATGCGCGCCTGCAACGCGGCGGCAAGGTTCAGCGCCGCGCGGTGGCCGACCACCACGCCCTTGGGCGTTCCCGTCGAACCCGAGGTGAAGATCACGTAGGCCGGCGCGTCGCCGCCGACCGCGGGCAGCGGCCCGGCCGTCGCCGCCTCGGCCCCGGGCGCCGCGTCGGGAACCAGCACCGGCGCGTGCGTCGAGACGCCGTCGGGCAAGGCCCCCACCACGGCGGCGACTTCCGCGATCTCGATCAACCGCGCGGTCCGCAGCGGCGGATAGGCCGGGTCGATCGGCACGAAGGCCGCGCCGGCCTTCAGGATGCCGAGCATCGCCGCGATCGTCGCCGGCTCGCGCCGCGCGATCAATGCGACGCGGCCGCCCGTCACGCCGAGGCCCGCGAGCCGCGCGGCGATCGCATCCGATGCGCGATCGAGCGCCGCGAAGCTCAGGTCGCCCGATACCGCGCGCACGGCAGGCGCATCGGGCCGGCTGCGCGCCACCACCGCAAAGCGCGCGTGCAGCGTGTCGTCGGGCTCGGGCAACGGGCCGGTCTCGACACTGCTCCAGCGCGCAAGCTGGGCCAGCTCCGCCGCGCCGCTTCGCACCGTCTCGTCGAGCGTCGCGTCGGGTGCGCGCGCCGCGAGCGTCGCGACGAGCGCATCGGCAAGGCGCGCGATCTGCCGGGCATCGTGGCGCGCGGGATCGAAGCGCAACGTGAGCGCGACGCCATCCGCCTCCGCCGCCGCGTGCAAGGACAGCGCGAACGGATCGAGATCGTCGTCGTAGTCGAGGCCGGATGCATCCGTGCCGTCCCGCCACGCAAAACCGACCGCGTCGTCGCCGGCGGGCCACCGTCCCGGATCGAACATCGGCCGCGCCTCGTCGGCGCGCGCGAGCGCATCGGCCGCCGTCGCGACGAACGCCGGCCACGGTTCGTCGCCGCGCCATGCGAACTGCACCGGCAGATAGACGGTCATCGGCCCGACCGCGTCGGCCAGCTCGGCGAAGGGCCGCTCCGCGAAGCGACGCTGAACGCTCAACGCACGCGTGTCCCCGTAGCGGCCGAGCACGGCGGCCCATGCGCACAGCATCTCGTGCTCGCCGGCGAGCATGCTCCGCCGCGCGATCGCCTCGCGCGCGGCCGAACGCGCCTCGCGTGTGAACGGCAGTGCGAGCGGCTCGCGCTCGGCCGCATGCCGCCAATGTTCGCGTCCCTCGAGTGCGTCGTCCGAGTCGGCGGCCTCGCGACACCATTCGGAATAGTGCAGGTAGTGAACCTCGCTCGTCTCGCGCGGCGCGTTCCCCGCCAGGCGCGCGAGAAGCGCGCGCAGGATCGTCGCCAGGCTTTCCGCATCGGCGATCAGCGTGGAGGCGACCAGCTGGATCAACTGCCGTCCGTCGGGCAGGTCGACGAGCGTCGGCCAGATCAGCTCGCCCGCCTGCCAGTCGGGCGCGGGCGCGGCCGTCCACAGCGCCGCGAGATGCCGCGCCGCGTCTGCCTGCGGCGCGCGCTCGTGCGCGACCCGAGGATCGAGCCGATCGCGGATCACCTGCAACGGTGCGTCCATGCCGGGCAATACGCGCAAGGCGGCCCGCATCACGCTGTTGCGCCCCGCCAGTTCCTCGAGCGCGGCCGCGAGCCACGCGGCGGACACCGGCGCGTCGATCACCACCCGCGCGCGCGCATGCCGGGCCGGCCCGCCGCGCTGCGCGCGCCATTGCGCCAGTTGCACCGGCGACAGCTGAAAACCGGAAAGGCTTTCCGGGGCGAACTCATCGCTCTGCATGTACGGCTCCTCCGACATAGAGATCGGCCATGGCCACCAGGACCCGCCGTGCGCCGCGATAGGCATGGCGCCCGTGAACCATCAGGAAGTTGTCGAGCAGCAGCATGTCGCCGCGCTGCCAATCGAACGCGCCCGCGCACGCGTCGTACCGGCCGCGAATCTCGTCGAGCACCGCATCCTCGATCGGGCTGCCGTCCCCGTAATACGCATTGCGCGGCAGATTCGCTGGGCCGAGGCTCGCCTGCAGCATCGCGCGCAGGTCGGCGGGCAGGTTCGATTCGTGGAACAGATGCGCATGGTTGAACCACACGGTTTCGCCCGTCACCGGGTGACGCGCGATCGCCTGCCGCACCTGGCGCGTGGTCAGCCGATCGCCGTCGCGCCATTCCCAGGCCGTGTTCGACGCGCGGCAGTAGTCCTCGACCTCCTCGCGCCGCGTGGTCTGGAAAGCGGCCTGCCAGCTCAGATCGACGCCTTCGCCGAAGTGCCGCACATACATCACGCCGTGTTCGATGAAGCGCCGCGCGATCGCGTGCGGCAAGGTCGGGAAAAAGCGTCGCTCCGCCGCATAGGGCGTCTGACCGCCCCACTCCGCGGGCTGGTCGCAGTAGAAGAAGATCCGCCCCGGCCAGTTGTGCGAGTACGACATCTCGTGATGCAAGGGGATGCGCTGGTCGCTCGCGAGTTCGGTCGACGTAAACACTTTCGGCGCGACCTCGTCGCGGCTCGCGGCGCGCTCGATATAGTCGAGCAGCGCCGGCGCGATCGCCGCCGCCGCCGCGCCGAAGGCCGCCGCGTGCTCGAGCGCGAAGCCGCGGAACAGCAGCCCGCCATGCCGCAACAGCTTGTCCTCCAGCGCCGCGCGCTGCGCCGCCGCCCACCCGGCGAGATCGATGCCGGGCCGCCGCGCCTCGATCAGCAGGAGCGGGTGCGGTCCGTCGTCGAGCGGCGTCTCGCGCGCCAGGTCGGCCGCGGCGATCTTCACCGACTGGAGTGCGCCGGGTGCGAAGGGTAACGGCTTCATGGCAGCACGCCTTCGCGCGCCGCCGGCTGGCTCGGCAGCAGCGGCGCATAGTCGCGCACCGGATCCGCCATGATGGTGCGGATCGCGCGCGGACCGCTGAACGGCTCGCGGCCATGCGCGACGCGCATGTTGTCGAGCAGCAGGATGTCGCCCGCCCGCCAGTCGAAAGCGACGGTCTCGGCGTCGTAGGCGGCGCGCACCTCATCCAGCATGTCGTCGGGAATCGGCGCGCCGTCGCCGAAATAGGTGTGATACGGCAGGTCGGCCTCCGCGAGACTGCCGCGCAGCGCCTGCTGCACGTCGGCCGGCAGGGACGCCACGTTGAAGAAGTAGGCGTGGTTGAACCACAGCGCGTCGCCGGTATCCGGGTGGCGGCGGATCGCTGCCCGGCGCTGACTGGTGCGCAACTGCTGCGCGCCGATCCATTCGAAATCGATCTCGGACGCCCGGCAGAACGCCTCGACCACCGCCCGATCCTCGGTCTGGAACGCCTGCTGCCACGACAGGCTGATGCCGGGCAGATAATTGCGCACGTAACGGACCCCGCGCGCCTCGAACGCCGCGCGCGTGGCGGGCGTCAGGCGCCGCAGCACGCCGCGGGTGTCCGCGCTGGGCGTGCGGCCGCGCGTATGCGGCGCCTGCTCGCACCAGAACAGGATCCGCATCGGCCAGTTCAGCGTATAGCTCTGCTCGGTGTGCAGCACGATCGACTGGTCGGGCGGATGATCGGTCGACGTATAGACCGCATCACCCACCTCGGTGCGCGGCGAGGAACGTTCCGAATAGCGGATCAGGCGCGTCGATACCGCCTCGGCGAACTGCCGGAAGGCGTCGATCGTCGTGGTCTCGAAGCCGCGCAACAGCACGCCGCCCGTCTCGCGCAGACGCGCCGCCAGGGCCGCGTGTTCGCCGCGCGCCCAATGCGCGGCGTCGAGCCCGGGCGCGCGCGCGTGAACGAGCGCGGGCAGGTGCAGGCCCGGCAGCGCACTCCATTCGACGAGCGCCGCGCGGCTGATCGGCTTGAGCGCATGCGCGCCCGGAAACGCGCGCGCGCCGGGCGCCGACGCCGGCGCGCGCGGGGCCGGCGCTGCCATGCCGGCGGGCTCGTCCGGCGCCTCGAGCGCGTGCGTCAGGATCTGTTCGTAGCGGCGGCGCAGGCGCTCGACCTCGTCACGCACGAAACGGTCCTCGCGATAGGTCCACAGGATCCGCAGCTCGCCCGAGCGATCGTCGGCCCAGATCGTCAACGGCAGGTGCGCGCGCGTCGGCCTGACCTCGGTCGCGACGAAACGGCGTCCGCCCGCGGTCGCCGACGGGACGGGGGCGTTCTGCATGCCGAAGGCAATCCCGTTCCAGCGCTCGCTCGCGGTATGCACGGCGGCCGGCACGCCGTCGAGCGCACCCAACGACGCCGCTTTCGCCACGCCGACCCGCTCGCGGAAGCGATGCGCGGGATCGACCTCCGTCGTGATCGGCACCATCGACACGAAGCAGCCGACATAAGCCTCGCTGCCGGGCGCATCGCGTCCCGCCGCGCCGGTCAGCGTCGTGACGCGCCGCTGACCGCTCGCCTCGGCCACCAGTTGATGGAAGGCGGCAAGCAGGACCATGAACGGCGTCGCGCGGCAGGCGCGCGCCAGGTCCCTGAGCGCGGCGGCCGTGCGCCCGGGCAGGATGGCGCTCAGGCTCGCGGTCGGGCCGCTCGTCGGCGCGGCGCGCGGGCCCGCCGGCGCGGCGGCGGCCGGCCGCACCGCCGGTCGCTCCAGGCGCGGCAGCGGCAACGGCGGCGGCGCGCCGGCCTCGAGCGCCGCATACGTACCGGCCAGTTCATCGACGAGCACGGCGAACGACCAGTCGTCGAACACGAGGTGATGCGCGGCGACCAGCAAGACCCAGTTCCGGTCCGCGAGCCGCACCAGCTCGGCGCGCCACAACGGCGGCCGGTCGAAGGCGAACGGCGGCGCGGACAGCGCGGCGAGGCGCCCGGCAAGCACGGCGTCATGCGCCGCATCCGCCCGCAGGTCGAGGCACGGCAGGCGCGGCGCGACAACCGCCATCGCGTGCAGCGGCGGCCGGCCGTGGTCGAGCCGCACGCCGGTCGCGAATGCCGGCTGGCGCGCGACGATGCGCGCGATCGCGTCCTCGAGCCGCGCCGGTTCGAGCGGCCCCTCGATCGCGAT
>NZ_JAAGNW010000196.1:7436-11654 GCF_010645215.1 Burkholderia multivorans | reverse complement strand
GCTGTAGCGCGCGCGCCAGGCGTCCGCGAATGCCGCCGGATCGGCATCCGCGCGCCCGTGGCGGGCCAGGAACGTCGCGGCGTCGCGGATCACGCCCGCGCGCCAGTCGACCACCGTGCCGAACACGTCGAACAACAGGACTTTCACTTCAGTGAACCCCATCACGCCCCCCGTCTGCGTTGACGCGCCGGCTCGCCCGGCGCGGGCGGATACGGCGAGCGCCGCACCGTCGGCGATTATCGGGCAAACCGTCCGGGCGCGTACTCAGGCCGCGGCGCGGCCCTGCCGACGCGCCGGCGCGGGGCTCACCGCGTGCACGGGATCGAAGCCGAAGAACGCGAGCACCTCGCGCGCCACAGCATCGCGATCGTTGTCGGCGCAGATCATGTGATAGCTGTTCTCGAGCACGATCCCGCGCGCATCGGGCAGCGCCGCCTGCAGGAATTCGGCCGAGCGCAGGCTCGTCAGTTCGTCCTCGCGCGCGTGCAGGACCAGCGTCGGGCAGGACGTCTCGGGCGCGGCCGCGCGCACCCAGTCGCGCATCCGGTCGACCTCGCGGATGCACGCGAGCGGCACCCACGGATAGTGGAAGTTGTCCGCGCGCTCGAATTTCTTCTTCACGATCGCGCGAATCAGCGGGTTCTTGAGGCCGTACGGATCGCCTTCCTCCACCCGCAGCCGCGCCGGCACGCCGGGCATGTGGTACAGCAGGTGGCGCAACGCGCGATACCAGGGCGTCGACCAGCCGTCGCTGAACACCGGCGCCGCGAGCAGCGCGAGCCGGCCGCGCGTGTGCTGCACGCGATGGCACAGCAGCAGCGCGACGAGCGCGCCCATGCACATGCCCGCCACGTGCAGCGTATCGTATTCGGCCGCGAGCGCCTGGTATTGCTCGGTGACCGCGTCGAGCCACGCTTCCGCGCGCACGCCGACGAGATCCTCGGGGCGCGTGCCGTGGCCGGGCAACGTGATCATGTGCGCGTCGCCGCCCGCCCGCCGCATCGCCTTGTGCAGGGAGCCGAGATCATACTGGGTGCCGCCGAGCCCGTGGATCAGCAGGACGCCGGTGCGGTCATTCATGATAGGCGCACGCTCCGTCCGCTCACTCTGCCGTGTCCGCATAGAGACGTTCGAGCTGCCACACGCCTGCCACGACCGTCACGTCGACGTTCGAATCGAGCAGCGGTGCGCCGTGGTCGGTGACCGCCTGGGTGCCGCCGTCCGGGCGCACCACGCGCAGCGACACCGGCGCGCGATCCTCGCCCGCCATCGCCGCGCCCCAGTAGCGGTGCAATGCCTCGCGATCGGTCGGATGCACGCGGTCGAGCACGTCCGCCAGGTTCGCGATCTGCTCGGCTGCCACGCCGACGCCGAACACGCGCTGCACGTCGCCGCTCCACTCGATGCGCCCGGATTCGGGATCGAGCACGTAGGCAATCTGGCCGGCGCTCGCGAGCGCCAGCTCCATGTTGTTCTGCAGGACGGCCGCGTGTTCGTGCACGCGCTCGCGGGTGGTCTTGAGCGTGCTCACGGTCAGCACCAGCAGCGAGGCGACCGCGAGATACAGCTGCGCCTCGAGCAGCGAGCGGCCGTGATGGTCGTCGAGCAGCGCGAACGGGCCGTCGCCCTGCGCGGTCTGCAGGATCACGATCAGCGCGAGCACCAGCACCGACGACGAACCGATGCGCCCGCCCAGCAGCACCGTCACGGCCACGGTCATGAACAGCGGGATGTAGGTCAGCGCATAGCCCGCGCCGGCGCCGAAGCGGTCGACGCTGTCGCCGTCGAAGATCACGACCGCGCCGATCGCGAGCAGCACGACGGACGCGATGCCGAGCACCACGTCGAAGCGCTCGTGGTCGCCCGAGCGGTGTGCGCGAAAGCGCGACCAGGAGGCCAGCACGGGCGTGATCAGCAGCACGCCCACGAAATCCGACGCGGCCCACACGAGCCCGACGTCGATGAACGACGCGCCCTTCACGAGCGCGAACCAGGCCGCGCCGCCGATCGCGCCGAGCACCCCGGCGACCAGTGCGGCGAGAATCACCGAGCGCAGGAAATAGAGCCCTTCGAGCGAGAAGCGCGTGCGGCGCACGAGCCAGACCGCGAGCGCGGCCGCGCCGACCTCGTCGACCGTGAACAGCACCGCGTTGAGCAGGTTGCCGCGCTCGATCGCGACCAGCGCGAGCTGGCCGAGCAGGAAGGCGCCGCCGAGCGTGGGCCACTCGCGCATCGGGCGCAGCATGAACGCGCCCACCGTGACGCCGGCGGGCAGCCAGATGTAGCCGGTCAGACGGATTGGGCCGTTGAACCGGTGCGAGATATAGCCGCTCGCGAGATACAGCGCCGCCCAGAGCAGCGCGGCCACGAGTCCGGGCCGGGAGCGTTTGGTGTCCATCGAGGTGTCCTTGAGTCCCGCGCGGCGCTTGATGCATGCCGCGCGTTCGGGCGATCCCGCCATGATAGGCGTTCGCGGGCGCGCGAGCCGGCGAACGCGGCCCATTTTATCCGCGGGGACCGGTTCCGTCTGTGAATTCTTGACCTCGGCCGACGCGGGCCCCGGTCGCAATTTGGCTGACCGGCGTCCGATTTCGCACACCGCGCGCATTTTTGGGCGGGGAAGCTGGCTTCGCGATTCCGCGCGCTCTTTCCGCTCTTCCCCCTTGCTCAGGAGAACCCGCAATGAAGATGAACCGTCGTCACTTCGTGCATTCGGCCGCGGGCGCGTCGGCCGCCGCGCTCGCCGGCGCCTGGACGAACGCCGGGGCCGCCGCGCCGGCCGCGGCCGGCGACGGGCCGCTGTCGCTGACGCCCGGGCGCTGGGCGCCGCACAACTACGCGCGCCTCGCGGCCGTGATCGACGCGCACGGCGCGAAGAGCGCGTCATACCGGGCCGATCGCCGCCCCTACGCGGTGTTCGACTGGGACAACACCTGCATCATGAACGACTGCGAAGAGGCGTTGATGATGTATCAGATCGACCACCTGCGCTATCGGCTGACGCCGGACCAGTTCGCGACGATCCTGCGCCAGGGCGTGCCGGACGGGCCCTTCGACGCATCGCTCGGCTACCGCACGGTCGACGGCAAGCCGGTCGCGATGGCCGAGATCGCCGCCGATGTCGAGCGCGACTATCGCTGGCTGCACGCGCACTACGACGGGCTCGGCGGCACGCTGCCGCTTGCCGAGATCCAGCGCAGCGAGGCTTTCAAGGATTTCCGCGCGAAGCTCTATTTCATGTACGACGCGATCTGCGACACCTATCCGGTGGAGATCGGCTACAAGTGGATCATGTACTGGTTCGCGAACCTGAGCCGCGACGAGCTGATGACGATGGCCTACGAGAGCAACACCGCCAACCTCGGCGACGCGCTGCGCAAGGTCACCTATGAAAGCTCGCGTGCGGAGCCGGGCCGCGCGGGCGTGGTCGCGGCCACGCATTTCCACGGCATCCGGATCCACGAGGAGATCCGCGCGCTGATGGACACGCTGCGCTCGAACGGCATCGACGTCTACATCAGCACGGCGTCGCTCGACGACGTGGTGCGCGTGTTCGCGGGGCATCCGGCGTTCGGCTACGGCGTGCCGGCGGCGAACGTGATCGGCATGCGGCTCGTGATGCAGGACGATCGCTACGTCAACGCCTATGCGCCGAACTGGCACTTCAACTACGGGCCGGGCAAGACGGTCGGGATCCGCAACGTGCTGCAGTCGGCCAAGGGCTACGGGCCGCTGCTCGTGTTCGGCGACAGCGACGGCGAGGCGTGGATGCTGCGCGACTTCGACGACACGGCGGTCGGCGTGATCGTCAACCGGATGAAGACGGGCGAGATCGGCCTCGACAGCCAGCGCGCCGCCGCGCAGCTCGGGCGCGCCGATGCGCGGCTGGTGCTGCAGGGGCGCAACGAATACACGGGCCTGATGACGGCGGACGAGCGCTCGCTCAAGTACGGCAAGACCGAACCGAAGCTGCTCGCGTAAGCGGCGCGGGGCGGGCGAACGCATCCGCCGCCTTCGCCCGCCCGGCGAGCCGCTACTTCGGGCCGCCGTCGCGCCGGCGGCGCACCGCGTCGGCGGCGATGCCCGCCTTCTCCTGCACGCGGCCCGCGGCCTGTTCCGCGAGGCCTTCCGCCTCGGCGCGGCGATCGCCCATCACCTTGCCGAGCGCCGCCTTCACCGAGCCCCGGATCTGCTTGAGCCTGCCGTCGCTGCGATGCC
>NZ_JAAGNW010000196.1:2124-7426 GCF_010645215.1 Burkholderia multivorans | reverse complement strand
AAACGCGGCGCGCGCCCGACAGATGCGGATGCCCCACCGTTGCGGGTGCATCCGCCCCTGTCGCTCAGCGACGCCCCTTCGCGCCGCCGCGCGCGGCCGGCTCGGCCGAGCCCGCGATGCCGCGCTCGCGCGCCCACACGATCGCCTCGCCGCGACTGTGCACGTCGAGCTTGGTGTAGATCGTCGCGACATGATTGCGCACCGTGTTCGGCGCGAGCCCGAGGCGGGCCGCGATCTCCTTGTCGGCGAGCCCCGCGCACAGCAGCTCGAACACCTCGCGTTCGCGCGCGGTCAGGTCGGACAGCTGCGCGCCCGCATCGGGCGCGTTCGCGCGGCGCACGTTCGCGAGCTTCTCGATCAGCGTGCGGCTGAACCACGAGGCGTCCTGCATCGCGGTCTCGATCGCCTGCACCAGTTCCATCTCGGTGCGCTTGCGCTCGCTGATGTCGAGCAGCGCAACCAGGATGCAGTCCCGCCCGTGGATCGCGACGTGGTCCGCCGACACCACGCAGTCGAGACGCTCGCCGCCGTGCGTGTTGATGCATGCCTCCGCGTTGCGCACGCCGCCGCCCGCGCGCTCCAGCAGCGCCGTGATCTGCCGCTGCGCGTCGGCGTCGGCCCACAGCCCGAGTTCGCCCGTCGAGCGGCCCAACGCATCCTCGTGCGCGTGCCCGGTCAATTCGGCGAATGCGTCGTTCACGTCGAGCAGCTCGAAGCGCTCGGCGGTCATGATCGCCATTGCAACGGGCGCCATCCGGAACGCCTTCGCGAAGCGCTCCTCGCTCTGCCGCAACGCCGATTCCGCCTGCTTGCGCGGCTCCAGGTCCATGAACGTGAACAGCATGCACGCTTCCTCGCCGATATCGATCGGCTGGCCCGCGACCACCACTGCCTTCGTGCCGCCCGTCGGCAGCTTCAGCAGGGCTTCCATCTGCGGCACCGTCATGCCGTCCGCGAGACGCTGGATCGCCAGCTCGCGGTCGTCCGCGTGCTCGAACACGTCCAGTTCGTAGACGGAGCGCCCGATCACGTCGTCGCGCACGTAGCCCGTCATGTCGAGAAAGCCCTGGTTGACCTTGATGTAGCGGAAGTCGCTGAGCCGGCAGATCACGGCGGGCGCGGGATTCGCATTGAAGGTGCGCTCGAAGCGCTGCTCGGCGCTCGCCCATTCGGTCGCGTCGTGCAGCACCAGCGCGAGACAGTCGGGCTCGCCCGCGTGGTTGGTCAGCACCAGGCCTCGGATCCGGTGCACCCAGACGGTGTCTTCGTCATCGGCGGGCACGACCTCGACCGTGACGTCGGTGAACGCCTCGCCGGCGATCACCCGGTCCATCGGGTAGTGCCCCTCCTGCACCGGATGATTGTTGCGGTAGCGCAGCCGGAAGCGCGCGCGGTACGCATCGACGTCCGCGCCGAGCGCCGCGAGTTCGGTCACGCCGTGCATCGACAGCGCCGCCTCGTTGGCCCACACGATCCGCTGGTCCGGCTCGACGAGAATCACGCCTTCGGTCAGGCCCGTGATGATTTGCTGCAACTGGCGCCGGTCGGTATGCGTCTTGAGCGCCTGCTCGTTGATCACTTCGTTGGCTGGATCGGTCATCGGTTCTCCGTTGCGGCGCACGGCCCGCGCGGCCGGCGCATCATGCGATGCTCGCCGCCGCGCGCGCCGCGCACCAGGCGCGGATGCACCAGTCCGGCTAGTGCGTTCGCACTGGCCACCTAGGCGGCCCCACAGGTTCCGACCCGCACGCAGACGCCCGGGTTCCGGCCGGCGCATGCCTAACGAAACCGATTCTTCCGTTGCAGCAGCGAGATCAGTTGCTCGGCGATACGGTCGAGCGGCAGGATCGCGGTGGCCGCGCCGATCGCCGCGGCGGCCTTCGGCATGCCGTAAACGGCGCTCGTCGCCTGGTCCTGGGCGATCGTGTAGTAGCCCTTGTCGCGCATCGCCTTCAGGCCCAGCGCGCCGTCGCGGCCCATGCCCGTCAGCAGCACGCCGAGCGCATCGCCCTTCCAGTATTCGGCCACGCTGTTGAAGAACACGTCCACGGACGGCCGGTAGGGCGTCTCCTCGGGATAGCGCGTATAGCCGAGCGAACCGCGCGAGGTCAACGTCAGGTGGTCGTTGGTCGCGGCCAGCAGCACCTCGCCGCGCCGCGGCACGCTGCCCTGGCGCGCCACCTGCACCGGCAGCAGCGTGTGGCCGTCGAGCCACTGCGCCATCCCGATCGCGAACGCCTGGTCGACATGCTGGACGATCACGATCGCACCCGGAAAATCCTCCGGCAGGCGCTTGAGCAGCGTCGTCAGCGCGGTCGGGCCGCCCGCCGACGCGCCGATCGCCACGAGCGGCGGCTGCGCGCCCGGCGCAACGGCTGCGGGCGCGGGCGGCGCCGGCGCGGTGGTGCGGGTGGCGAGCAGGCGCCCGATCTGGTCGATCTTGGCCAGCAGCGGCTCGGCCAGCACGCCCTGCACGAGGGTCGGGGTGTCGACCGCGTCGAGCGCGCCCGCGCCCATCGCCTCGTAGATATACGACGTGTTCGCGTCGACGCTCGCGGTCACGATCAGGATCGCGCACGGCGCGCGCTCCATGATGCTGCGGGTCGCCGCGACCCCGTTCACCTTCGGCATCACCAGGTCCATCAGCACCAGGTCGGGCGGGTTCGCGACGCAGAAGTCGACCGCCTGCGCACCGTCGGTCGCGACCCACAGCACGCGGTGCTCCGGCCGCTGCGCGATCGCGCGGCGCAGGGCCTCGACCGCGAGCGGGAGGTCGTTGACGATGCCGATGTTCATGGCCGGGCGTCTCCAATCAGGTCGTGAACGGCGTCGAGCAGCGCCTCGTCGTGGAAGCTGCCCTTCGCCAGGTAATAGTCTGCGCCGGCCTCGAGGCCGCGCCGCCGATCCTCGTCGCGGTCCTTGTAGGACACGATCATCACGGGCACCGCCTTCAGCAGCGGATCGCGCTTGATCAGCGTGACGAGTTCGATGCGTATCGCATTCCAGCCGTCCATCCCGTCGACCGCGATCGTCACGCCGTAGCCGCGCTTTTCAAGCAGCTTGCGTTCCAGTTCGCGCACCGTCAGCGAATCGTCGACCACCAGCACGCGCTTCGCGCGCGGCGCGAGCGCATGCTGCTCGCCGCGCCGCACCTTGGTCAGCTGGCCGCCGCGGATCAGCTTGTCGATCGAACGGATCAGGTCCTCGACGTCGACGATCAGCACCGGATCGCCATTTTCCAACAAGGCGCCCGCTGCGATGTTTTGAATTTTGTGTAGACGGCCGTCGAGCGGCTGCACCACCAGCATCCGCTCGCCCAGGAACCGGTCGACCGCGACCCCGTAGGTCTCGGGCTCGCCGCCCACCACCACCACGGCGGTGCTGGGCCGGCTCGCGTTCAGCTCGCCCGCCTCCAGCAGCTGGTGCGCGGTCACGAGGCCCACCCGCCGGTCGTCGAGCGGGAAATGCTGCTGGCCCTCCAGCACGTCGATGTCCGCGCGATCGAGTTCCAGCGTGCGGCGCACCTGCACGAGCGGGAACGCGTAGGGCTCGCCGCCCACCTCGACCAGCAGGCTGCGGATCACCGACAGCGTGAGCGGCAGCTGCAGCACGAAACGCATCCCCTGCCCCGGCTCGTTGAAGATCCGCACCGCGCCGCGCACCGAGCGCACCAGCTCCTGCACCGCGTCGAGCCCGACGCCGCGCCCGGACACGTCCGTCACCTGCTCGCGCATCGAGAAGCCCGGCAGCAGCAGGAATTCGAGCAGTTCCTGGTCGGACAGCCGCGCGGCCGTATCCTCGTCGGTCAGGTTGTGGCGCACGACCGCCGCGCGCACCGCGGCGAGATCGGCGCCGGGGCCGTCGTCGAACACGCTGACGAGCAGCGATCCCGCGCTGTGGCGCGCCTCCAGCGTGACGCTCGCCTCGGCCGGCTTGCCGCGCGCAAGCCGCGCCTCGGGCGACTCCACGCCGTGATCGACCGCATTGCGCAGCAGGTGGCCGAGCGGCGCGTCGAGCATGTCGAGGATGTCGCGATCGACCTGGGTCGCCTCGCCGACGACCGTGAAGCGCACCCGCTTGCCGAGCGAACGCGCGAGATCGCGCACGATGCGCGGATAGGCGCGGGTCGCGTCGCCGAACGGGCGCATCCGGCATTGCAGCGCCTCGTCGTACATCTGCTCCGCGATGTGCGTGCCGCGCCGCTCGAAGCGGTCGAGTTCGTCGAGCCGCGCGCCGAAGGTGCGCTGCAGGTCGGTAAACATCTGCCGCACGTCGTTGAGCGCGCCGTGCACGCGCGGATCGAGTTCCTCGGGCAGCGCCTCGTGGATGGTGTCGAGTGCGCGCGCCGCGTCGCGCTGCGCGCGCTTCAGGCGCAGCATCGATTCCGCGAACGGCTTGAGCCAGCGCGATTCGACCAGCGCCTCGCCGGACAGGCTCAGCAGCCGGTTCAGGCTATCGGCGCGCACCCGCCGCATCTTGCCCGCGCGCTCGGCCTCGAGCGCCGCGGGGCCGGGCGCGCTGGCCGGCGCAGCCAGGCCCGGCGCGGACTCGGGCAACGCCGCGGCGGGCGCCTCGGGCGGCGCGGCGGCGTCCTGCCCGGCCGCGTCCTGCCCGGCCGCGTCCTGCCCGGCGGCGTCCTGTCCGGCCGCGTCCAGCGCGGCAGCGAAGCGCTCGATCTCGTCCTGGCTCACGGCGATCGCGCCGTGCGGATCGCCGACCCGCACCAGCAGGTCGACGCCCGCCAGCAGCGCGTCGATGTGCGCGGCGCCGAGCACCCGTTCGCCATGCTGCGCGGCCACGAAGCAGTCTTCCATACGGCCCGCGCTGTCGACGCCGAGCGGCACGCCGACGATGCGGGCCGCCCCCTTCAAGGAATGGGCGGCCCGCATGCAGGCCTCGAACGCGGCCGCGTCCTGCGCGCCGTGTTCGAGCGCGAGCAGCTGCTCGGACAGCGCCTGGGTCTGGGTCTGCGTTTCCTCGCGGTACAGCTCGAGCAGCGACAGCCGGCTCAGATCGTCGTCCTGGCTCATCGCAAGCTCCGGATCAGCGAGTCGAACAGACGGTCTTCGTCGAGCAGGCCGATCGCCTTGCCGCGCCAGACGAACACGCCGCGCGCGTGGGCGACGCCCGCCCGCGACACGGTGGCGGGCACCGACACCCATTCGGACGCGGTGAAGCGCAGCACGCCCTCGACCTCGTCGACCGGGAAGACCACCGGGTCGCCCTGGTAGGCGACCACCAGCATCCGCGTAAACCCGCTGCGCGCGCCCTGGCGGCCGGCGCTCGCATCGAGATGCAGCAG
>NZ_JAAGNW010000196.1:0-2114 GCF_010645215.1 Burkholderia multivorans | reverse complement strand
AGCGACACGGCGATGCGCAGCGTGCCGCGTACGTTGACGATGCCGCGCACCGCGCGATGGCGGCGGTGCGGCAGCGAATGGATCGTGCGCGACTCGGTGATCTCGCGCAACACGCCGGTCGGCAGCGCAAGCCACTCGTCCGCGACGCGGAACGCGAGCACCGAATGCGCCAGCTCGGCCGCATCGCCGCGCAGGCCGGCGCCCGGCCCCGCAATCGGCTTCGCGCCCGCCGCGCCGCGCGCGGCGGCGTTGAGGTCGTCGGCCGTCAGCGGCCGGTCGAGCAGCAGCGCCGCGTGCTTCGCGAACACCGGGCAGTTCAGGCAGCGCGAATACTCCGCGAGCCGCGGGCACGAGTGATCGCCGCCGCGCGTGCCGATGCGGTTCCAGCAATCGTCGATGTCGACTAAGGTCGCGGCGGGCTCAACGGCGTCGCGGTCCATGGGTTCCTCTTGGTGTGCCGGCGCCCGGCGGCGCGTCCTGCTGCACCGCGCGGCGCGCCCGCTGCATCAGCCACTCCGCGCCCGTTCGGTCGCCCGCGATGTCGAGCAGCGTGGCCAGGTGCGTCAGCGCCTCGTGATGATTCGGTTCAAGATACAACGCTTTGCGGTAGAAATCCCCGGCATCCGCGGTCCGGCCCTGCGCGTCGGCGATCAGGCCGAGCAGGTAGTAGGCGTCGGCGCTCGGCCCCGCCGATTCGCTGAACCCTTCGACCGCCTGCTGCGCCGCGTCGAACGCGCCGGCGTCGGCCAGATCGCGCGCCGCGTCGAGCGACGCCACCGGCTTCAGCCCGTGCCCCGGCCACTCCGGCCACTCCGGCGCGAGCGGTCGGGCCGGAATGGCCGGCGCAGCCGGCCTGGCCGCGCTCGGCGCCGGCCAGGCGGCGTCGGAGAACCATTCGTGCGCGGCCACGCTCGGCGGCGCCACCATCGTCGACAGCACGTCGACGGGCGGCACGAACAGCGGCGGCGGCCATGCTTCGGCCCCGCCCTCGGGACGGGCCATCCACACGGGCGGCGCGTCGGCGGCGGTCGCCCGCCGGAAGGCGAACGCGAGCGGAATCTTCGCGGACATCATCCCGTGCCGCATCACCACCCCCGTCTCGGCCGGCCCGACGAACACGCGCCCGTCCTGCGCGAGCCGCGCGTCGATGCCGCGCATGACCCGATCCTGCGCATCCTGATCGAAATAGATGAGCACATTGCGACAAAAAATAAAATCGTACTGCGTCTGGTCGTTCGCGAGCATGTCCAGCAGATTGACCTGACGAAACCGCACGCAGCGGAGCACCCGCTCGTCGAGCAGCCAGCCGTCGCCCTCCGCCGTGAAATAGCGGTCGCGGAACTCGAGCGCATGGCCGCGAAACGAGTTCCGGCCATAGCGGCCGCGCATCGCGTGGGCAATGGCGCGCCCGCTGATGTCGATCGCATCGATCTCGAAGCGCGCCGGATCGAGGCCGGCGTCGAGCAGCGCCATGGCCGCCGAATACGGCTCCTCGCCGGTCGAGCACGGCGCGCTCAGCACCCGCAGCACCCGCCCCGGATGCGCGAACAGGCGCTCGCACGCGAGCCGGGCCAGCGCGACGAAGGCCTCGCGCTCGCGGAAGAACCAGGTTTCGGGCACCACGAACAGCTCGATCAGCGCGCGCTGCTCGTCGGGCGAGCTGTTCAGGAGCCGCCAGTACGCGTCGACGATCTCGTCGGACACCTGCTGCGCGCGGATCGCGGCCGGCACCGCGCGCGCGCCGTCGTACTGGGTCGCGCCGATCCGTTCGAGCAGCGCGCGGGCCACGTAGTCGTTGCCGAGCGAGGCCGGATCGATGCCGGTCTCGCGCGACAGCCAGCTCTGGAAGCGCGGGTCGAAGACGTTCATCGGCCGCCCTCCGGCGCGGCGTCGGCACCCGGCTCGCCGAACAGCAGCGCGCGCGCCGGGCCGTCGAGCAGATGCCGCACGGCGACCCACTGGACCACGCCGTCGGCGTCGCTCGCGACCGGCCCGAGCCAGCGCGCGTGCGGCGTCGCGATGCCCGGATCGTGGAACGCGTCGCGCTCGATCCGGGTGGTCTGGGTCGCGCGCTCGACGATCAGCCCGAGCAGGCGCGCATCGCCCGGCTCGTC
>NZ_JAAGNW010000195.1 GCF_010645215.1 Burkholderia multivorans | reverse complement strand
GGCCGGTCCGCTCTCCAGCGGCGCATCCGGCACGATCCGTCTGCAACTCAGCGGCCAATCGCATACGAAACCCTTTTAAACCGTGCCCCGATCGCCAAAGCGAGGCGCTTTTCAACAGCCTGCTAGGGGCGCGCCCCTGCCCGAAAGGCAGAAACGCTTGTCGGGGGTACTACACTGAGTGCCGTCGAAGGGAGCGGCCGTTGGCTTTTTGGTGAGACATCCCGTTAAAAAACGTGGTCCAGGGACTGATGCGAACTCAGCATTGGTGACGCCGCTAGGCGATCCCGTTCAGGAAGGTGATCAAATCCGCGGTCCCGCCCCTCGACCTAACCATTCTGATAGCGGAGGCGAATATGCCGGCAACGAGGCCTCGACGCGCCAGCGGTGCGGCGCAAATTTCTGTGGTTCATCCGCACGCGGCGGTGATCGACATCGGCGCGCAGTTTCATGTGGTCGCGGTTGGAGCCGAACGTGACGCCGAACCCGTGCGTTCGTTCCGCAGTTTCACGAAAAAGCTTCACGAGCTTGCCGACCGGCTCAAGCAGGTCGGGATCCGCACGGTGGCGCTGGAGTCGACAGGCGTCTACTGGATTCCGGTGTTCGAGATTCTGGAGGCGCGCGGTTTCGAGGTGGTCCTCGTCAACGCCCGCGATGCAAAGAACGTGCCGGGGCGCAAGACCGATGTGAACGATCCACAATGGCTGCAGAAGCTGCACTCCTACGGGCTGCTGAGGGCGAGCTTCCGTCCGAGTCAAGATGTCGCGACGCTGCGCTCCTATCTGCGGCAGCGCGAGCGCCTGCTGGAATACGTAGCGTCCCACATCCAGCACATGCAGAAGGCACTGACGCTGATGAATGTCCAACTGCATCAAGTGGTGGAGGACGTAACTGGTGCCACCGGCATGAAGATCATCCGCGCCATCGTAGCTAGCGAACGCAATGCCGATGACCTCGCCAAGTATCGAGATGTGCGCTGCAAAGCCTCCGTCGAAACCATCCGCGACTCGCTGATCAGCCACTATCAGGCTGAGCACGTGTTCGAGCTCACGCAGGCACTCGCACTTTACGATTTCTACCAAACCCAGGTCGCACAATGTGATGAGCGAATTGAAGTCGCGCTCCGACACCTGCAGACTGGTGTCGAACCGCCCACGGCTCCCATACCTGTGGCGCGACATCGGACCAAACAGCCGAATGGCTTCGCCTTTGACGTGCGCGCCGCGCTGTACGGCATGCTCGGCGTCGACCTAACCCAGATTCATGGCCTGGGGCCCTATGTTGCGCTCAAGCTCGTCGCCGAATGCGGCAACGACATGTCGCGCTGGCCGACAGTGAAGCACTTCACGTCGTGGCTGTGCCTCGCGCCTGGCAACAAGATCTCGGGCGGCAAAATCCCTTATCAAAGACGCGCCGCTCTTCCAGCAAGGCGGCAGCTGCGCTACGGCTGGCCGCAACGACGGTCGGCAGGACGGACACTGCTCTGGGTGGTTTCTATCGACGCCTGTCAGCCCGGATCGGCAAGGCCAAAGCTGTTACCGCCACCGCGCGCAAGATTGCCGTTCTCTTCTACAACACGCTGCGCTATAGCATGAAGTACGTCGATCCGGGCGCCACATATTACGAGGAACGCTACCGTCAGCGTGTCCTGAACAATCTCACTCGCCGTGCCGAATCGATGGGGTATGTGTTGCAGGAAAAAGTCGCCTGAACGCATTGAGTTTCTCAGGAAGGCTACCGCGCTCTTGATGCCGGAAGGCATCGAACGTACGAAGTAATTGATCAGATTGGCGCAAGCGAATCGGTCGAGCTGATCTGCACGGTATTCGACGTGTCGCGGCCCTGCCTGTATGCCCACCGAGGGCGGCCCGACGCGTTGATGCCGAGCGCATGGCTCTGCGTAGCCGGGTACACGAGCTGTTCATCGAGAGTCGAAGCTCTGCTGGCAGTCGCAGCATCATGGGCATGATGCGCGAGGAAGGTACGGCGATTGGCCGCTTCAAGGTCAGCCGCTTGATGGAAGAACTCGGGTTGATCTGCAAGCAGCCGGGCCGCCATGCCTACAAGCAGGCCACGGTCGAGCGGATCGATACCCGAACCATCTCAATCGCGAATTCGAGGTTGGTACGCCGAATCAGGTGTGGTGTGGTGTGGTGACATCACGTATGTCTGGGCGCAGAGCGCGTTGGCATTATCTGGCCGTGGTACTCGATCTGTTCACGCGTCGGGTCGTCGGCTGTACGTTCTCGACACACCCGGATGCCGATCTGGTCGTGCAGGCATTGGAGATGGCCCATGAGCGGCGTGGTCGACCGCAAAGCTTGCTGTTTCACTCGGTTGAATCCGCCCAGTATGCAAGCCGGAATTTCCGTCAGCGCCTGTGGCGCTATCGGATTCAGCAGAGCATGAGCCGTCGTGGAAATTGCTGGGACACTCAGTCCAAAATACGCCTTGAACGTCGGACCGATCTGACCCGTGCTGGGACTGGCCAAGCTGCCTTTGAGTTGACCTGTCGATCGGGCTCCGGCGTTCCCCGAGCGTTGCTGGGCTCACCGTCTGTGACCTGATAGGAGCTTTGTACTGCACCGTGAGTGTCCTGTCCTGCGCGTGGGGTTGGCGATGCGCCCACTACAACGGATATACGTATGGAACAGAACGAAGTAATTCTGGGCGTTGATACGCATCTGGATACGCATGTCGGGGCTGTGATTAGCGGCGCAGGCCGGCTTCTCGGAACGCTGTCGGTAACAACCGATACGGCGGGGTATTTCGACCTGCTGACATGGGCGAATTCGTTCGGTCAGTTACGTCGTGCCGGGGTTGAAGGGACCGGCACCTACGGAGCGGGCTTGGCCCGCGTGCTGCGCGATCATGAAATCGAGGTCCTTGAAGTCAATCGTCCTGATCGTGCGCTGCGCCGCTCCCGAGGGAAGTCCGATCCCACCGATGCGGAAAACGCCGCGCGGGCGGTCCTCGCCGGAAGGGCCACCGCTATTCCAAAGGAACAGTCCGGTGCCGCCGAGGCGAGGCGCGCCGTCTCCGTTGCCAGACGCAGTGCGGTCAAAGCAAAGACGCAGGCTATCAATCAGTTACGAGCTTTACTCGTAAGCGCTCCCCAGGAAATTCGTGAGCGTCTTCTGAAAGCGAAGACCGCAGAATGCGTTGAGGGTTGCGCCCGTCTTCGCTCGCTGGGCAAAACGCCAGTGTTGCAAACGCTCACAACCACATTGCGTCTGCTGGCGAAGCGTTGGCTCATACTGGCAGAGGAGCTCAAAGCGCTCGACACAATGCTTGACAACCTGACCAGCCAGCATGCCAGGCGACTTCGCGAACGATTTCGGCGTCGGCCCGCAAACCGCTGCAGTATTGGTTGCGGGCGCGGGCGACAACCCCGAACGCCTGAAAAGTGAAGCGGCGCTAGCGGCACTTGTGGCACCAGTCCATTGCAGGCGTCGTCCGGCAAGACGGTCCGGCATCGTTTGAACCGGGGTGGTGACCGGTCTGCGAACAACGCCTTATGGACCATTGCTATGGTTCGGATGCGCAGCGATCCCCGTACTCGGGCCTATGTCGATCGACGGACGAAGGAAGGCATGTCGAACAAGGAAATCCACCGCTGCCTGAAACGCTATATCGTCCGGGAGTTGTACCCGCTCATTCTGGCCGATCTTGCCGATTCGACGGCCGCCGCTTGACATAGGAGCGTCAACTCCCCGATGGAGAGGCTGTTCCGCAGCTTCAAGACCGAATGGCTACCGTCAGTGGGCTACATGTCGGCGCAGGAGGCACATCGGGACATCAGCCACTACCTGATGCACCGGTACAACTGGATACGGCCGCATCGGTTCAATGACGGACTGGGGCCGGCCGTTGCGGAAGAAAAACTTAACGCAGTGTCCGGGATTAGTTGACCACCACACATGGGCCGGCTTCATAAACGACGCACACGTGCGGCGCTTTCGACTGCAGCCGCTTGCACAACCGGTCGATCTCCGTTTTGGTCGTACCGATCTTGCCGAGCGACTCGACGGCGGCGGCGTCGATTGCGTATGCCACCGAAACCGATTCCTTGTGCACATCCAGACCGACGTACAGCGTGCTATCGTTTTTCATGCTGGCCTCCGTGGTGGAAATCGCCGGGGTGAGGCTTCGACCCCACCCGGGCGGCTCTGGCAGCGATGCTAACCCGCGTGGATGCATCACACCAGGCCAGCCCCACCTCACGGAAAGTCATGCTGTCTAATGTTGTGTCGATCGTCGGCCGACGGGACCCACTAACGGCGCCGTGCCGGCGGCCAGCCCGCCTCGCCGCCTCAGGCGGTCATTGGTAACCTGTGCCAGCGCTCAAGAAGCCTCATCCCGTCGTCGCGGATAGCGGCCCGCCCTATCGGTTGATCCGATCGACCAATGCGACACAACTTTGGTTGAAATCGCGCATCGAGTTACAACTTTAGTTGACGTCCGAACGCCGATAGACACCGCTTTAGTTGACGTGGAAATTGGCCGCTCAGCCATGAGGGACAAGGGTTTCCGGGGAATATCGCGGGGCTCGCTAGTAGTTACAACTTTAGTTATGCGAGCGGCCCGCCGGCACGATGTGCAATGAGTAGTCCGGCAGACCTCCGTCGCACATCGGTCAATCTGGCCCCGAGCCAATTGCTGCCAGCACTTCGTCGACCGTCGGCACCGCGCCCTCTTCACCAATCGACACCGACTGCGGCGCGCCCGCGATACCGCAGTGGTGGCGCGACGTAGCAATGAAGATCATGACCGTCGGTTTTTTCAGCGCATGGGACATATGCACGAACCCGGTATCGACGCCGACCACCAGCGCCGCGCGATCGATCCGATATGCCAGGTTCGTCACGGACAGGCGCGGCAGGACTTCCGCGCCGGGCGCGCGCAGCGCGATCCGCTGCGACTCCTCGTGCTCGCTCGCGGATCCCCACGGCAGGTAGACCCGCACCCCGCGCGCGAGCTGCTCGCGGGCCAGTTCCGCCCAGTACTCGGTCGGCCAGCGCTTGTCGTCGTTCGACGTCGCATGAAAAAACAGCGCATACGGACGCGCTGCTTGCTCCTGGCCGTCGGCGGCCAGTACGCCGTCGTCGTGCGCCATCACGAGCCCGTAGTCGGCCATCCCCTGGGGTTCGTAACCGAGCGCCTCGCCGGCGCTCACGCGCATCCCGTGCCATGCGTCACAGGCCGGGCGCGGACCGAAGCGGTGGCTGTAGGCAAACTTCGCGCCGCGCTCGCCGAGATCCGGATTCCGGTAGCCGAAGCGCCGTCGCCCGCGAGCGAGCAACGAAATGATTGCGCTCTTGTAGACGCCGTGCAGATCGATCACCGCGTCGTAGCGATGTGCGCGCAATTCGCTGATCGATGCGGCAATCGCCTTCAGATCGGCCAGGTTGCGCGCCTTCTTGAAACGCCGCAGTGGCGCGCACAGCACCCGGCTGACACCCGGACACCAACGCACGACGTCGGCGCACGATTCGTCGACAGCCCAGTCCACCTCCACGCCTGGAAACGCGCGGCGGATGTCTGCCACCACTGGCAGCGTCTGAACCACGTCGCCCAGCGACGTTACTTTCACGATGAGTATCCGTCTCATGTGTCTATGCCCATCGACTCGATTGGGCGCCAGATCATAGTAGGAAGGGCCGTGCGCGTCGACCTACCCAATTTGGGAGGTAGCCGAGGAAATGCCCCCTCTACAAACCGCGAAGAAACCAGGACGATCCATCTCACGCCCCGCCTTTTAAAAAATACTGGATCGAAGCGGCCGCCACACCACTCGAAGAAGCGGTCATGCTCCTCGTACGTCGGATCGGCAATCGCTTTGAGGAAATCGGCATATCCGGGCGCTCGACCGACGTCTTCCGGCGGACACGCATTCTGCCGGTCTAGGCACAACACGGGTCGGCGTATATCTGGATCAGACACGAGTGCCTTCCCGAACGCGGGCTGCGCGGTGTCGATGGTTGATCGAGGGCGATGACGAGCCGTACCGGCCCAAGAAGGCGCGCGCCCGACTGCGCAAAACCCGCAGGCCCGCGGCGAAGGAGGTGGGAACATCATAACCCGCGCACCGCTGTTGCCTTCGGGACGCCTGGGCGGTCTACCGTTCGTCGTCCCCGGTGATTGGACACCCGAGCAGGCGCTGGCCGTGTTCGAACTGCTCGATGACCTGCTCGCCACGATCACCGACTTCTACGGCGCTCAGTTTCACGAACAACTGCGCGAGTTGCGCGCATCACAAGACGTCCGCACGCGAATACGAACCGTCGTTCTGAACGGCACCGCCGTCGCATCACGCCAAAGGGGACCTCAGGCCCCTTCGTGCTTGAGCGAACTGCTCACATTTCGCCACCATCGAAGGGCGGGATTACACCGTCATCAATCACCTCAAGCGGTGCGGTATCAAGTCCCGAATTGCTTGTAAGGGCGTCGAGAGCAAGTCGCGTCGGACCTCATCGCTGGATCGTCGAGCGAACGCATGCCTGGTTCGCCGCTTTCGGCAAGCTTCGCATTCGCTTCGACCGTCGACTCGACATCCATTCCGCTCCCCTTTCTCTATCGGCGGCTATCATTTGTTCCCGCTTCCTCGAGGACTTGTGTTAGGCCGCTCTAAGCACGATGTTGCTATGTCAAGACGCCTATGCAGACCTTCTTCGACTCACCGGGACCCGCTAAAGAGACACTCCCCCCACATTCCTTAACCGCTACTACCTAATTCGGCCGACTCTCTTTCAGATCAAGTCCAGACTAATGCACCCAACACAGCCGATGAACGCAGATACCGGCACAAGCAGGCGCGACGAAGAAACTCAACTTACATCGCATACCCCCCATCTGTGCAATGGGCTTCAAGACCGAATTACCTGCACACCGAATACATTCAGAATTTTCTTGACGCTCTCGAATGACCAGCTACCATTACTCAAACAATAAAGCCTCACAAATCATCAAAAACAGAACAGCAAATTCTTATGAAGAATATAATTTACATTTAATTAATTGTTCATAGCAATAAAATATCGACACCAACATTCACAATGCCGACGGACACACAACTAGTTCATTACAAACATTTTTGATCTGATCCATTGACTCCCCATCCATTCGATAATGAAATACTTGGAGGCACAATGAAAGCACTTATCTCTTTCGCCGCGACCCTCGGGTGGGCGGCCTTCGCCAGCCTGAGCGTCACACCCGCCTATGCCTGGACTGACAGCAACCCCGCAGTCGCAAGCCAGTGCGTCAACGCGGATATCAATGACGCCGGTACCGTTATTACCGACTGCAAGGTCAGCAATGCATCGGTGGCCTATGTCACAGTATCGGGCGCTCAAACGCAATTGGCAGCGCTACTCAGCACACCAGGGAACGTCCCGTGTATCGCCAGCGCCGTCAACAATGCCGCGGCCGGCAAGGAAACGATCATCGGCAGCTGCGTCGATGGTAACAATGTCGCGCAAGCGGTCGCCTGGAACTCAGGCGCACCAGGCACGCCAACCCAGTTAGCGCCTTTTGCGGGCCTCCTTGGGCTCATTGGCGCGGGGGTGAAGACCCGGGCGACGGATGTCAACATCCAGGGGATTTCCATCGGCGTCAGCATCGATGCCAATGAGTCGGCCCTGCCAGTCTTTTGGTCATCCAACGGCACAGCCACCCCGTTGAATGTGGCGCTCTTATCCGGTCTACCTCAGATCAATTGCTTTCCGATAAGTATCAACGATGCCGCCACGCCGGCTATCGTGGGGAATTGTCCCGGTAGCAGCGGCAAGAATAACGCCGTGCTCTGGACCTCGCCCTCCGCTCCAGGGTATGTCGTGCTGCCCGTGCCGAGTGGTGCGAGTTACTGCAGTGCGGGTAAAGTCAATCTTGGCGGCCAGATCTTAGGGCAATGCATCTATGGAACGGATACGCGTCGCGCAGTGCAATGGGGGCCAGGCGGAACAGGACCGACGGTCCTGTTGACCGTCAATGGCGGAACCGCATTGCGTACACTGGGCATCGATATGAACGACTCAGGCGTCGTTGCCATCACCTATCTGGCTGGCGGTGCGCAAGCTGGCTTTGCAGAGTCAGCGACTTGGAATCCGTTCAGTGGAAATACCAACGCGACCTCGATCACCCTGCCCTCGGGTGCTATTCACGGAACCCAGGTGCTGATCGGTAACAACGGCAAGATGGCGGGCAATTTTGAGACCTCCGGGGGTGACACGCATCCGATGCATGTCGAGCCAGGAAGTTTTACCGCAGTCGATGACGGATCGCCCGAGGGTGGACCGAATGCCGCGGTAACGGCACTCTCCAAGAGCGGCACCTATGAGGCTGGGGGCGGGGAAAATAGTAATGAGGATGCGCAAGGCATCTCACAACCCACGCCATGAGAATAGAATATTTACTGGTCAAACAGACATAGTCAAATGGATGTTATCTAGGCCCATTTCTAATCAAACATTTATTGACAAGGATAAGCATCATGAAATTAAACTTCCATCAATCATGCAAATGGTGCAGGATACTTTTCCTGCTATCGATTTTCATCGCCATTACCACAGATGCAGAATCCAAACCAAGTACGCGCGATAATTTTCAAACCACCCAACTTTGGGGCAATCACGGCCCCGACATCCACACCTTCGATTCAGATCCTGACACATATAATACCAACACCGACGACCATCACGCCAAACACAAAGTGATCATCTTCAATGAAAACAATTCATTCTCAGAGCAATTTAATTGGATATCAAAACCCCAGATATATTAATATATCCACAAAAGCCATATCACTTTATACGAAAAATAACTAACAAGTAGCAAGCAACACCGAAATCTCAACCAGCCAGTCGCGCCCTATCCCGAATCGGCCCGTTATGGAGCCATTCTGGGACGGGCGTAACGGCGTCAGTAGAACCGAGACACAAGCGCGATTCGAAATTTCACAGTCGGCCCGCTCCCTATTTTTTAACGGAGCGTCCATAATCAAACGAAGTTCGAATTGTTTGAGTATCATCAAGTCCTTGCCCGTATGCGGCAGGGCGATTCCGACCGCGACATCGCGCGCGGTAGACTGATGGAACGCATTCTGCCGACTCGGGTCAAGCATGCTTGTTGCAACCCAAGGTACGTCCGTGGCGTCGGTCATGTCACGATCCGTGTTCCGGTACGAACTCAACGGCCGACCTGATTGTGGAAAGCCCCAAAGGGCTGCGAGTGATCTTCACTCATCGACTGATGTTCGATAAAACCAGCACCAGAGGTATCCGTTGGGCTGGCCGAGCAACCTACGCCTTCTCAGATCGGTATCGGCAGGCGTGATGGCGCTGATCACGTGCCGGCCTGGCCTCGGCCCGGCCAAGTCTGGCAGGCGTCTCACATGGTATCGCGCCGAATCTGCCGATGGACTACTGCTTGCCGCGCCTGCTTGTCCGAGCGGTCCGCCGTCGCGCTATTTTCCGGGAATGCGGCCCCAAAACTGCGCCCCCCCCAGTTGAAGGCTGCGCGCCCCCACAGGAATGCGTCTTATGTCGGCTGGAAGGAGTGGTGACCTCCCGATGATTGCGACCAAAGCAATCTCGCAATCCGACACCTACCAACGCAGTCGCGCGACCTAGTGCCCCACCTACATGGTGTGGCTTTTGTCACACAAGTTTCTTTCGTAGGTACCGCTCCCCCTTGAATTCGCGCCTGTGATGTCGATAATTGACTCACACAGTACGAAATTTCGGTAGCCCTTCTGCACGCGCCGAAATTCGCGGGTACAATTTGGCGACACAGTTTTGCAGTGCAACAATCCCGTTGCGCCTCTTGGAGAGTCCGTATGAGCATCAAGGGTAAGACCGGGACCATCCACGGAGTGGAGGTTCGAGCGCGCCAGTCCATTCAACAACCAACCGTAAAGGTGACTACTCAGTCGCCGGCAGGCCGGAAGGCGATCCTTAGCGCCGCGAAAACGGTGTACGAGCAACACCACTCGGTCATCCAAGCTCTTGCCAATCGATGACTCTGGATGCGGATCTGGTCGTGCTGGTGCATGATTTCATCCTTTCCCGTGAGCCAGGCCTGAATGGCCACACGAACAGGGGCGCGTTGGAAGGCGCCCTTGGTCGGATCGAAGCCCGAATTCATTACGAAGGGCTCGAAGACGTATTCGAAATTGCCGGCATGTACGCTGAGGCAATCGCGCGCGGTCATGCGTTCTCAGACGCGAACAAACGAACGGCCCTTGTTTCAGCGCTCACCTATCTCCTCATCGAGGAATACGAAGTCCCCCGCACGCAGGCCCTCGAAGAAATCCTGGTCGATGTGGCCAAAGGGAAACTCAATTATCTCGACTTGGCGAACATCTTCTCCTCTCTTGCACAACCTGCATCAGACTATCCCAAAACTGTCTGATACCCCCTAGTCTGGAAAGACCCGTCTCATAGGGGTCGGGTTGAGGTTCCCGCCATAGGTGCTGACTGTCGATGTGCCCTGGGCACATAATTTCGTGCGATAGGTGTAAACGGGCAAAGTGGAGTTGCTCCCGTGACTCCGAACACGGCCGGTAATCCCCCCGCTTTTAGCGCGAGTCAGAAGTAGAGGCTAAGCGGCCATGGCTAGCCGCTGTTTCGGCGTTACGCCACCAAGGCCCATGTTGGGGCGCTCATGATTGTATTGCCACATCCATTCCGTGGCGAACTGCTGGATGTACTCAAGGTCGTCCCAGTAGTACTGTGACAGCCATTCACAGCGTACCGTGCGGTTGAAGCGCTCCACGTAGGCGTTCTGCTGCGGCTTGCCCGGCTGGATGTAGTTCAACGCGATACCGTGCTGGTCAGCCCATTGCGTGATCGCCTCACTCAGGTACTCCGGGCCGTTGTCGCACCGTATCGCCGCCGGCTTTCCCCGCCATCCCATGATCTGCTCCAGGGCTCGTATGACACGGGCAGAAGGTAGCGAGAAGTCAATCTCGATGCCCAGGGTTTCCCGGTTGAAGTCGTCTATGACGTTGAGCAGCCGAATACTTCGCCCGTCTTTCAACTGGTCGTGGATGAAATCCATCGACCACACAGCGTTCACCGACATCGGTACGACCAGTGGCTCCGGCGCCTGCCGCACAAGCCGCTTACGCGGTTTGATGCGTAGATTCAGCTCGAGCTCGCGATAGATGCGGTAGATCCTCTTATGATTCCACCCGAAGCCCTTCACGTTGCGCAGGTACAGGAAACACAGCCCGAATCCCCAGTTACGGTGGTTGTCGGTCAGTCTCAGCAACCAGTCGGCGATCTGTTCGTTCTCTGCATTGCGCTTTCGCTCATAGCGGTAGCACGTCTGGCTTACGCCAAATGCCTCGCATGCAAGCCGGACCGCCCCCCCGGCGTGCTACTGCGTCCTTGGCCATCTCGCGGCGAGAAGATGGACTCAGTCTTTTTTTGCCAGCGCCTCTGCAACGATCTCCGCCTTGATCTTCTCTTCGACGTACATCTTGCGCAGTCGTGCGTTCTCCGCCTCCAGTTCCTTCATGCGAGCCATCAGCGACACGTCCATGCCGCCGTACATGCCGCCGTACTTGCCGCGCCAGCTGTAAAAGGTCGCCGTGCTGATACCCAGTTCCCGACAAATCTCCGGCACCGCCAGCCCGGACTCCGCCCGCTTGAGCGCATCCATGATCTGGCTATCCGTGAACTTCGACTTCTTCATTGCGTAGAACTCCCTTTGCTGGAAATTCTACTTCCGATCCCGCTTACTGGCCGGGGGGATTACCCTCTTTTCATCATCCCGTATGCGGATTTCGGTGATGGTGATCAGCCGTTCCGGCGAACGTGATCAGTCTGGAAGGTGGTGTTGCGCGGTCAATGGATTATAGCGAAGGTGATCACGATCAGGATGCGGAGGACTGCTTGGCGTTGG
>NZ_JAAGNW010000194.1:8811-12076 GCF_010645215.1 Burkholderia multivorans | reverse complement strand
GCGATGCCGGCGTCGATGGGGGACGACAGCTGCGTGCCGGCGATCAGCAGCACCGTGTAGCCGACCGCGCCGGCGGCGGCCTGCGCGAGCAGCAGCCAGCGGTCGCGTCGCGCGGGGCGCGGCCATGCGGTGCGGCGCAAGCGCATCAGCCCGCAGAACAGCGGCAGGGCGATCGCGAAACGCAGCGCGGTGGCGGTGAAGGGCGGGAGGCCGTCGCCCGCGAGGCGGCTCGCGACGACCGTGCTGCCCACGCCGAGCATCGCGAGCGACAGGTAGAGGTATCCGACGTATCGTGAGTTCATGGCCGCGATCGTGCGCCGTGGGCGCGCGGGCGTCTTGAACGGAATTGCGGAGGGGGGAGTTGTCGACTGCCTCGCCTGCAAAACTGCGGACAGGCCCGGTTCCCGACCGCCGCCCGCGATCACCCGCAATGCGCGGGCCACGCTAGGTCCCATCCCTCCCGCGACACCTGCGAACCCGAGCCTAACCCCGCCCCCTCGCCGCCACGTACTGCCCGGGCGTGACGCCGAACTGCCGCGCGAACGCACGGGTCAGGTGACTCTGGTCGGCGAAGCCGGCCTCGCAGGCCGCGGCCGCGATGCTCACGCCGCGCGCGAGCATCGGGCGAAGCCGCGCAGCAACTGGAAACGGCTCACATCGGACAGCGCCGCCAGTTCGGCGAGCGTGACCGGCGCGGCGGGCGCGGCGTCGATGCGCGCGAGCGCGCGTCGTACCGACGGCGCGGGCCCGGCGTCGCGCAGCGGGCGGTGCGCATGCCGCGCCAGCAGATGAGCGACAACCCGCGCGAGCGCTTCGTCGGCGGCGAGCGGCGACGCATCCGGCGCGGTCGCGCACCGGAACAGCCGTGCGAAGCGCGCCGCGAGCACGGGATCGCGCACGGCCGGGCGGGTCAATTCCACGGTGTCGAGGCCCGCCTCGCCGGCCAGCGCCATGAACGCCGCCGTCTCGACATAGATCATGCGCCACGCGCGCGGGCCGCCGAGCGGCGCGCCATCGTGGACTTCGCCGGGATTGACCATGATCGCGTCGCCCGCGCACGCGTCGACCTGCCCGCGTCCGCTCCACGACCGATGCGCGCCCGCCGCGAGCACGCCCACGCCGAACTGATCGTGCGCATGGCGCGGGAACGCGCGGTCGGTGGCGAGGCTCATCGCCTCGACCGGCAGGCTGGCGCAGCGGTGCAGGGTGGCGCGGTGCATTCGGGCGGCTCCAAGGGCGGCGCGACGGTGCGCGCATGGGCGTTACTGTACGCCGAGCGCGCCGCCCGTTCATCCTTCCGGTTGATGGCGGGCGCGGCGACGCACGGGCACCATGGTCGGCATACAACCTGCCCGGAGCATACGCATGGAAGCAAACCCGGTATTCATCCAGGTCGGCGCGCTGGCCGACGGCTTCGCCCCCGACAATCACGTGCTCGCGCCGGTCGGCGATCTCGCCGGCCGTACGCTGACGCTCGACGCACCCGGCGCGGCGTCTCGCACGTATCACTTCGTCGACGCGACGGCGCTGCACTGGCGCGACGGCGAAGGTGAGGCCGCAGCGTCGGGCGAGGCCGCCTATCGCGCGACGCGGCTGCGCGACGGCCTGTACTTCGTCGATTACCTCGATCCGACCCGTCGCGCGGCGGCGACGAGCGTGGTGCTCGATCTCGCCGGCGGCCTCTGGACCTCGATCGACGGCGTATTGCCGACCGAGGCCGACGCGCCGCTCGACGCGCTGACGCGCGTCGAGCGCGGTCTGCCGCTCACGGCCGTCGAGGCGAGCTTCCGTCACGGCACGATCGCGGGCGTGCCCACGCGCGGGCCGCTGCACGCGACGACGGACGAGTTGATCGGCAAGCGCACGATGTATCGCTACAGCGCGACCGAATGCTACGAGCACATCTATCTGAACGCGCATTTCTACGCGTGGCAGTGCCTGTCGGGCGTCGAGGCGGAGCTGGCCGACGTCGATCGCTGCCACTACTTCAAGCTCGCCGACCAGTTGTACCTGTTCGTGTGGCGCGAAAAGATCGTGCCGACGCTCGGCGTCGTGTTGATCGATCTCGCGCAGCGCAAGACCGACGGCAAGATCTTCGGCTATCGCGGCGGCGATTTCGGCGCGCTGTCGAATTTCCCGGTCGGCGCGCATGCGACGGTGCTGAACGAAACCGTGCATCCGCTCGAACGATGAGCGCGGGCCAGCCGATCGAGCCGGGCGCGGCCTTCGCCGACGCGTTTCGCGGCCGTGCGGTGCTCGTCACGGGCGGCGCGCAGGGCATCGGCGCGGCAATCGTCGAGGCGTTCGTCGCGGCGGGGGCGTCGGTGGCGATCGCCGACCTGCAACACGCGGCCGCGACCGAACGCGCCGCGCGTCTCGCGGCCGCCGTGGGCGACTTGGGCCGGACGGTGCGCGCGTATCCCGTCGAGGTCGCGAGCCGTGACGCGCTGTTCGACCTGGTGGCGCGGGTCGAGGCCGAGCTGGGCGGGCTCGACGTGGTCGTGCACAACGCCGCCTATTTCCCGCTGACGCCGTTCGAAGCCATCACGCCCGGGGTGCTCGGCCGCACGCTCGACGTCAACCTGAGCGCGTTGTTCTGGCTCGCGCAGGCGGCGCTGCCGGCGTTCAGGCGGCGCGGCGGGGGCCGGCTGCTCGCGACCTCGTCGGTGACCGGGCCGCGCGTCGCCTATCCGGGGCTCGCCCATTACGCGGCCTCGAAGGCCGGGGTGAACGGCTTCATCCGTGCGGCCGCGCTCGAACTCGCGCCGCACCGGGTGACGGTCAACGGCGTCGAGCCGGGCATGATCCGCACGCCCGCGGCCGACAATCTCGGCGATCCGGCGCTGAGCGCGCGGATCGCGCGCGGGATTCCGCTCGGCCGGCTCGGCGAGCCGGCCGACATCCCGGGGGCGATGCTGTTCCTCGCCTCCGACGCCGCCGCGTACATCACGGGGCAGACGATCGTCGTGGACGGCGGCGCGACGCTGCCGGAGAGCCACACGGCGGGCGCGTGACGCATGCGGCCGGGCCCGGCGCCCGGCGCGATGAAGGCGCGCGCGGGAACGCTGCGCCGCGCCATTTGCCAATTCGTGCTACCGCCTCCGTCCCGCGCGCGGCTACGCTGGCGCGCATTCGTTCGCGGCGCGTGCCGCACTTTCCCAGGGATGAGGCCCGATGGATGCGGATCCGAATCCAGCCGCGTGGCGCACCGCGCTGCACGTGAGCGCGTCGACGCTGCAGGCGTTCGCGCGGGCGGCGGCGGCGC
>NZ_JAAGNW010000194.1:7228-8801 GCF_010645215.1 Burkholderia multivorans | reverse complement strand
CGTCGATGGTGTTCTACCGGCTGGACGCCGACGGTCAGCCGGCCGATTTCGAGCTGTTCGGCATGCCCGAGGCCATGCATCGCGCCTACGTCGGGCGCTACCGGCCGCTCGATCCCATGCATCCGTCGCGCTGCGCCGCGCAGCCGGAACCCGTGGTCACGCTCGCGTCGCAGCTGCCCGACGCGCAGCGTGCGGCCTGCCCCTACTGGACCGGCTTCCTGCGGCAGCACGGCGTATCCGACGTGGTCGAGCTGTGGTTGCGCGACGGCGGCGCGACCGTCGCGGCGTTCTCGCTGCTGCGCGCCGGCGCGGCCGCGCGCTTCACGGCGGCCGAGCTGGCGGCGCTCGGCGCGCTGCAGCCGCTCGTCGAGATCGCGCTGCTGCCGCATCTGCGCGCGGTGCGCGGCATCCAGCGGATCGACTGCGATGCACGCCTGACCTACCGTGAGGAGCAGATCGCGCGCCTCGTGCGCGACGGACGCTCGAACAAGGAGATCGCGCGCGATCTCGCGCTCGGCCAGCCGACCGTCAAGACCCATCTGCTGCGCATGTTCCGCAAGCTCGGCGTATCGAACCGCACGGAACTGGTGGGCGCGCTGTTCCTGGCGCGCGGGTCTGCCAATTTGCGCTAACGGCGCGCGTACGGCCCTCGCTAGAGTGGTACGCGGATGACGCGCCCGTCCAAGCCGGCGCGCACCGTCAATCACGATAACGAGACGCATATGACTCAGACGACTACTGTCACAGTGAGCGGCGCGGTGAGGGCCTTCGCCGCGCGCGAATTCGGCCTGTTCATCGACGGCCGCCACCAGAGCGCGCATTCGGCGCGCACGCTCGACGTGTTCGATCCGGCCACGGGCGAGCGCCTCGCGCGCGTGCCGGACGCCGATGCGACCGACGTCGAGCGCGCGGTCGAGAGCGCGCGGCGCGCATTCGATACCCGGGTGTGGCGCGGGCTGCGGCCCGCCGATCGCGAGCGGGTGCTGCTGCGCTTCGCCGACCTGCTGGAAGCGCACGCCGAGGAACTGGCGCAGCTCGAAACCCTGAACCAGGGCAAGTCGATCAATGTCGCGCGCGGCGTCGAGGTCGGCGCGACGGTCGAGTACGTGCGTTACATGGCGGGCTGGGCGACCAAGATCACCGGGCAGACCTTCGACGTGTCGATCCCGATGGTGCCCGGCGCGCGCTACACGGCCTATACGCGCAAGGAGCCGGTCGGCGTGGTCGCCGCGATCGTGCCGTGGAATTTCCCGCTGATGATCGCGGTATGGAAGCTCGTGCCGGCGCTGGCGGCCGGCTGCACGGTGGTGCTGAAACCCTCGCCGGAGACCCCGCTCACCGCGTTGCGGATCGCCGAGATCGCGCTCGACGCGGGCGTGCCGCCCGGCGTGTTCAACGTCGTGACGGGCGGCCGCGAATGCGGCGCGGCGCTCACCGCGCATCCGGCGCTCGGCAAGATCTCGTTCACCGGCTCGACCGCGACCGGCAAGCTGGTCGGCACGGCCGCGGTGCAGAACATGACGCGCTTCTCGCTCGAACTGGGCGGCAAGAACCCGATCGTGATGCTCGCGGA
>NZ_JAAGNW010000194.1:0-7218 GCF_010645215.1 Burkholderia multivorans | reverse complement strand
AGCAAGTATCGCGAGCTCGCCGACGGCCTCGCGGCGCTGGCGGGCGCGATGCGGCTCGGCCCCGGGCTCGACGCGGCCGCGCAGATCAACCCGCTGGTGTCCGCCTCGCATCGCGACAAGGTGCTCCAGCATCTGGATCGCGCGCGCCGCGACGGCGTGACCTTCCTCGCGGGCGCTGCGCGCGCGCCGGAGCTGCCCGGCTATTTCGTGAAGCCGGCAGTGCTGGCCGATGCGCCGCCCGACAGCGCGATCGTGCGCGACGAGGTGTTCGGCCCGGTGGTGGTCGTGCAGCCGTTCGACGATGCCGCGCAGGCGGTCCAGGCCGCCAACGCGTCGCCGTACGGGCTCACGGCGAGCCTGTGGAGCAACGATCTCAAGGCGGTCATGGATCTCGTGCCGGAGCTGGAGGCGGGCACCGTATGGGTCAACTGCCACATCCCGCTCGATCCGGCGATGCCGTTCGGCGGCTACAAGCAGTCGGGCATCGGCCGCGAGTTCGGCCAGTACGCGGTCGAGGGCTTCACCGAGACCAAATCCGTCTGCATCGCGCACTGAGTCGCGCGCCTTTTATTCTGGAGTCCATGCAATGAGCTACACCGATTCGCGTTTCTGGCACCCGATGCTGCATCCGAACGACATGAAGCGCCGCGATCCGATCCGGATCGTGCGCGGCGACGGCTGTTACGTCTACGACGATCGCGGCAATCGCCTCGTCGACGGCGTCGCCGGCCTGTGGAACGTCAACGTCGGCCACAATCGGGCCGAGGTCAAGCAGGCGATCGTCGCGCAGCTCGACGAACTCGAATATTTCCAGCTGTTCGACGGCGTCTCGCATCCGCGCGCGGAGGAACTGTCGGCGCGCCTGATCGGCCTGATGGAGCCGGAAGGGATGCGCCGCGTGCTGTACAGCTCGGGCGGCTCGGATTCGGTCGAGACCGCGCTGAAGGTCGCCCGCCAGTACTGGAAGGTGCGCGGCCAGGCGGACCGCACCAAGTTCATCTCGTTGAAGCAGGGCTATCACGGCACCCATTTCGGCGGCGCGTCGGTCAACGGCAACACGGTGTTCCGCCGCAACTACGAGCCGAACCTGCCGGGCTGCTTCCACGTGGAAACCCCGTGGCCGTACCGCAATCCGTTCACGCAGGATCCGGAGGAGCTGGCGCGCATCTGCGCGACGCTGCTCGAACGCGAGATCCTGTTCCAGAGCCCGGACACGGTAGCCGCCTTCATCGCCGAGCCGATCCAGGGCGCGGGCGGCGTGATCGTGCCGCCCGCGAGCTACTGGCCGCTCGTGCGCGAGGTCTGCGATCGCTACGGCGTGCTGCTGATCGCCGACGAGGTGGTGACGGGCTTCGGGCGCAGCGGCAGCCTGTTCGGCAGCCGGGGCTGGGGCGTACGGCCCGACATCATGTGTCTCGCGAAAGGCATTTCGTCAGGCTACGTGCCGCTCGGCGCGACGGTGGTCAATGCGCGGATCGAGGAGGCGTTCGCCGCCAACGCGGATTTCGGCGGCGCGATCATGCACGGCTACACCTACGCCGGCCACCCGGTCGCCTGCGCAGCCGCGCTCGCGAGCCTCGACATCGTGCTGCGCGAAGACCTGCCCGGCAACGCGGCGAAGCAGGGCGCCTACCTGCTCGAGGCGCTGCAGCCGTTCGTCGAGCGTTTCGAGGCGGTCGGCGAGGTGCGCGGCAAGGGGCTGATGCTCGCGCTCGACCTGGTGGCCGACAAGGCGACCCGGGAGCCGATCGATCCGATGTCGGGCTACGCGAATGCGGTGGCCGAGATCGCGCGTGCGAACGGGGTGCTGGTGCGGCCGGTGGGCACCAAGATCATCCTGTCGCCGCCGCTCGTGATCGGCCGCCCGGAGCTGGACCGGCTCGTCGACGGGCTCGCGGCGGGCTTCGCGGAAACGCCGTTCCGCCCGTCCTGACGGCGCCGGCCGGCCGGTTTGCCAATTTGCGCTATGCGCGGGAATATTGGCCTCCGTATGGTCTCGACATCGGACGACACAATCAGGGAGACGACCATGTCGGGTTCACCAGGGTATTCCAGCGCGCCGGCCGCAGCCCCGGCGCAGGCGGGCGGCGCTCAGGCGGCGCTCGCCGCCGGCGCGGTCGGGTTTCCGACGGCGCTCGCGAGCGCCGTCGGCCTCATCATGGCAAGCCCGGTGATCCTCACCGCCACCTCGGGCTTCGGAATGGGCGGCTGGGCCTTCGCGGTCGCGATGCTGATCGCGTTCGTGATGATGCAGGCGCAGGCGACGACCTTCTCCGAGGCGGCGGCGATGCTGCCGACGGCGGGCTCGGTTTACGACTACCTGTCGTGCGGCCTCGGCCGCTTCTTCGCGATCACCGGCACGATCTCCGCGTATTTCCTCGTCCACGTGTTCGCCGGCACGGCCGAGACGATCCTGAGCGGCATCATGGCGCTCGTCAACTTCGAATCGCTGAACGCCGCGCTCGAACGGCACAACAGTTCCTGGCTCGTCGGCGTCGGCCTCGTCGTCCTGTTCGCGTGCACCAACATCATCGGCATCCGCGTGTTCAGCCGGCTCGAGATCGTGCTGACGGGCGGCATGTGGCTGTCGCTGCTGACCTTCGGCGTGCTCGGGCTCGTCGCCGCGCCGGCGGTGCCGCTCGACGGCTGGTTCGGCCGCTCCGAGATCGGCGCGTCGGCGCCCGCGGTGCTGTCGCTCGTCGGCATGGCGATGTTCATGTTCGTCGGCTGCGAATTCGTCACGCCGCTCGCGCCGGAAATGCGCGCGCCGGGCCGCACCATCCCGCGCGCGAACGCGCTCGGGCTGCTCGGCGTCGCGGTGTGCATGTTCATCTACGGCGCGGCGATCAAGCGCCAGGTGCCGAACGTCGCGGTCAGCGCGGACGGGTTCACGCACCTGCTCGATACGCCGGGCGCGATCCCGGCGTTCGCGCTGCAGGTGCTCGGGCCGTTCGGGCGGATCTGGTTCGGCGTCGCGTTCCTGTTCGCGGGCGCGGCGACGATCAATACCCTGATGGCCGGCCTGCCGCGCATCCTGTACGGGATGGCGATCGACGGCGCGCTGCCGAAGTGCTTCGCCTACCTGCATCCGCGCTTTCGCACGCCGGTGGTCGGGATCGTCGTCGCGGCGCTGGTGCCGATCACGCATGCGTGGCTGATCCGCGGCAACCTCGACAGCATCCTGCACCTCGTGCTCGCGGCGACCTGCGCCTGGGGCACCGCCTACCTGCTCGTCACGCTGTCGGTCGTGATGCTGCGGATCCGCCGGCCGGATCTCGCGCGGCCGTACCGGTCGCCGTGGTTCCCGCTGCCGCAGATCGTGTCGAGCGTCGGCATCGTGCTGGCGATCTGGTATATCGCGCCGCCCGGCATGAACAGCCGCGACATCTACGTGCCGTTCGGCGCGATGCTCGGCCTGACCGCGCTCTATGCGCTGTTCTGGACCGTGGTCGTGCAGCGCAAGCATCCGTTCCGGCCGGTGCCGGTCGAGGAAGTGCTGCGCAACGAGCACGTGGCGCGCGCGTGAGGTCCGCCGTGTCCGGCTCGGGCGCAGCGCGGCCGCGCGGCTGGCGGCGCTGGTTCGCGCCGGGGCCGGCGCCGGGCTATCGCGCGGGCGCGACGCTCGCACGGGTGGCGCGCGATCTGCAGGCGGCGTCGTGCGAAGCGGACGGCGCCGCGGCGGCGCGCGGGCGGCTGACGCTGGAAGGCGGCCTCGCGCTGGCGGCGGAGGAGCACGTCGAGCGCCAGTTCCTGATGCATACGGTGCTGGTGCGCTTGAGCCTTAACGTACCGGGGCCGGCCGCGCGCGGGCGCGCGACGATCGGCCAGCGGGGCTGGTGGCGGCGTACCGGCGTCGCCGCGCGGCTCGGGCCCGATGCGGACGATGCGTTCGCGCGCCGCGTGGCCGCGCTGCTCGATACCGACGCACTGGGGCGGTCGCTGGCGGCGCTCGATCTGACATACTGTGCGATCGACGCGGATGCGCACGGCTGGACGCTGTGCGTCGTGCCGTTCGGCGGCAGCGAGGTGGTGAGTCGGATGCCGTCGTTCCGGCGCTATATCCGCGTGACGGATGCGCAGCGCGCGGCGCTGCTGGCGGCGTTCCAGGCCTTCGCCGCCGGGCTCGCGCAAATTTGACGCGGTTCAAGCCGTGCGTGACGCATGCCGCGCAAGCCGCCCGCCCGTGCGGCGGGCGAGGCTCTCACCGGAGACACCCATGCTGTTCCAGTCGCGCTCACTCGAAGACGTCCACGACCACGGGCTCGCGGTCGCGGGCTGGCACCAGACTTATCGTCAGATGACGCCCGGGCGCTTCAAGGGCACGGTGACGCAGGTGCTGTACGACGACTTCCATTTCTTCCGCGAGACCTTGAACCGGCGCGTCGCGCAGACGGGCACGGCGCCCGCGTCGAGCACCTCGCTCGCCGTGCCGCTGCTCGCGCCGCTGATCGGCACCTTCCAGGGGCAGCAGGTCGACGGCTATGCGCTGCTGGCGCTGCGCGCGGGAGAGGATTTCGAATTCCATACGCCGGAGGGGATGCGGCTCGTCGGGATCAGCGCGGGCTCCGACATGATCGACGAGCTGTGCGAGGTCGAGCTGGGCATGGGCGAGGGCCGCCGGCTGCGGCACGTGATCCGCCTGACCGGAGAGCAGGGGCTGGCGCTGGGCGGCCGGCTGTCGTCGTGCAGCGACGATGCGCAGCGCAGCCCGGCCTGGCTCGAATACGCGGCCACCCGCCGCATGTTCCGCGACACCATGCTCGGCGTGTTCCTCGACTTCCTCGCGGGCGCGGTCGGCGACGAGCGGCGCGACATCACGCACGCCACCTACAGCGACATCGTGCGGCGCTGCGAGCGCTACCTGCGCGAGCGGCCCGAGGAGCCGGTGACGGTGCTCGAACTGTGCCGCGCGCTGCGTTGCAGCCGCCGTACGCTGCAGACGAGCTTCCAGCGCGTCGCCGACGTGACGCCCGTCACGTACCTGCGCACGATCCGCCTCAACGCGGTGCGCCGGCTGCTGCGCACGACCGCGGTGGAAGAACTGTGCGTCGGCGAGGCCGCGGCGCGCTGGGGGTTTACCCATCTCGGCTATTTCGCGCGCGAATACCGCGATCTGTTCGGCGAATTGCCCTCGCAAACGTTGCGCGCCGTGTGACGGCGCATCGCGCGCGTGCATTTGCCGATTTGGGATATAGAGGGTTTTTTTCGCTGGATAGAGTCCCATCACACCTTCAATCAGCACCGTTGATTTGCACTGCAAAGCAACGGATTCAATGGGGATGGGACATGAAGATCGGAGCATGGGCCGCGGCCGGGGTGGCGGGCGCGCTGGCCACGGCCGCGCACGCGCAAAGCAGCGTGACGCTGTACGGCACGGTGGACACGGGCATCATCTATTCGAGCAGCCAGCAGACCACGCGGGCCGACGGCTCGACGCACGGCGGCCCCGCATGGCAGATGGGCGGCGGCAACCTGGTGCCGTCGCGCTGGGGGCTGCAGGGCACCGAGGACCTGGGGGGCGGCTGGAAGGCGGCGTTCCAGCTGGAGCAGCAGTTCCTGTCCGCGAGCGGGCAAGCGTTGCAGAGCGGCGCGGCGTTCAGCCGGCAGGCCTGGGTCGGTCTGCGCAACGACGCGGTCGGCACGCTCGGGCTGGGACGTCAGTACGATTCATATACCGATTTTCTCGGCGCGTACGTGTCGAGCAACAGCTGGTCGACGCCTTATGGTTCGCATCTGGGCGACGTCGACAATCTGAACGCCGCGTTCAATTTCAACAACGCGTTGAAGTTCACGAGCGTCGATTTCAACGGGCTCACGTTCGGCGGCACGTTCAGTCTCGGCGGGCAGGCGGGCAACTTCGCGGCGAAGCGCGGCTATGCGCTGGCGGCGGCCTACAATCGCGCGCCGTTCTCGCTGAGCGCCGGCTACATGAACCTGCGGCAGCCGCTCGACGCGGCGCTGGGCGGCGCGAACGGCTATATCGGCGACTTCTCGTGCGCGAATCCGGGCGCGATGTATTGCAGCCTGCAGGACGCGCAGTCGCTGAAGGTGCTGGGCGCGGGCGGCTCCGTCACGTTCGGCGCTGCCACGGTGGCGCTGACCTATACGCATACGCGGCTCGGCGACAGCGCGTTCTTCGCGAGCAGCACGCAGCCGCGCGGCGACACCGTGGTGTTCGACATCGCGGAACTGAATGCGACGTATGCGTTCACGCCGGCGCTGCGCGGTGGTGTGGCGTACATCTTCAATCGCGCGAAACCCGACGGCGTGGCGGCGACGCGTTTCCATCAGGTCAACCTCGGCGCGAACTACAGTTTGTCGAAGCGGACGGCGCTGTATGCGGTCGCGATCGGCCAGATCGCATCGGGGCGCGGGCTGGGTACGGGCGCGGACGGCGAGCCGGCGGACTACGCACAGATTCCGGTGTTGAACAACAGCAATTCGAATCGGCAACTGGCGCTGATGGCGGGGATCAAGGTGGATTTCTGAGCGTCAAGGGGAGGGGCGGCGCGGGGTGAATCCGCGCCCTTGCGCGGCACGACCCGTTACGCCGGCCATGACTTTTCCCTCGTTCATGCGCGATCGGCGTCGCCCTATGCTTTCCAGGCAGCATCCTTACCTGGAGAAATCATGAGACCGTTCATCGATATTTCACACGTTGCAAACGACCCGGCATTCGTCAACCTGGATCATGTGTTCGGCCTGGCCGGCCGGGTCACCCTGTACAACAGCGCCACGACCGATCCCGAGGCGCTGCGGTATCTCGACGCGATGGTCAACGTGCTCGATCGCGACGACTTCGCGCGCGAGCAGATCCGTCAGCGCGGGTTGGGGCACGCGGCCGGAAGCGCGCTCGCGGCGCTGGAATATGCGCGTCGCACGATCCAGGGCAATCCGCCCGCCACGCCGTTCAACGCCCAGTCCGCGCCGGATCGGCTCGTGCTGACACCCTGAGGCGAGGGGCTTTGCACGGGAGCGCGCGGTGTTTTTCAGCCGGCGCGTTCCATCGTTGCCCTTGGTTGCCATGGCCGCGCCCCGCGAACGAGGCATGTCGTTCGAGCTTGAACCGACGGGATGTCCGGATTCGCGGGGAGCATTGGCCTGGCGTGGCGCGAGGGGGAGCGTGTTTCACGGGTACGACAGGGAGTCACGAGATGAACATTCGCGCGATTCGAACCGAGGCCGATTACGTTGCGGCGCTCACGGCGGTGTCCGCGC
>NZ_JAAGNW010000193.1:4986-12166 GCF_010645215.1 Burkholderia multivorans | reverse complement strand
GCCTGCGCGGCGTCGATGCCGCGCGCCTGGGCGTCCACGAGCCAGCGCGCGGCGACCACGTCCGGGCGGCGGCCGATCAGCTCGGCGGGCAGCGCGGACGGCAGGCCGGCCGGCGCGTCGAGCGCGAGGGCCGGGCGCGCGAGCGCTGCGCCTGCGCCGGGGCCCTTGCCGGCGAGCGCGGCGAGCTGGTGACGGCCGAGCGCGATCGCTTCCTCGTAGGTGTCGATCTGCCGCTCGTAGTCGGGCAGCGTGGCTTCCGCTTGGCTCACGTCGAGCTGCGTGCCGAGCCCGGCGATCAGGCGCTTGTGCGCGAGTTCGGCCAGCTCGTGCTGGCGGTCGTAGGTCGCGTGCGCGATGTCGAGCAGCGCGAAGTTCATCGACAGGTTGATGTACGCGCGCACGACATTGGTTTCCAGCTCGAGGCGGGCTGCGCGTTCGTCGGCGGCGCGCGCGCGGGCGACGTCGACCGCGCGTTCCGCCGTGTTCCGGTCCTTGCCCCACAGATCGAGGTGGTACGACAGGCTCAGCGTGCCGGTGTTGTTCCAGGTGTCGGCGTTGGCGAGCGGGCCGGGGCCGTAGTACACGTTGTCCGGCCAGTGCTGGCGGGACAGCGACAGCGCGCCGTTCAGCTGCGGCAGCTCATCGGCATGGGCGGCGCGCGCCATCGACTGCGCTTCGCGCACGCGCGCCTGCGCGGCCGCGAGCGACGGGCTGCCGGCCTGGGCGGCGGCGATCCATGCGTCGAGCTGCGGATCGCGGTAGGCGCGCCACCAGTCGGACGCGGGCCAGCCCGCGTCGCGGTTCGCCGCCTGGATTGCGGTGCCGGCGTCGAGCGCGGCGGGATCGATCTGCTTGGCTTGCGGTGCAATCCCGCCCATGCTTGCGCATCCGGCGATTGTCATTGAAATTGCAAGAACCGCCAGTGCAAACGTCCCTCTTGTTGCCGGAGACCGCACGATTTTCTCCCTTTCGGATAAAGATAACTCGGTACCGATTATATTTTTGAGGGTATTGTTGGATAAATAGGCCGATATGAAACGCATTTTTACAGAACACGAGATAATATTCATTGTTCTTCGTGCAACAATCGGCGCTGATTCAATAGGGAAAGAGCATGGATACGCTACAAAACATGCGGGTGTTCGTGCGCGTGGTGGAGGCGGGGAGCTTCACGGCCGCGGCGCAACAGCTCAATTCGACGACGGCCTACACGTCGCGCGCGGTGTCGGATCTCGAATCGCACCTGCGCACCCGCCTGTTGAACCGCACCACGCGCCGCATCGCGCTGACCGAGGCGGGCGAGCGCTACCTGCAGCGCTGCGAGCAGATCCTCGCGTATGTCGACCAGGCGGAGGCCGAGGCGGGCGACGCGCATGCGCGCCCGTCGGGCAAGCTGAAGGTGCATTGCATGACGAGCCTGGGCCAGCATTACGCGGTGCCGGCGATCTCGCGCTACCGCGAACGCTATCCGGACGTGCACGTCGAGCTGACGCTCGCGCAGCGGATGCCGGACCTGCTGGACGAGGGCTACGACGTCGCGTTGATCGTCGACCAGGATCTGCCCGATTCGGGGCTCGTGTCGCAGCGGCTCGCGACGACCTTCAGCGTCGCGTGTGCGTCGCCCGGCTATCTGGAGCGCCACGGCGTCCCGCAGCGGCCGCAGGATCTGTCCGGCCACGTGTGCCTGGGGATGGTCGCGCCGGGCATGCACTGGGCCGAGTGGAAGCTCACCGGCCCGCACGGCGAGGAAACCGTGTCGCTGGCCTCGCCGCCGTTTCGCGTGAATGTCGCGGAGGCGCTGGCCGCCGCGGTGCGCGAGGGGATGGGCATCGGCGTGCTGCCGCTCTACTCGGCGATCGCCGGGTTCAAGCACGGCGACTTCGCCTGGGTGATGCCCGAGTACCGGTCGCACGTGATGAACATCTACGCGCTCTATCCGTCGCGCCAGTACCTGGACGCGAAAATCCGCACCTGGGTCGATTTCCTGCGCGACGAACTGCCGGCGACCGTCGACGCCGACGTCGCCGCGCTCCAGCAGTTCGCGCGCACGATCTGAGCGCGGCGTGCGGCATCTGACGAAATTTGTCGCCGGCGCAACATTTTTTTACCTTTTTGTCGCGCTGAGTTTGCTACTGTCTGATCAACGTGATTGGCTGAATCGGATGGAACCGGGAGAACGATGATGAACCTGCATTTGCTGATGGGATTGGGCGTGCTGCTGGGGGTGGTGGGCGTGGCGGTGTCGCGCGACCTGCTGCGCAGGATGATGAAGGCGAAGCCGCAGCCGGTGCGGGTGCGCGTCGAGCGCACGCGCTGACGCGTTCAGTCGAGCGCGACGACCGTGTCCCAGGCGAACGACGGGTTCTCGCGTTCGCCGGTGCGGCGGTGCAGGTAGCCGCGCGGATTGCAGACGACCCGGGTGCCGCCCGGCGTCGTGTAGTCGAATGACGTATGGGTGTGGCCGTGCAGCCACAGCGCGACCGGCGCGCGCGTGAGCGCGTCGAGGTCGCTGACGAAGCCCGCCGACACCGGATCGTCGGCATAGCGCGCCGCGAGGCTCAGCCGGTGCGGCGCGTGATGCGTGACGACGATCGTGCGGCCCGCGAAGGGGCGCGCGAGTTCGGCCTCCAGCCAGGCGCGCGCGGTGCGATGCAGCGCGATCGCGTCGTCCGGCGTGAAGTCGCGCGGCGCGCCGCGCGACCAGTCCACCTGAATCACCCCCCTGAAATCGAGCATGACCTTGCGCGCGGCGTCGCACGCCGCGGCGGTGTCGCCGAACAGCGCAAAATCGCTCCACAGCGTCGTGCCGAGCACGCGGAACCGGCCGCCGGGATCGACGAAGGTCGCGTTGTTCAGGTAATGCACGTGATCGAGCGCCTGCGCGGTGTCGCGCATCGCGGCCTCGAGCGCGCCGAATTCGCCGTCGTAATACTCGTGATTGCCGGGGACGTAGACGACCGGCGTATCCGGATCGAAGGTTTCGGCCGCCCACCGCAAGCCTTCCGCATGATTGTGAATGTCGCCCGCGAGCACGACGAGGTCTGCCGGTGCGTACGGGATCGCGTCGGGCGTATTGCCTTCGAGATGCAGGTCGGACAGCACGCGGATCTTCACGGGCGGATTCCTCGCGCGGTTAGCGCAGCACCTTGCCGGGGTTCATCAGGTCGAGCGGATCGAGCGCGCGCTTCAGCGTGCGCATCAGCCCGATCTCGACCGCCGACTTGTAGCGCTGCGCGTCGTCGATCTTCAACTGGCCGATGCCGTGCTCGGCGCTGATCGTGCCGCGGTGGCGGTGCACGTTTTCATAGACGACCTGGTTGATCGGCGCCTGGTAGTCGGCGAGAAAGCGCTTCGCGTCGCCGCCTTCGGGCGTCTGCACGTTGTAGTGCAGGTTGCCGTCGCCGAGGTGGCCGAAGGTCACCATCCGCGCGCCGGGCGCGACCTGCTGGATCGCCGCGTCGGTTTCGTCGATGAAGCGGGCGATCGACGAGATCGGCACCGCGATGTCGTGCTTGATGTTGAGCCCCTCGTCGGCCTGCGCGAGCGGGATGTGCTCGCGCAGGTCCCAGAACGCGCGCGATTGCGCGAGGTTCTCGGCGACCACCGCGTCGACCACCAGACCGGCCTCGAATGCCTGTTCCATCAGCGTCTCGAACAGCGCGCGCGCATGCGCCTCGCTTTCGTTGTCGGACAGTTCGAGCAGCACGGTCTGCGGATGCGCGTGCTCGAACGGGTAGCGCAGCTGCGGGTAGTGCTTGCCGACCAGCTTCATGCAGAAATCGGACATCAGCTCGAAGCCCGTCAGCAGCGGGCCGGCCGCGCGCTGCGCGAGCGCGAGGAAATCGAGGGCCGCATGCGGCGAGTCGAGCGCGGCGAGCGCCGTCACCTGGGCGGCGGGGCGCGGGTGCAGCTTCATTACGGCCGCCGTGATGATGCCGAGCGTGCCCTCCGCGCCGATGAACAGATCGCGCAGATCGTAGCCGGTGTTGTCCTTGCGCAAGCCGCGCAGGCCGTCCCAGATCTCGCCCTGCGGCGTCACCACCTCGAGCCCGAGGCACAGCTCGCGTGCGTTGCCGTAGCGCAGCACCGCGGTGCCGCCGGCGTTGGTCGCGAGATTGCCGCCGATCGTGCAGCTGCCTTCCGCCGCGAGGCTCAGCGCGAACAGGCGTTCCGCCTCGCGGGCGCGCGCCTGGACCTCGGCGAGGATCACGCCGGCCTCGACGGTGATCGTGTTGTTGTGCGGATCGAGCGCGCGCACGCGGTTCAGCCGCGCGACGCTCAGCACCGCCTGCGCGCCGCTCGCGTCGGGCGTGGCGCCGCCCGCGAGCCCGGTGTTGCCGCCTTGCGGCACGAGCGCGACGCGGTGCGCGACGGCGAGCTTCACGAGCGCCGCCACTTCCTCGGTCGTGGCGGGCCGCAGCACCGCGCAGGCCGCGCCCTGGTAGCGGCGGCGCCAGTCGGTGAGGAACGGCGCGGTGTCGTGCGGGTCGGTCAGCACGTGGTCGGCGCCGATGGCCTGGCGGCAGGCGTCGAGGAAGGCGGAGGCGGTCATGACGGTCAGGAGCGAGAGGGTCGGGAACGATCGCGCGCGCGTTGCTTGGCCGCGCGCTTGAACGGCGCGACGTAGGCGAGCGCGGCGGCGAAAAAGCCGAGGGCGAGCGCGGTTTCGAGCCAGCCGAGCGTCGCGGACAGGCCCCGGTCGGTCATGCCGCGCACGATCCCTTCGGCAAGATAGACCAGAATCAGCATCGACGCCCACTGCAACGTATATACGCTGCGGCGCCAGACGCCGGGCAGCGCGAGCGCGAGCGGCACGGCCTTCAGCATCAGCGCGGAGCCGCCAGGGCGCAGCGGCGCGAGCCAGACCTCCCACGCGACCGACAGCGCGATCAGCGCGGCGAGCAGGGCCGTCGCGGCGAGAGCCAGGGCGGGACGCGCGGCGACGGGCGGGGGCGCGGCGCTCACGACGCGGCGCTCAGCTGCAGCGCCGCGCGCGCGAGCCGCGCGCCGAGGGCGGCGGCGAGGGTTTTTTCGTCGGCCGAGATGCCGGCCTGCTGCGCGCGCGAGAAGTGCGACGCGCCATACGGGGTGCCGCCCGTCTGGGTCGTGGTGAGCGTGCTTTCGGTGTACGGGATGCCGACGATCAGCATGCCGTGATGGAGCAGCGGCAGCATCATCGACAGCAGCGTCGACTCCTGGCCGCCATGCAGGCTGCCGGTCGAGGTGAACACGCAGCCGGGCTTGCCGGCGAGCGCGCCGGACAGCCACTGCGGCGTGGTGCCGTCGAGGAAGTACTTGAGGGACGCGGCCATGTTGCCGAAGCGCGTGGGCGAGCCGAGCGCGAGGCCCGCGCATTCCTCGAGGTCGCGCAGCTCCGCGTAGGGCGGGCCGTCGGACGGAATGTCGGGCTGCGTCGCCTCGCACACGGCGGAGACGGATGGAACGGTGCGGATGCGCGCCTGGGCGCCGGGCACGCCGTCGATGCCGCCCGCGATCGCGAGCGCCAGCTCGCGGGTCGCGCCGTGGCGGCTGTAGTAGAGCACGAGGATGTCTTTCATAGGCCTCTGGAGTGAGCGGCTATTATAGGGGCTGAAGCCGCCGCCGCGCGCGGCGGCCCGTGCCGCATCAAGCAGAAGGAGAAAGCCGTTGCCGAAGTTGAGCGTGGACCTCGACACCATCCGGCGCCTCGCGCGCTTCGCCGCGCGGCGCAGCGCCGAGGATCGCATCCCGCAGGTCGCGGGCAGCCTGACATTCACGACGATGCTCGCGCTCGTGCCGCTCGTCACGGTGGCGTTCGCGCTGTTCACCGCGTTTCCGATCTTCGCGTCGTTCCAGAACTCGCTGCAGGGTTTTCTCGCCGATCACCTGATGCCCGCGCAGTTCAACAACCAGATCTTCAAGTACCTGAACCAGTTCGCCTCGAAGGCGAAAGGACTGACGACGGCGGGGATCATCGTGCTGGTGGTGACCGCGGTGATGACGATGATGACGGTCGAGTCGGCGTTCAACGTGATCTGGCGCGTGCGCAAGCCGCGCCCGTTCGCGCAGCGGGTGCTCGCCTACTGGGCGCTGATCACGCTCGGGCCGCTGCTGTTCGGCGTGAGCCTGTCGATCTCGTCCTATCTGTTCACGAAATCGCTCGCGTTCGCGGGCACCTCGACCACGCCGCCCATCTTCGAATGGATGCTCACGGCTGCGTCGCTGCCCTTGACGGTGCTGGCGTTCACGCTGCTCTACGTGTACCTGCCGAACTGTACGGTCGCGTGGCGCGACGCGGTGGTGGGCGGGATCTGCGCGGCGCTGGCGTTCGAGCTGGCGAAGCGCGGCTTCGGCTACTACGTGCGGCGCATCCCGACCTATACGGCCGTGTACGGCGCATTCGCGGCGGTGCCGATGTTCCTGCTGTGGATGTACCTGAGCTGGTTCGGCGCGCTGGGCGGGGCGATGATCGCGTCGGCGTTGCCGGCGATCCGGATCGGGCAGTTCCACAGGATCCGCTATCCGGGCAGCGACCTGCTCGACTCGCTCGAACTGCTCGCACGCCTGTCCGACGCGCGCGACGCGGGGCGCGCCGGCCACACGGCGGCGCGTCTCGCGTTGATGGTGCGCTGCGACATGGAAAGCGCGCAACGGCTGCTCGCGACGATGGAGGAGCGGGAATGGGTCGCGCGCCTGCAGAACGAGCGGGACGCCGCGCCGCGCTACGTGTTGCTGGCGAATCCGGCGGAATTGAGCGTGGCGGACCTGTTCGACGTGATGGTGGTCGACCGGGGCGAGCTGGTGTATCAGTTGCAGCGCAGCAAAACGCCGCTCGACCAGACGCTGCTGCTGGACGCGCTCGCGAGCGACCGGCTGACCGTATCGCTCGCGACCTTGCTGGCGAGCCGTCGGGAGGGCGCGGCGACGGAGGTCGCGAGCGCGGTCGCGGAGCCTGCCGTGCGGCCCGATCCGGCGGCTTGAGGCGGCCGGGCGCGGGCGAAGGGGGCGCGGCGGCTAGATCGAGATCTTGCCGGTACAGATGTCCTTGAACATCACCCAGTCGCCCATCAGGCTGTAGAAAGGGTGACGGAAGGTGGCGGGGCGGTTCTTCTCGAAGAAGAAGTGACCGATCCACGCAAACCCATAGCCGCAGACGACCGCGGCGGGCAGCCACAGCCAGTTGTCCATCGCGAGCGCCATC
>NZ_JAAGNW010000193.1:0-4976 GCF_010645215.1 Burkholderia multivorans | reverse complement strand
ATCGCGATGCAGCCGATCACGCCGAGCGAGCCGATGAAATGCAGCCGGCGGCAGGTGACGTTGCGATGCTCGCCCAGGTAGAACGGGTAGAACTCCGAGAAACTCGCGAACCGCTCGGTGGGGACGGGGTGGGCCATGGCGATCTCCTTGGGCGCGACGCGCCGCAAATGGTACGCGCGTGCTATCCCATTGTGCGGCGGCAGGGCGGCATCCGCAACCGGCCGTCCGCAACCGGCCCTCCGCCACCGTCCGTTCGCAACTGGCCGTCCGCCTGGAATCCTCTTCCGCACGGCCATGCGCTTTCCTTTTAACAGGCTTTCCGCTAGGATCGAAAGCCAGTTATGCATGAATGCACTAGGGGACAACGATGCGCGTCAGCGACATTCTCAAAGTCAAGGGCAATACGCTGTTTACCGTGACGCCCGATACGCCGTTGCGCGATGCGGTCGACACGATGGCGGAGCACGATATCGGCTCGCTCGTGGTGATGGAGTACGGCGATCTCGTCGGCATGCTCACGTTTCGCGAGATCATCCTGCGCCTGAAGGACAACGGCGGCGCGATCGGCGACGCCCAGGTCCGCAAGCTCATGGACGAGCCGCTCACCTGTACGCCGGAAACCGACGTCAACGAAGTGCGGCGGATGATGCTGGAACGGCACGCGCGCTACATGCCGGTGCTCGACAAGCGGGTGCTGATGGGCGTGATCTCGTTCTACGACGTCGCGAAGACGGTGGTGGAGGCGCAGAGCTTCGAGAACCGCATGCTGAAGGCGTATATCCGCGATTGGCCGGAGCCCGAGGACGAGGCTCACAAGTCGCTTCCCACCTGAAGCCCGCGGGCCCGCCCGCCCACCCTGAAACAGACCAACGTGCGCGATCGTATGGCAGCGGGCCGCGGCGTTCTTGCGCATGAGTGATCACACTTCCGTTTCCGCCGCGCGTCGCGATGCGCGGCGGCCGCACGCGTCGCAGTTCGATCTGCTGCGCGAGCGTCGTTTCGCGCCGTTTTTCCTGACCCAGTTCTTCGGCGCGCTCAACGACAATGTCTTCAAGATCGGCTTCACGTCGCTCGTCACCTACCATACGGCCCGTTTCAGCGGCGTCGATGCGAAGACCGCCGCGTTCCTGATCTCCGCGATCTTCATCCTGCCGTTCGTGCTGTTCTCGGCAACTTCCGGCCAGATCGCCGACAAATACGACAAGGCGCGCCTCACCCGCTTCGTCAAGAGCTTCGAGATCGCGCTGATGCTGGTCGGCGCGACGGGGTTCGTCACGCATGCCGCGCCGCTGCTTTATCTGTGCACGTTCATGATGGGCATGCATTCGACGCTGTTCGGGCCGGTCAAGTATTCGTACCTGCCGCAGCACCTCGACGATCGCGAACTGGTGGGCGGCAACGGCCTCGTCGAGATGGGCACCTTCGTCGCGATCCTGATCGGCACGCTGATCGGCGGCGCGGCGGCCGGGATCGACGGGCGCGGCGAGGTGCTGCTCGCCGCGAGCTGCGTCGTGATCGCGATCATCGGCCGGCTGGTCGCCTCGCGCGTGCCGCCGACGCCGGCGCCGCAGCCCGACCTCGTGATCAACTGGAATCCCGTGTCCGAGACCTGGCGCAACCTGCGGCTCGCGGCCGGCAACCGCACGGTGTTCCTGAGCCTGCTCGGCATCTCGTGGCTGTGGTTCGTCGGCGCCACCTTCCTGACCTCGTTCTTCAATTTCGCGAAGGACGTGCTGTCCGCGAACCCGGACGTCGTCACGGTGCTGCTCGCCACCTTTTCGCTCGGCATCGGCATCGGCTCACTGCTGTGCGAAAAGCTGTCGCGCCGGCGCGTCGAGATCGGGCTCGTGCCGCTCGGCTCGCTGGGCATCAGCGCGTTCGCGATCGAGCTGTACTTCGCGAGCCACGCGCTGCCCATCCGCGATCACCTGCTGGGCGTCGGCGAATTCCTCGCGGATCTCGCCCACTGGCGGATCCTCGTCGACCTGTTCCTGCTGGCGATGTTCGGCGGCTTCTACAGCGTGCCGCTCTACGCGTTGATCCAGAGCCGCAGCGCGCCGACCCATCGCGCGCGGATCCTCGCCGCGAACAACATCCTCAACGCGCTGTTCATGATCGTCTCGGCGCTGCTCGCGATGCTGCTCACCAAGGCGGGCGTCGGCATTCCGGGGCTGTTCCTCGTGACCGGGCTGCTCAACGTCGTGGTCGCGTCGTACATCTATCTGCTCGTGCCGGAGTTCCTGCTGCGTTTCCTCGCATGGGTGCTCGTGCACACGTTCTACCGGGTGCGCACAGTCCACACGGAGCGGATTCCCGAGACCGGCGCGGCGCTGCTCGTGTGCAACCACGTCAGCTACGTCGGTGCGCTGGTGATCGCGGCGGCGAGCCCGCGGCCGATCCGCTTCGTGATGGATCACCGGATCTTCTCGACGCCGTTCGCGAGCTGGGTGTTCCGCCATGCGAAGGCGATCCCGATCGCGCCGCGCCACGAGGATCCGGCGCTGCTCGAGCGCGCCTACGATGCGTGCGCGGCGGCGCTGGCCGAGGGCGAACTGGTCTGCATCTTCCCGGAAGGCAAGCTGACCCGCACGGGCGACATCAACCCGTTCCACCGCGGCGTGACCGAGATCCTGCGGCGCGCGAGCGTGCCCGTCGTGCCGATGGCGCTGCGCGGGCTGTGGGGCAGCGTGTTCTCGCGGGATCAGGGCGCGGAACTGCCGCGCCCGATCGCGCGCGGCGTGATGAGCCGCCTGACGCTGGCCGTCGGCGAACCGTTCAGCGCCGCTGCGGCGACGCCCGAGGCATTGCAGGCGGCGGTGACCGAACTGCGCGGCGCGCGCAAGTAGCGCGGGCCGCCCGCGCAGCCCCGCCTGGCGGGGTTTCCCGCACCCGGCGGAGCCGCTGGCATAATAGCGGTTTCCCCGTATTTCTTTTTTTGGACGGCTCCCATGTCCGGCAATACCCTCGGTACGCTTTTCACTGTCACGACCTTCGGCGAATCGCACGGTCCCGCGATCGGCTGCGTGATCGACGGCTGCCCGCCGGGACTCGCGCTGACCGAAGCGGACGTGCAGCTCGAACTCGATCGCCGCAAGCCGGGCACCTCGCGCCATGTCACGCAGCGCCAGGAACCCGACCACGTCGAGATCCTGTCCGGCGTGTTCGAGGGCACGACGACCGGCGCGCCGATCGCGCTGCTGATCCGCAACACCGACCAGCGCAGCAAGGACTACGGCAACATCGCCGAGTCGTTCCGCCCCGGTCATGCCGATTACACGTACTGGCAGAAATACGGCATCCGCGATTACCGCGGCGGCGGCCGTTCGTCGGCGCGCCTGACGGCGCCCGTGGTCGGTGCGGGTGCGATCGCGAAGAAATGGCTGCGCGAGCGCTTCGGCGTCGAGGTGCGCGGCTACATGAGCGCGCTGGGCGAGATCGACGTGCCGTTCGTCGACTGGGCGCACGTGCGCGAGAACCCGTTCTTCGCGCCGAACGCCGAGGTCGTGCCGGCGCTCGAGGACTACATGGACGCCCTGCGCAAGGACGGCGACTCGATCGGCGCGCGGATCAACGTGGTCGCATCGGGCGTACCCGTCGGCTGGGGCGAACCGCTGTTCGACCGGCTCGACGCCGACATCGCGCATGCGATGATGGGCATCAACGCGGTGAAGGGCGTCGAGATTGGCGCCGGCTTCGCGAGCGTCGCGCAGCGCGGCTCCGAGCATGGCGACGAACTTACTCCTGACGGCTTCGTCACGAACCACGCGGGCGGGGTGCTGGGCGGGATCTCGAGCGGCCAGGACCTCACCGTGTCGATCGCGATCAAGCCGACGTCGAGCATCCGCACGCCGCGCCGCTCGATCACGAAGGCGGGCGAGCCTGCCGTCGTCGAGACCTTCGGGCGGCATGACCCGTGCGTCGGGATCCGCGCGACGCCGATCGCGGAGGCGATGCTCGCGCTGGTGCTGATCGATCATGCGCTGCGCCATCGCGGGCAAGGCGGCGACGTGTCGACCACGACGCCGAAGATCGCCGCCCGCGCAGGCTGACGGCCGACGAGGCGCGGGATGCCGGGCGCGCCGGACGATCCGCTTGCCGCGTTGCGCGAGCGCACGGCGTGCGCGGATGCCGGTGCGCAGGATTGGCTTGCGCTCGGTCGCGCACTGCTGGGCCCGCCCGGCGAAGACGACGGCCGCTGGCAGGCGGCGCTCGATGCGTTGCTGGCCGCATACCGTCTGGATCCGGCGCTGGATTCTCCCCACCTGTTGACTGCGATCGCGCAGCTTGGCTTCAAGCTGCGCGCGTGGCCGCTCGTCGACGACGCGACGTCGCGCCTCTTGGCCGACGATCCGCGCGACGGGAATGCGCTCGTGTGGCGCGCGGCGTCATGCGAGGCGCGCGGCGAACTCGATGCGGCCGAGCGCTTGTTGCGAGAAGCGGCGGCGAGCGTGCCCGACAACACCGTGGTGATGCACAAGCTGGCGCTGTGCCTGAAGGAGCAGGCGCGTTTCGACGAGGCGCATGCCTGGTTCGAGCGCGCCCGCGCGCTGGACGGCGCGAATCCCTACCTGCGTTTCGACCATGCCGAACTGGCGCTGCGCGCCGGCGACTTCACGCGCGGCTGGTGCGACTACGAGGCGCGCCTGGCGCTGCCGGGCGAGGTGCCGCCCGCCCGCGCGGCGCTGGCTGCCGTCTGCGCATACTGGCGTGGCGAGCCGCTCGGCGGCAAGACGCTCGTGGTATTCGCCGAGCAGGGGCATGGCGACTGCCTGTGGGCCGCGCGTTTTCTGCCGCGGTTGGCCGAGCGCGTGCGGGGCGAGGGCGGTCGATTGATCGTCGGCTATGACGGGCCGTTGCGCGGTTTGCTTGCGCGCGCGCTGCCGGCGCAGGTCGCGCTGGAAACCGCCATGCTCACCCGGCCCGATTTCCATTGCGGCTTGATGAGCCTGCCGCTGCGCCTCGGCATCGACGATCCG
>NZ_JAAGNW010000192.1 GCF_010645215.1 Burkholderia multivorans | reverse complement strand
GCGATGCCGCCGTTCGACCCGACCTGGCGCTGGGCGGCAGCGCCCCACGGCGCGACGCCGCTTTCCGAGTACGGTGCAATGTGCTGGTGATCGCCGACGCCGGCCGTCCAGCCGTGGTGACCGTGCCAGCCCTGCGCATCGACCCACGCGTTGTGCACGTGGTCGTCCGCCGCGGTGGCGGAGGCGCCGTGCGCATGCGACTGGTTCTGCCCGCTCTGATATGAGCCGATGCGCCGTTGCGCGTCGATGTCGTCGCGGCCGTCCGCCCAGCAGCGGATGAATTCGCCGCGCAGCTCGGGAATGCGGAACGTGGTGGAGCCGTCGCCGTCGGAGAAGCAGCCCCAGTTGCCGTTGGCCCAGTCCTTTTCGGCGACGAGCGCGCCGCTGGCCTGTGCGTAAGCCCACAGCGCCGGGTAGTCCGCGCGATTGAGCGGCGCGCCGTTGGCCTTCACGTAGCCCGCGCGCGCGGCGGTGCGCGGCTCGAATACGATCTGGCCGATCGAGGCGGCGGCGATCTCGGACGAGACCCACGCGGTGGTGGGCACCCGGTTCGACTTTTCGCCGGCGGGCGGGTGGATGCTGAACGCGGGCCGATCGAAATACGTGCCTTCCGGGGCGAAATGGACGGTCCCGACGCTGTTGCAGGTCACGCCGAAGTGGCCGTCGGCCATGTGATACAGGCCGGTGTCGGGCGCGCCGTCGTTGATGAAGGTCAGCGACGGAGAACCCACGCTGCCTTCCGACAGGAAGATGCGCTTGCCGGGTGCGAAATTGATGTCGCCGAGCATCTGGCCGCCGAGGTTGCGATCGAGCGGCGTGAGATTGCCCTCGTGCCAGACTGCATGGCTGTCGACGCGCAGCGTGTGGTCGCCGGCGAAGTACTGGAGCGCGGCGCCCTTGTCCGGCCACCACCAGCCGAAGCTGTCCGCGTTGCCGTAGAGGTAGCCGGTGTTCGCGCCGAGGAAGATGTGGCCTTCGGTGCCTTTCCGGTTGACGTGCAGATCGCTGCCGACGAAGACCTGGCCGCCGAAGGAGGTATCGGCGCCGTGGCTCGCGATCGCGACCTTGCCCGTGCTCAGCTCCCACGAGAACGGCCGCAGTTCGTTGTAGCCGCCGAACGGATCGCCCTTGCTCGTGGACAGCAGATAGACGTTCGCGTCGTCGTTGCGCAGGAACGCGCCGTAGCTGGCGCCGGCGGCACGGAAATGCCCGCCGTTGCCGAGATCGGCGCCCCGGCTGATCACGCCGTTCTTGACCTGCAGGTCCTTGTCGATCGTCACCTTCCCGTTCATGTAGGTCGGGGAGCCGTCGAGGGCGATCTTGACCGTGCCGTCGTCGAGCGACCATGCGAACGGCCGGAAGTCGTTGAAGCCGCCGTAGGGGTCGCCCTTCCTGGTGGACAGCAGATAGGCGTTCGTGTCGTCGTTGCGCAGGAACGCGCCGTAGTTCACGCCGACCGCGCGGAATTGCCCGCCGTTGCCGCCGTCGAACCCCCGACTGATGACGCAGTTGGCGAATGCGGCATTGCCGTTGACCTGCAGCAGGTTCTTGCCGTCGTCGTTCAGCGAGCCGATCAGCACCCGTCCCGAGTTCGTGACGCGCATGCGCTCCGCGCCGGCCGTGATCAGCGAGGTCCAGCCCTTGCCGTTGCCGCCGACGAACACCTGCCCGTCGCCCGACGCGTAGTAGTACGCGGTCGCCTGATCGCTGTTCACCACGGCCTTGGTCGAGCCGCGTCCCACCTGCAGCGCGCCCGAGCTGCCGATGTCGCCGGCCACCTGGAGCAGGTTCGCGCCGTCGTCGTTGACCGTGCCGAGCATGACGCGGCCGCCGTAGGGGGCGAGGGCGATCGGCTTCTTCACCGTGTTGTTCGCGTTGAACGCCTCGATGCTCAGGCCGTCGTAATTGCTCGCGTTGATTGCGCCGATCGCGTTGCCGGCGACGTTGATCACGCGCCGGAAGCTCCCGCCGCCGTCGACCTGAAGCGCGCTGGAATCGCCATGCGGCTCCTTGCCGATCAGCACGGTGCCTTGCCCGGTGAGCCGCATCACGCGACCCTGCTTGCTGTCGTGGGTGACGTCGTTGCCGGCGTTGTTGAGCCAGAAGTCGAGGTACTCGCGGCCCCAGGCGCCGTTGTCGAAGCCCGAGCGCAGGGTGGCGATGAGGCGCGTGCCGGTGTCGGGCGTCCCGCCGCTGAACGTGCCGTAGAAGCGCAGGCGGCCTTCGCGACCCGGCGCGCCCGACGGCGGGCGCAAATGGAGGTGCGCGGTTTCCGAACCGGCATCGAACTCGATCGCAACCGGCCCCACGAAAGTCGCGCCGATCTTCGCCGCATAACGCGCGGCCGCGGTCTGGGGCGTCAGCGCGCGCGTCGCATCCTGGCCCGCGTTGACTTCGTCCTGCGTGGCCAGTTCGATCACGCCCATGATCTCGGTCGTCGCGGGCGGATTGACGAACGACGCGTCGCCGATCTTGAGCGCGCCCGCGTCGATCGACACGAACTGGATGTCGGCCGACAGCAGCAGGTCCGCCGACGGCGACTTCTCCATGATCGGCGCGTCCTGGGAATAGACGGCGAACAGCACGCCGTTCTCCAGGTACAGCCCCATGCCGAACAGCACGTACTGGTCGGCGGTGGCGTCGTTGATGGTCAGGTGCAGCGTGTCCGGGCTGATGTTCCGGCCGCCGATCGTCCTGATGCGCTTCTTTTCCCCGGGCAGCGCCACCAGGTCCTTCGACGGCGTGAACTTGACGGTGCTCAGCCCGATCTCGACGACCTGGTGCGCGGTGGTGCCGGTATTGCCGCTCGCGACGAGCGCGGCGCGGCCGGCATCGGTGACGGTGAAGATTGCAGCCATGTATTAAGCCTCTGTCATGCGGATGCGGCGATAGGCGGCCATGCGTGCCACCGCGCCGAACCGTTGCGTGGTGTTGATCGCGAATCCCTGCGTGAACGAGTAGTGCGCGCGCACGGGCTTGGTCCGGTCGATTTCGGCCAGGATGTCGGCGACGTAGGCCGCGGTGGGCGGCTGACCGTCGCGGCTGCTGACGGTCATCACGATCGAGAAGGTGCCGGGCTTGCCGGGCGGGTTGGTCTCGAACCATTCGCGCAGCACGATGTTGCCGCCGAAGGTCGCGACCACCTCGCGCACGGCCGCGGCCGTGCCGTTGCGGCGCGCGATCGGGATCGCGGCCTTCACGCGCGCGCGCTTGATCTGCTCGGGCCAGTAGTCCTTCCAGGCGTCGACGCCGAGCTGCCACGCGAGCCACGGCAGCAGCGCGGCCGGGATGCGGTCGGCGCTCATCAGGTCGCGGATCGGCGAGGGCAGGTCGCTGATCCGGCCGTTCACGTCGGCGATGCGCCGTTCATGGCGCGACGCGTTCGGCGCGAGCAGGTCACTCATAGATGCCGCCGTGCCGGATCGCGGCGTCGACGCAGTACGGCGCCTGGGTCCGGGTGATCGCGACGTTCGCGGCCGGCTCGTCGAGCTGGACGCGCTCGACGCCCTCCACGTGCAGCGCGGCGTAGATGCCGGACAGCGTGATCTCGCGGCCGAGGCGATGCGCTTCGGAGACGTAGCGCGCGAGACGCGCGCGGGCCTCCGCGATTACGACGCCCGAGTCAGGCCCGGGGAACGTGTAGAGCGTCGCGCTGACCTTGTACGGCACGATCTGCGCGCTCTGCACGGTGACGCGGTCGGTCAGCGGCCGGACGTTGTCGGCCTTCAAGGCGGCCGCGACCGCATCGATCAGGCGCGTATCGGCCGTGCCGTCGCCGTCGCGCGACAGGATCGTGACGAGCACTTCGCACGGCGCGGGGCTCGTCGCGGAGGCGTCGAGCACGCGGCCATCGGTGTTCAGCGCATGCGAGATGTACGCGCCTTCCGGGCCCGCGACCGAGTAACCCTGCGGCGCGAGCTGGGTGCGCTTGCGCAGGTCGCTGTCGCTTTCCATCACGGCCGGGATGCCTTGTTCGGGAATCGCCGGCGACAGCACCAGGCGCTCGATGGCGAAGAAGGCCGCGAGCTGGTCGAGATCGCTGCCGGTCGCGTACGCGAGCATCACCGCGCGCGCCGCGTCGTTGACGCGCTGGCGCAGCACGATCTCGCGATACGCGCTTTCCTGGAGCAGCACCAGCATCGGTTCGGATTCAAGCTCGAGCGTCGCGCGCACCTCGGCCTGCTGGGCCGCCGGATAGAGCGCGATCAGGCGCGCCTTGCGCGCCGCGAGCAGGGTTTCGTAGTCGAGCCGCTCGACCACGTCGGGGGCGGGCAGGCGGGACAGGTCGATCGGAGTCGCGCTCATACCATGGGCCTCGCATCGAGTTGCACGCGCGTCGAGACCGGTTCGCCGGTTTCGGTCGTCACGCCTTCGATCTCCAGCGTCTGCGCGCCGGCGACCAGTTCGTCCAGCGACGCGTCGAGCTGCACGCGCGTGAGTTTCAGCCGCGGTTCCCAGCGCATCAGCGCGGCAGCGACCGCGGCGTACAGGCGCACGCGGGCCGCGCCGTTGTTGGGTGCGTCGATCAGGTCGGGCAGCTCGGAGCCGAAATCGCGGCGTGCGATGCGCGTGCCGAGCGGCGTGGTCAGGATCTTGCCGATCGACTGGTAGAGATGGGGCAGGCCGCTCAACGCGCGTCCCGTGGTGGCGTTGAGGCCTTTCATCGGCAGGCCTCCACGTCGGCGCGGCGGGCCGGGCTCGGGGCGGGGGCGATCGAAGGCGAAGCGAGGCGTGCGTTCATGCTTCGCTGGTGCCGGGCCGCCGCGGCGCGCGCACGCGACGGCGTGTGTGCTCGTCGCGAATACAGCGCGCCGGCGGCGCTCATGCGCGCGGCGCGAGGAACGCGGGCGGCGCCGGCAGGTCGAGATCCGGCCAGCTCGCCTGGGCCGGCGCGTCGCGCAGCGCGGCGCGATACGCGAGCAGCGCGACGAATTGCTCGGCGCTCAGGGTCGTGCCGTGCGCGAGCAGCAGTTCGTCCTGGTGCCGGGCCACGACGCCGTCGGTGGCGCGCAGCGTTGCGTCGCGCGCACTGCGCAGACGCAGCGCACGCTGCTCGGCGGTGAGCAGGATCGCGGGCGGATCGACCAGGATCGGCGCGTGCGACGCCTCGAGCGCCATGCGCCGGCCGGCCGCCTGGCCCGCGAGCAGCATCGCGTAGTCGGTGTCGGAGAGCGCGATCGCGGCCGTCTCGCCGGGCACGGGGCTGTCGACGTCGTCGTACAGGCCGGTGATGAAAAGCTGGGCGTCGTAGGACGCGAATTTCTGGCCCATCATTGTCCCCAGGCGAAGTAGTAGGCCCACATGGCCGAGTTGGCCAGGCGGCACGAGAGTCCCATGCTGGCGGAGGTACGCGAAGGGGGCGTCAAGACCCAGGCGGTTTCCTGGACGTAGCCGCCCACGTCGCCGGGCAACGCCGTGATGCCGAGGCAGGCGTTCGGAAACGCGATCGGGAAATTGATCTGGACCACGGCCTCGCTGACGGCGTCGGGCGGGGCCGGGAGCGTGGTGCCCGAGTACATGCCCGTTTGCAGGATCAGGCCGCTCGGCAGCTTCTGGTAGCTGCCGCCGGAGGAAAGGCTCGCGCCGAACGCGCTGGTGTAGCGCAGCTGCGCGGTGCCATGGTTGACGAGCCAGATATTGCGGCCGGTCGACACGAGCCGTGCGCTGTCGCCCGGTGCGAGCACCGGCGATAGCGCGGGCGCGTTGCCGATCACATAGATCGTGTTGCCGGCCGGCGGCGCGAGCGTCACGCTTCCTTGTCCGCCGTTGACGAAGTCGATCACGCTGCCGGGCGGAAGGTCGGGCGTATCGGCGGGCAGCGTGAGCGTGATCGGACTCGCGGCGTTCAGCTGGATGAACTGGCCGATATGCTTGTCGGTCAGCGTCTGCGAGGCGGTCAGCGACAGATAGCCTGCGTGATTGCCCGCCGCACGGCGCACGAATTCGGTGGTCGCGATGCGTGCGCCGTTATCCGTCAGGGGCGGCGTCGGCGCTTTCGGCGCGCCGGCCAGTGCGGGGGAATCGAGCGGCGCGACGGTGGCCCAGTCCGCTTCCTGCGAATACAGCGACGGCGTCGGGCCCTGCTCGACCTTGATCGCGCGCACGGCGCAACCGAACGCGGTGGCGAGCGGCTGCGCCTCGGCGGCCTTGATCGCGCGGACCTGCGCCGTGCCTGGCGGCGTGACGCCGCTCGCGCTGCGGTACTGCCAGCCGTTCGTGCCTGCGTCGAGCGAGCACTGCGCGACGTCGCCGATCGGCTGGCCCGCCGTGTCGAGCGCCTGCAGCCGCACGCGCACCGCGCCGCGCGTCATGCCGTAGGCGTACAGCTCGGCGGACAGCGCGAGATTCACGCCCGCATTGCACGGCAGCGGCGCGCCGAGGTCCTGCAGCAGCGTGCCGCCCGTGATCGGCGCGAGGTTCACGAACTGCGGGCCGTCGCCCCAGTTGCCCGACGCCGCCGGCAGATTCGCGCTGCTCCAGCCCGCGTTGCCGAGTTCCCCGGAGCCGTTCGGCAGCAGGTTCGGCCGATTCACGCCGTTGAGCTTGCCCTGCGCCTGCACGCCGGCGGCGAGCGCCGCCGTGACGAAGCCGGTGTTCGCGGCCAGCGTCGACGTATCGCCCTTGGGCGCGTCCGGCACGCGCACGGCGCCGCGGAAGGTCGGCGAATCGAGGTCCGCCTTGCTGGTCTGCAGCGACTTCGATGCGTATTGCGGATGCGGATCCGCGCTCGCGAAGTGCGCCTCCTGGGTGTCTTTCAGGTAGCGCGTGCGGTTCGCGAGTTGCCGGGCCTGCACGTTGTCGACGCCGTCCGGTCCGCCCTCGACGGGATCGGACGTCTCCAGCTGATAGATGCCGGACTCCCACTTCCCGGTTTCGGTCAGGTTCGTCATGAATGGATCGTTCCTCGGTTGTATTGGCGATCGCGGCGGGCCGCGCCGTTGTGACGGATCGGGCTCGCGCGATAGTCGAGCAGTGCGAGATGCGAACGCTGCGGGGCATAGCGTTCGAGCATCGCGCGCAGGTTGTCGGCCTGGTCGCGCGTGATCGCGCGCGCGAGCCGGATCAGGTACTCGGCCCAGGCGTCGGCGCGGCCATGCAGGTAGTCGCCGTTGCGGCGCGTCGTGCCGTCGCGGCGACGGATCAGCCGGCCTTCGATCAGCGTGACCTCGCCGAAGCCGAGCCGCCGGATCACCTCGCGTACCGCCCATGGCGTGCCGCGCTTGCGGTGCAGCTCGATCGCGCCGTGAATCAGCGCGCGCCGCGCGTCTTCCGATTCCGCCAGCTCCCAGCCGTCCACCGAGACCTCGGTGGCCAGGTAGGGCAGCAGCGGCGCGGGACAGCTTGCGGGATCCCAGTACGCGCGCAGCGCGATCGGCAGCGTGTCGACGCGGGCCAGCGCGTGGGCGACGCGGCGCTCGAGCGGCGTCGCGTTCGGCGGCAGCAGGTCAGTCATCGACGCCGCCGTCGAGAATCTCGAGGCCTTCGCAATACGGCGCGGCCGTGGTGCTGGTCACGAGATCGACGGCCGGCTCGCTCAGGTCGGTGCGCGTGATGCCCGCCGCCTGGATCACGCCGATCAGCGCGGAGGTCGCCACCTTGGCGCCGATCCGGTGCATCGCGTCGACATGCGCGCGGACGTTGTCGCGCGCGCGCCGGACCAGCAGTTCCGCGCCGACCGGTGATTGCGTGAAGACGGTCGCGCGCACCCGATAGCGGACGATGTCGGCCGACGCGACCTGCACGGTGTCGTTCAGCGGCCGCTGATCCTCCGCGCTCAGTGCGCGCGCGACGGCGTCGAGCAGGGCCGGCGGCGCCGTGCCGTCGCCGTCGCGCGCGAGCAGCGTGACCAGCACGTCGCCGGGACGCGGACGCGAACTGCGCGCGTCCAGCAGGCGGCCGTCGACGGCGAGCGCGCGCGATACGTACGCGGCCGCCGGGCCTGCGGTGCTGAAGCCCTGCGGCGCGAGCTGGATGCGGCGGCGCAGGTCGGCGTCGCTTTCGTACTGAGCGGGAATCTGGTTGGCCGGGTCGGCAGGCGCGACGAGGAGCCGCTCGACGCCGAACAGCGCGGCGCGCTGCTCGAGATCGGCGCCCGTCGCATAGGCGAGCATGACGGCGCGCAGCGCGTCGTTGACGCGTTGCCGCCAGATCAGTTCGCGGTAGCAGTTCTCCTGCAGCAGGCGCGTGAGCGGCTCGGATTCGAGCGCGAGCGTGGCGGCGATCGCCGCGCGTTCCTCTGCGGGCCACAGTGCGATCAGCGCGGCCTTGCGCGCGGCGAGCAGCGCTTCGAAATCCAGCATCTCGAGCGCGTCGGGACGCGGCAGGCTGGCGAGGTCGATCAGGGCGGAGGTGCTCATGGGCGGCGGGGTGTCACAGCGGCGGGCTCGTGACCGCGCTCTCGCCCTGTGCGCGGTGCGTGTGGCCGGGGAGGCTCTTGCCTTGCGCGCGCACGTCGCCGCTGAATTCGGCGGCGCCGTCGATGCGCATCGTCGCGCCCCCGCCGCCGCCCTTGCCGCTCATGCCGGCCTGGAACTCGAACGCGCCCTTCACGAGCAGCGAGCCGGTCACGGTGGTGGCGCCCGCATCGATCGTCACGGTCTCGGCCTTGAGCGTTGCGGCCTGGGTCCGCACCTCGACCGAGCCGGGCGCGATCACGGTGAGCGTCGCGCCGGCCGGCAGCTCGGCGGTGAGTGCGTGCGCAGCCTGGTTGTAGTCGATGCGCGCGCCGTCGGGATAGACGCGCGTGTGCGTGTCCGGGCTGTTGCCGGGCGCGCCGGCCGCATCCGAGAACACGCCGCGCAACACCACGCCTTGCGCGGGATCGCCGCTTTCCGACAGCAGCACCGCCTGCTCGCCGACCGTGGGCGGCAGCCATTCGCGCGTGGCGCCCGCGGCGGGCGTGAGCCAGCTCAGCCAGTCGCTCTGCAGCTCGCCGCTCTGGAAGCGGCACAGCGCGCGCGCGTGGTCGACCGCCATGATGCTGCCACGGCGGATCTGGTTGAGCATGAGACGGGTCGATTCATTGCGGTCGTTCATGCGTGCATCGTGCGGCACGCCGTGGCGCGACGCACGCCGGCGCGTATGTCGCGCGCGCGGCGACGTCAGCCGAGGATCGTGCCGGGCGGCGCATAGAGGCCGGCGATCGACCAGGCCGGGATCGGCTCGGGCGGATGCTCGCCGCGCCGGCTGCCGTCGGGCCGGGTCGTGACGACCACCGGCTCCGACAGCTTCACGCGCAGCACCAGCCGGGGCGTGCCGTTGTCGGGCGTCATGTCGAAGCTCACGCCGGTCTCGCGTTCGTCGGTGTGCAGCGGCAGCGCGGGCTCGTGCTCGGCGAGCCACGCGACGAGCGCGATCGCGAGCGGATCGGGATCGTCCGACGCATCGCGCAGCGTGACGTTGAGCACGTAGCGGTATTCGAACGAGGGCGCGGGCGCACCGGTGGCGACGAGCGCGCCCTGCTCGATCGATACGCTGAGCTTGTCGGGCGACGCGCCCGCGGCGACGAGCGCGCGGCGCAGACTGTCGGGTTTAATCATGGACGGACTCCTGGTCGGACTGGCAGGCGACGATCGTGTCGACGACCGCCGCGCATTCGGCCCACGCGCTTTCGGCGCGGGCGAGCGCGGCGCGCAGATCACCGTTGTCGCGTAGTGAGATCGCCGGCAGCGTGCAGCGGCTCGCCGGCGCGCATGAATTCAAGATAGGGGCCGGCGCCGGTGAAGGCGGGGTGCTCGTGCAGGCGCACAACATCATCAGGCAGGGCAGCAGACGCCCACTCGCGCAGCTTCGCATGGTCATTCTCGAGTCTCCGGTAAGCGCTTTCCCGCGTCGCGAGCGTCGCGCGTGCCGTGTCGCGCGTGCGCTCGAGCGCGGCGAGCTGGGTGCGCGCGGCGGCTTCGAGTTCGCGTCGTGCGACGAGTTCGCGATCGCGGGCCGCAACCGCGGCTTCCGCCGTCCGGCGGGCGGTGTGGGCGGCGTCGAGTTCGGCGCGCAGCAGGCGGATGTAGGCGAGCGCGCCGCACGCGGCGGCGAGGGCGAGCAGCAGCGCGACGCCGCGCGACAGCCACGGGTTCATGCGGGGCGCGCGTATTGCGCGTAGGCGTGCGCGAGCTTCGCGTCGTACTGGTTGCGCGCGTAGTCCGGGCCGTTGTAGCCGCGCGCGAACGCGGCCCAGGCCTGGCGGCGCAGCGCGTCGAGCAGGGCCGGGTCCGCGCCCACGAAGCGTGCGAACGCGTCGAGCTGCTCTGCCGCGCCGGCCCGCATGCGCAGTACGAAGTCGTCGACGCTCGCATAGCCGAGCCGCGCCCAGTGAAAGCCCATCACCTGGAACGCGCCCCAGCTCGCGGCTTCGTCGGCCGCGCCGAGATCGATCGCCTCGGCGCGCGCGAGGCGCGCGTACTCGGCGGCGCCGCCTGCATAGCCGCCGGGCGTGGTCGCGAGGATGTCGGGGCAGGACGCGGCGAGCGGGGCGGGCGCGATGCCGCGCGCGGCGAGCCGCTTCCAGAACTGATGCCGCTCGAACAGGATGACCGGGCGGCCGTCAGGCAGGAAGCCGTTGCCGCGCGATTCGACCTCGGCGACGGCGCGCACGGCGGCGAGCGGCGCGTCCAGGCGCGCGGCGACGGCGGCGAGATCCGCGGCTTCGAGCGCCGACGGCTGGACCGCGCGCTCGAGCGCGATCCAGGTGGCGGGGCCGGCGAGGCCGTCGACGGCGAGCGCGCGATCGCGTTGCAGTGCGATCACGGCGCTTTGCGTGACGGCGTCGAAGCGGCCGGTCGCGGCGAGCGGATAGCCGGCGCGGGTCAGCTGGCGTTGCAGCAGGGCGACGTCCGGCCCGGCGTCGTTCAGGCGCAGGCTCATCGCGCGCCCCGCCGGAGGCGCGCGACGTTGCCGCGCACGCCGAATACGAAGAGACACAGCAGGGCGGCCCGCAGCGCTTCGACGGTCGAGATCCCGGCTTCGTGCGCGAGGGCCTGGAATGCCGACCAGCCCGACACGACGACGAGCATCCACGCGATCCACGCGACGCCGTGACGATGCCGCGCGCGACCGCGCCGATAGGTCAGCAGACGCACGCAGATCAGCAGATAGGCGATGAAGGCGGCGAGTGCAGGCGGATTCTCGAGCATGGCAGGCTCACTTCCTGAACAACGAGAGCAGATCGAACGACTTGATGCGTTCGATCAGCTGCAGGGTGAAGGTGATCGCGAGTGCCGAGGCAAAGAAGGCGGCGACGCCGGTCGAATGGATCGGGGTCGCCTGGATGACCTCGGGGGCGGACTGATAGCCGACCGTGATCGAAATCAGCAGGTACGCGAAGCGTTGCAGGATCGACACGTCCTTCGACGTGACGACGACGAGCGCCGCACCGGTGAATGCGCCGAGCAGCGCGTTGCCGTCGATTCCGGGCATCAGGCCCGCGACGCCGATGGCGGCTGCTACGGAAAAGGTGGTGGTGCTCGGTTCGGCCATTGGCGCGGCTCCAGGGTTAATCGAAGAGTTGCAGGAGCGGGACCGGCTGTTGCGCGGCGGCAAGCTCGGGCATGTCGACCGCGACGCCGATGGGCAGCATGGGGCCGTGGTCGGCGAGGCCCGTGTTGTGTTCGAGCACGGCCTCGACCATGCCGCGCGTGCGGCCGTAGTGACGCCAGCACATGGCGTCGACGGTGTCCCCTTGTTGCGAACGGATGATCATCGGATCGGCTCCATGGTGGAAAAGCGGTGCGCGTCGGTGACCGGCTCACGGGCGGCGGGCAGGGCGTGACGGTCAGGTCCGGCGCCCGCGCGCCGACGTCGCCGGGCCGGCGGACAGTGTCGGGACGATGGTGCGGGGCGGGGGGCGGGGCGGCAACGGACGGCGTGTGTGGCGGGGGCGGGGACGTCGGGGCGCGGGGCGGGTTGTAGCCGGATTGCACCTTGGGTGAGGGCGGCCAGGCTCGGGTGAGATTGGGTGAGCTTGGAGTTGCGGGAGGCGGCCTGTGCAACGCGTTGATTTGTCGAGGGTTCGGGGGCGAGCATCGTGCTCCGAAGGCAGGGGTTGCGGAGGATGAATCCGGCCGGCGCGCCGAGCATTTTCTTAGAGGCTAGTTCAAAAAGACTGCTTGATCCGCCTGAAGATGTTCCAACAGACAAGCGAGCACCCGAGTTTGAGAAATGCTTCGTGAATGTCAGCACGTCGCTCGAAGCGGGTGCGTAGACGTCG
>NZ_JAAGNW010000191.1:7291-12409 GCF_010645215.1 Burkholderia multivorans | reverse complement strand
GCGCGCGGGCGGCGATGCGCTCACGGGCGCGTCGGGCGTCGCCACGTCGGATGTCGCGACGCCGGGCGACGCGCCGCTGCCCTACGAGGCCGACGTGATCGGCGCGATCCGGCGCTCGACGGCCGACTCGCCCGCGCGCGACGTCGTCGTGTGCGCGGCCGGCACGCTGCCCGCCGAGCTGCACAAGCTGTGGCGCGCGGCCGAGCCCGGCGGCTATCACGTCGAATACGGCTATTCGTGCATGGGCTACGAGATCGCGGGCGGCCTGGGCGTGAAACTCGCGCGGCCCGATCGCGAAGTGATCGTCACGGTCGGCGACGGCAGCTACCTGATGATGAACAGCGAGATCGCGACCTCGGTGATGCTCGGCGCGAAGCTGATCATCGTCGTGCTCGACAATCGCGGCTACGGCTGCATCAACCGGCTGCAGCAGGCCTGCGGCGGCGCGCCGTTCAACAATCTGCTCGACGATTGCGTGCAGGGCCCGCCCGGCGCGCCGCCGATCGACTTCGCCGCGCACGCGCGCGCGCTCGGCGCACAGGCCGAGCACGTCGCCGGCCTCGGCGCGCTCGACGCCGCGCTGCGCCGCGCACGCGCGGCCGACCGCACCTACCTGATCAGCATCGACACCGATCCCGCCCGCACCACCGCCGACGGCGGCTGGTGGTGGGAGGTCGCGGTGCCCGAAGTCTCGCCGCGCGCCGCGGTGCGCGAGGCCCGCGCACGCTACGACGCACAGTGCGCGGCGCGCGCGGCGGTGCCCCCTTCCCCGTCTTCCCCGGAATCATCGACATGAGTGCTTTCGACCTTCGCATCGGCATCAATCCGCTGTCGTGGATGAACGACGACCTGCCGTCGCTCGGCGGAGAGACACCGCTCGCCGTCGCGCTCACGGAAGGCCGCGAAATCGGCTACGCGGGCTTCGAACTCGGCAACAAATTTCCGCGCGAGCCGCAGGCGCTCAAGGCGCTGCTTGCGCAGTACGATCTCGCGCTGGTGTCGGGCTGGTACTCGGGCCGGCTCGCCGAGCGCAGCGCCGAGGAGGAGATCGACGCCGTCGGGCCGCACCTCGAACTGCTCGCCAAGAACGGCGCGACCGTGATGGTCTACGGCGAGGTGTCGAATTCGATCCAGGGTGCGCCGCGACCGTTGTACCAGCGGCCGCGCTTCGTCAGCGCCGCGCAATGGGACGTCTACGCGGCGCGGCTCGACACCTTCGCGCGCCATACGCTCGCACACGGCGTGCGGCTCGCCTACCACCATCACATGGGCGCCTACGTGGAGACGCCCGCCGACGTCGACCGCCTGATGGCCGCCACGAGCGACGCGGTCGGGCTGCTGTTCGACGCAGGCCACATCACGTTCGCGGGCGGCGATGCGCTGACCGAACTGCGCAAGCACATCGGGCGCGTCTGCCACGTGCACTGCAAGGATGTGCGCCCCGCCGTGATCCGCCTCGCGCGCAATCGCAACTGGAGCTTCCTCGACGCGGTGATCAACGGCGCGTTCACGGTGCCGGGCGACGGCGCGATCGATTTCCCCGCGCTGATCGACCTGCTCAAGCAACACGGCTATCGCGGCTGGCTGGTCGTCGAGGCCGAGCAGGATCCCGTCGTCGCGCCGAGCTACGCCTATGCGCAGCGCGGCTACCAGACCCTGCGCGCGCTGGTCGACGCGCCGCGCGCGATCGAGGAGGTACTGTCATGAGCCTGCTCGTCAAGGGCGCGGCCGGCGCGACCATCGCGCCGATCGCGCAGGTCACGCCGGAATCCGCGCACTGGAAGCACGTGGGCTTCGCCGCCTACCGCTTCGCCGCCGGCGAGACGCGCACGCTGCACGAGGCGTCGCGCGAGATGTGCATCGTGGTGTTGACGGGCGCCGTCGACGTCGAGGCCGACGACGGCACGCGCTGGACCGCGCTCGGCTCGCGCGACAGCGTGTTCGACGGCGTCGCGCCCTACGCGCTGTACCTGCCGCCCGGACAGCGCGTGACCGTGCGCGCGACGCGCGACGCGGAACTCGGCGTCGCGAGCGCGCCTGCGACCGGCCGCTATCCGGCGCGCCTCATCAAGCCCTCGCAGATGAAGCGCTCGGTGCGCGGCAGCGGCGCGAACACCCGCTATGTGTGCGATATCCTGCCGCAGGGCGAGGATGCGGAAGCCCTGCTCGTGGTCGAGGTGCGCACGCCGTCCGGGCATTCGTCGAGCTATCCGCCGCACAAGCACGACACCGATGCGATCCCCGCCGAAAGCGCGCTCGAGGAAACCTATTACCACCGCGTGCATCCGCCGCAGGGCTTCGTGTTCCAGCGCGTGTACACGGATGCGCGCGACCTCGACGAATCGATGGCCGCCTGCGACCACGACGTCGTGCTGGTGCCGCGCGGCTACCACCCGGTCGTCGTGCCGTACGGCTACGAGTCCTACTACCTGAACGTGATGGCGGGCCCGACGCGCGTCTGGCACTTCAAGAACGACCCCGCGCACGAGTGGATGATCGAGCCGCGCTGACCGCGCGCGCTCAGCGCGGCGGGTCGGAGGCCGGCGGCGCGTCCGGTCCCGGCGCGTCGTCGTCGGGAAACTGATCGATCAATTGGCGGATCAGGTAGCGTCGCTGCGGCGACAGCGCGCCGATCCGCGAGGCCAGTTCTAGCGTTTCGGCGGTCAGTGGATAGCGGGTGTCGCGCACCGGCCGCGCCGGCTTGCGTGCGACCGGCGCCGGGCCGTAGTGCAGCCAGTGCAGCTCGACGTCGAGCCAGGCGGCGAAGGTTTCGAGCTTGTCGCGCGCCGGGATCGTGCGCCCGGTCAGCCATTTGTGGGCGGTTTGCGGCGAGATCGACACGCCCGGGTAGCGCAGGTTGAAGCGGTTCGCCAGTTCGGTCGGGCCCGGCACCCGGCCATGGCGACGCTGCATGGCCAGTTTCAGTCGAGCGGCAAAGGCCGTTTTTTCTTCAGGCGTTGGCATGGCCGGGATTGTGTCGCCCGCCCCGCTCCCTGCGATCAATCGACTGCGCCAAACATCAACCGGCCGGGGAACAACTATCCCAAATAAGAGTTCGCCGGCACCTGGGCGATCGCTGCACGCTCGGTAGGTCCGGGGCTGTCGGCAAGGCTTTCCGGCTGTTGCGTGGCGGGGATTTGTCTCGAAAAGAATCACGCGCGGTCAGCCCGCCGCGAGCCAGCGCGCGACGACGCTCGGGTCGAGCGCATCGGCCGGCCCTTCGTGGACGATCTCGCCGCGCCCCATCACCGCGACGCGCGATGCAACCGCCGAGGCGAGCTGCATGCGCTGCTCGACGCGCAGGATCGCGACGCCGTGCGCGCGCAGTTCGACGAGGCAGGCCCGCACCTGCGCGACCACGGCAGGCGCGAGCCCTTCCGCCGGCTCGTCGACGATCAGGAGGCGCGGCGCACCGACCAGCGCGCGCGCCAGCGCGAGCATCTGCTGCTCGCCGCCCGACAGCACGCCCGCGCGCGCGTCCCAGCGCGCGGCGAGCGCCGGAAAGCGCGCACGCGCCGCGTCGAGCGCATCGCGCGCGGAATCGGGCCCGAGCCCCAGGCGCAGGTTGTCGCGCACGCTCAGCAGCGGAAACACGTCGCGCTGCTCGGCCACGTAGCCGATCCCGCGCCGCGCGATCGCGAAGGTCGACGCGCCCGCCAGCTCCGCGCCATCGAAGCGGATCGAGCCGGCCACCGGCAGCATGCCCATGATCGCCTTCGCGAGCGTCGAGCGGCCCGAGCCGTTGCGACCGACGAGCGCGAGCGCCTCGCCGCGCCTGAGCGTCAGGTCGACGCCGTTCAGCACCTGCCGCGCGCCATAGCCGGCCCGCACCGCGCGCAATTCGAGCAGCCCGCTCATGCCGCGTCCGCCTCGCCCAGATAGGCCGCGCGCACCGCCGCGTCGGCGCGGATCTCGGCGGGCGTGCCGGTCGCGATCACTGCCCCGCGCACCAGCACCGAGATGCGGTCGGCGAGCCCGAACACCGCATCCATGTCGTGCTCGATCATCAACAGCGTGCGCCCCTCGGTGGTCGCGCGGATCAGCGCGACGATGCGCGCCGCCTGCTCGCGGCTCATGCCGGCCGTCGGTTCGTCGAACAGGAACAACGATGCGCCGCTCGCGAGCGCGACGCCGACATCGAGCGCGCGCTGCTCGGCATAGCTCAGCGCGCCCGCCGGCAGGTCGCGTCGCTCGGCAAGCCCGATCGCCTCGAGCACCTCGCGCGCAGCGCGATCGACCGCGCCCGATTCGCGCAGCCGCGTCCACCACCGGCGGCGCGGCGCACCCGCATGCTCGGCGGCGCAGCGCAAGTTGTCGAACACCGACAGGCGCTCGAACAGCGCCGTCTGCTGGAAGCTGCGCGCGACGCCGCGCCGTGCAACCGCGTAAGGCGTACGCGCGCGCAGCGCAGCGCCGTGCAATTGAATCCGACCGCGGCTCGGCGGCGTCGCGCCCGCGATCACGTCGAACAGCGTCGACTTGCCCGCGCCGTTCGGCCCGATCAGCGCATGACGCTCCCCCGCCTCGACCGTGAGGTCGACGCCCGCCAGCACCGGGGTCGCGCCGAAACGCCTGCTCCGCGCCGCCGAGGCGACGCGCCGCCCGCCCCAGCACGAGTGCGAGCAGCGCAGCGCCCAGCGCGGCGCACCAGCCCGCCGGCGCATCGGCCGCAACCCGCCATGGGCCGAGCGTGGCCACGCCGCCCGCGTCCTGTGCGAAACGCCAGACATAGCCCAGCTCGACCACGATCACCGACGCAACCGCGCCCGCGAACGCGGCCAGCAGCGCGCAGGCCGCGCGCGGCCGATTGACGCGCGCGCCCGCGGCGCGCCGGGCGGCATGGCGCACCCATACGCCGCCGAGGCCGTCCGGCGCGGCCACCACGATCGCGACGAAACCGATGCCCAGGTACAGCAGCCACGCCCGCGACACGCTCGCGACGAACAGGCTGAAGAAAATCAGCAGCGCCGCGCCGATGACCGGCCCGAAGAAGGTGCCCGTGCCGCCGATCACGACCGCGAACAATACCGCGCCCGAGCGCAGCATGCCGACGCTCTCGGTGGACGCGACCTCGACGTCGATCAGGGTCAGCGTGCCCGCGCCGCCCGCGAGCACGAC
>NZ_JAAGNW010000191.1:1203-7281 GCF_010645215.1 Burkholderia multivorans | reverse complement strand
GCGAAACGCACCCGGTGCGGATCGGTGCCGAGCGCCGCGACCCGCGCCGGATTGTCGCGCACCGCGTTCGCGAGACGCGCGAACGGCGTGCGCGTGAACGCGCGCATCGCCAGCGCGGCCAGCACGCACCAGCCGGCGATCAGCGCATAGGCATGCGACGACGGGCCATACCAGGCGGCATCGCGCGCGCGGTCGATCGGCACGCCGCCCGGCCCGCCGAACCAGTCGGGCACGCTCCACGCCGCGGCCGCGACCAGTTCGCCGAGCCCGAGCGTGATCATCGCGAACGCGGTGCCCGCGCGGCGGGTCGCGACGCTGCCGAACAGCGCACCGAAGCCCGCGCCCGCGAGCCCGCCCGCCAGCGGCAGCAGCGGCAAGGGCAGGCCGTGGCGGGCGAACACATGGGCGGCGGCGAACGCGCCGAGCCCGGCGAGCGCCGCGTGCCCGAACGACAGCAGGCCCGTGGCGCCGAGCAGCAGGTTGTAGGACAGCGCGAGCACGATCAGCGCGGCGGTCTGCGCGAGATAGCCGAGCACCCAGTCCTGCGGCCACAGCCATGCCGGACCGGCCAGGCCGACGAGCAGCGCGGCCCAGGGCCACGCGCGACGCGCGGCGCTACGCATCGGCGCGCTCGCCGGACAGGCCGCGCGCGCGGCACGCGAGCACCGCGACGAGCAGCAGATAAGGCGTCAGCGGCGCGAGTTGCGCGCAGGTCAGCGCGCCCCAGGCGGGCGGCAGCGCGACGCCCGCGCGTTCCGCGAGCGCGCCGAGCGATGCGCTGCTCGCGGCGGCGAAGGTCTGCACCCAGCCGACCAGCAGCGACGCGACGAGCGCGCCGCCGAGCGAGCCGAGCCCGCCGATCACGACGACCGCGAACACGACCGAGCCCATCGTCTCGGCCATGGCGGGCTCGAGCACCGCGAGCGGCGCGCCGATCACGCCGGCGAGCGCCGCCAGCGCGGCGCCCGCCGCGAACACGAGCGTCATCAGGCGCGGCACGTCGTGGCCGAGCGCCTCGACCGCCATGCGATGCGTCAGCGCCGCGCGCACCACGAGGCCCGTGCGCGACACGCGCAAGCCCGCCCACAGCGCGACCAGCATCGTGACCGACACGGCCATCATGAACGCGCGATAGCGCGACAGCGTGACGCCGCCCCAGGTCGTCAACGGCCCGTCGAGCGCAGCCGGCACGGTGGTGGCGAGCGGCGCAAGCCCCCACGCGAACTTGACTGCCTCGGCGATCAGGTAGGCGAGGCCGAACGTCAGCAGCAGTTCGCCCAGGTGTCCGCGCGCCTTCACGCGCCGCAGCAGGCTGCGCTCGACCAGCGCGCCGAGGCCGCCGACCGCGAGCGGCGCGAGCACCAGCGCCGCCCAGAAGCCCGCGTGCGCGGCGATCGCGTAGCCGGCGTACGCGCCCAGCATGTAGAAGCTCGCATGCGCGAAATTGAGCACCCCGAGCATGCTGAAGACGAGCGTCAGCCCGGCGGACAGCATGAACAGCAACAGCCCGTAGCTCACGCCGTTCAGCGTGGTGACGATCAGCGACTGCACGCGTGCGCCTCTACCGCGCGAGCGGCGCGAGCGCGGCGCGCAACGCATCGGGCAGCGCGACCGGCCGGCGGCTTGCGCGATCGACGTAGACATGCACGAAATGCCCTTGCGCGGCCGCCGTCGCCTCGCCCTCCGCGAACAGTCCGATCTCGTAGCGCACGCTCGAGTTGCCGAGCTTCGCGGCCCGCAGGCCTGCGTCGACGCGCTGCGGAAACACGAGCGGCGCGAAGTAGTTGCAGTGGGTCTCGACCACGAGCCCGATGGTCGCGCCGTGCTCGACGTCGAGCACGCGCGCGCGGATCAGGTATTCGTTCACCACCGTGTCGAAGTAGCTGTAGTAGACGACGTTGTTCACGTGGCCGTAGACATCGTTGTCCATCCAGCGCGTGGTGATCGGCAGGATATGCGGATAGGCGCTGCGCGGCAGCGCGACGGGCTTGGCGTCGGACATGGTCGGTCAGAGGGATTCGGTGAGCATGCGGCGATAGTCGGCGGCGGTCGCGAGGCGCGGATTGGTCTTGTGGCAGTGGTCGGCGAGCGCGCCCTCGATCACGTGATCGAACACGTCCACGCGCACGCCCATCTGCGCGAGCCCCGTCGGCAGGCCGAGCCGCGCGCTCAGGTCGTGCAGCGCCTGCGGCAGGTCCGCGTGCTCGGGCAGGTTCATCACGCGGCGCATGCGCGCGTAGCGGCGCTCGGCCACCACGCTCGGCGCGTCCGCGTTGAAGCGCAGCACCGCGGGCAGCACCACCGCGTTCAGCGTGCCGTGATGCAGCGAGGTCGCGCCGTTCACCTTCACACCGCCCAGCGGGTGCGACAGCGAATGCACGCAGCCGAGCCCTTTCTGGAACGCCAGCGCGCCTTGCAGCGACGCGCTCATCATCGCGAGACGCGCCTCGCGGTCGCCGCCGTCGCGGGTCGCGCGTTCGACGTGGGCCCACGCGCGTTCGAGCGCGTCGAGCGCGATGCCGTCGGCGGGCGGATTATACGCGGGCGCGAGGAAGGTCTCGATGCAATGGGCGATCGCATCCATGCCGGTTGCGGCCGTGAGCCCGGGCGGCAGGCCGAGCGTGAGCGCCGGATCGCAGATCGCCGCCTTCGGCAGCAGGTGCCACGAATGGAAGCCGAGCTTGCGGCCGTCGGCGAGGATCAGGATCGCGCCGCGCGCGACCTCGCTGCCGGTGCCCGAGGTGGTCGGCACCGCGATCAGCGGCGCGGCGGCGGCCGTGATCTGCGCGCTGCCGCCCTCGATCGTCGCGTAGCGCGTCAGCGGCCCGGGATGCGTCGCGGCGATCGCGACGCCCTTCGCGAGATCGATCGACGACCCGCCGCCGATCGCGATCAGGCCGTCGCAGCCCGCGTCGCGATAGCGCTGCGCGGCGGCCAGCACCGCGGCCTCGGTCGGATTGGACGGGGTTTCGTCGAACACGGGCGGCGCGCCCATGCCGAGTGCGTCGAGCGCGCGCGCGACGAGCCCCGCCGCTGCCACGCCGCGATCGGTGACGACGAGCGGCCGCGTGATGCCGCTGCGCGCGCATTCGGACGGCAGCATGGCGAGCGCGTCGTCGCCGAGATGGATGTGGGTCAGATAGTAGATATAGGCCACCGCGTCCCCTCCTCGCACCCGTCGTGCTGGACAGGACGCCGCCGCGCGGGCGAACATGCGGCGTCCGCGGCGCGAGCGCGCCGCAGCGGCAAGCATACCGCGCGACGGCGGCGGACGTCGTGCGGCCCGTCGTGACCCGCCGATTTTTTTCCGAGGAGTTGCCATGACCGACCCGCACCTGATCACCACCGCCTTCGACCTGCCCGGCTACCGGATCGAACGCAGCCTCGGCGTCGCGCGCGGCATCGTCGTGCGCTCGCGCTCGATCATCGGCTCGTTCGGCGCGGCGATACAAACCCTGTTCGGCGGCAACATCTCGCTCTATACGTCGCTGTGCGAGCGCGCGCGGCAGGATGCCTACGAGCGCATGCTCGCCCAGATGAACGAGCTGGGCGGCAACGGCATCATCGGGATGCGCTACGACGCGACGGAAATCGGCAGCGGCGTGACCGAGGTGCTGTGCTACGGCACGGTGGTGCGGGTCGTCGCGGCGGATCGCTGAAACGGCCGCGGGTGCGCGACATTCGGGCCGGAGGCGGCCTGCCGAACGTCGCGGCCCGGATCCTGCTCGACGCTCGGGATCAGTCGGTGAAGAAGGCGAAGCCGATGGCCTCGCCCGGCCTCACTGCCCCGGCCGGTCGACGAACTCGAACGGCAGGCCGCGCGCGCGCATCCAGTCGGCGACCGCCGGCCCGGTGCCGGCGCGCCATGGCCGCAGCCGCGCCGGCTCGATCAGCCGGTATTCGAGCAGCTCCGGCGACAGCGCGATCGTGCCCGACGCGCGCACGTGGTACGCGACGATCAGTTCGTTCTTGCGCATGAATTCATAGACGCCGATCAGTTCCACCGATTCGGCGCGCAAACCGGTTTCCTCCAGCACCTCGCGCGCGATGCCCGCCTCGGGCGTCTCGTCGCTTTCGAGAAAACCCGTGATGAGCGCGAACATGCCTTCCGGCCAGGCCGCGTTGCGGGCCAGCAGGATGCGCCCTTCGTACTCGACGATCGCGGCCACGACCGGCAGCGGATTGTTCCAGTGGACGTAGCCGCAAGCGTCGTCGGGACAGGCGCGCCGCAGGCGGCCGCCGCCGTCTTCGGCGAGATCGGTGCGGTCGGCCAGCGGACGGGCGCAACACGGGCAAAAACGGTAATCGGCAGCGGTCATGATGGGGAGGAGGCGGACGCGGACGCGCCCGCCCGGCGGCCTGCGCGCTCCACGCCCGCAGAGCGCGGGACAGCCTGCATTCTAGCGAGTTTGCCGCGTGCGCGAGGAGGCGCGCCAGGCCATCAGCGCGAAACCCGCCGCGCCGAGCACGAGCGATGCCGAGGCCAGCCCCAGCGCGGGTGCGAAAGTCCCCGCGCGCGCCACGAGCGGCGCGGCGACGAGCGGTCCGGCGATCTGCCCGATGCCGTACGACGCGGTCGCATAGCCCATCAGCCCTGCCGCGCGCTCGCCGCGCAAGCGGCGCGCCTCGCGCATCGCGAACAGCGTGATCGCGGTGAACGGCAGCCCGAGCAGCGCGCTGCCGAGCGCGAGCCCCGCCACGGTCGGCCACACGATGCCGAGCGCGACGCCCACCGCCTGCAGCGCGCAACTGCCCGCGAGCAGCGCGCGATTGTCCCAGCGGGTCGGCAGCCGCGCGCCGAGCAACGCGCCCGCGATCAGCGCCGCGCCGAACATCGGCCAGAACAGGTCCGGCCACGCCGAGCCGGCCGGCAGCGCGGCGCGGGCAATCACCGGCAGGAAGGTCGCCGTGATGATGTAGCCGAAGCCGGGCAAGCCGTAGAGCACCACGAGCCACCCCGCCTCGCCGCGCGGCCCGTCGTCCGCGCGCCCGGGCGGCGGCGCGCCGGCGGCGACGCCTGCGTTCGCCGCCGCCGACGGCACGAACACGCGCCACACGCACGCCGACAGCACCGCCGACAGCAGGGCGAAGCCGATCCATCCGCAGGCCGCGCGCTGTCCGGCGAGCACGCTGCCGAGCAGCCCCGTCGCGACGATCCCGAAACCCGGCCCGGTGTAGATCACGCCGCTCCATTCCGGCGCGTTCAATTCCGCGAGCCGCCGCAGCCCCCATTGCGAGGCGAATACGAAGGTCCACGCGCTGACGGCGCCCGCGACGAAGCGTACGCCCGCCCACACCGCGAACGGACTCGCGACGCCCATCGCGAGCATCAGCGGCGCGGTCGCCGCGAGGCCCGCCCGCACCATCCGCGCGGGCGCGACCGCGAACCGCGCGCAGCTCATCGCGCCGACGAAGTAACCCGCGTAATTCGCGGACGCGAGCCAGCCGCCGTGCCGGATGTCGAGTTCGCCGCCGGCGAGCATCAAGGGCAGCAGCGGCGTGAACGCGAACCGGCCGATCCCGAGCGCGACCGCGAGCGTGACGGCGCAGGCCCAGGCCGCGCGACGCGCGGGCCGGTCGTCGTCGGGCAGGGTGTCAGCCGAGGGAGGCGGCCGCCGGGTCGCGGCCGGCGCACGGGACAGGGACATATCGCTCATCGCAGCACACCGGCGCCGTCATGATGAACGACGCACGAATCAAGTTGGAATGCGATGGATGCTAGCGCGCCCGGATCATCTCGAAAAATGAATAATTCAGATCGAAATTATTTCAGATAGAGAATCATTGGCGCGATCTGGCCGGCGATGTTTCGGGTGACTGCGCGCGAACATGGTGCGGCGCAACAGTCCGGTTCGAGTACCCGCACGGGAACCCGCTACGCGCGCAGGTGGATCGGTCGCGGCCGGCTACGGTGCGACGTAGCCGGCCGTGTCCAGAGCGCCCCACGACCGTGGACGTCAGCCCCGAACATCCGATATCGCCGTGCAGCGTGGAAGCTACTGCTGACCGTCGATAGACCCGACGTCGACACCGGCGAACGCTTCATTCGCGGCGCCCCCTGACGCCTCGCTCGCATCG
>NZ_JAAGNW010000191.1:0-1193 GCF_010645215.1 Burkholderia multivorans | reverse complement strand
CGATGCGCCCAAGGTTGAGCGCAACGAATCCGCCTCTCAACATCGGCATGCTCTCCTTGGAATAGCCGAGCCGCGAATGCGTATACGACGTATGGATCACGCCGTCATTCACGCCGGCGAATCCACCGGCAAGCGAACGATCGCCACCCGCCACCGTCCCTGTCGATTCCGAATCGACGATCGACGCACCACGGTTGTTGATCCCGACGAATCCGCCGGCTCTCCCGCCACCGGCGGCCGTCACGTCGACCGATGTCTTCGAATCGCGGACCACCGCCTCCCGGCCGTCGTTTTCGCCGACCAATCCGCCGGCAATGCTGCCGCGCGCCGTGGTAACCGACCCGGTCGCCTCCGATGCCGAGATCGTGCCGTGATTCAAGCCGACCAGCCCGCCGACCTGCCCGCCCGCGCCGGCCAGAACCGCGGTGCTCGACCTGGACTGATCGACCAATCCAACGTTCACGCCGACCAGCCCACCCACGCTGCCCCCATCCCCCGCGCTGACGTCACCCGTCGCCGAGCCGCGCAGGATGACGCCGGCATTCCCGCCCACGAGCCCGCCCACAGCGCCGCTCGACATCCCGGCCACCTTGCCGTTCGCCGCCACGTTGGCCAGCACGCCGCCGTCCAGGTTCGCCCCGGCGAAACCGCCGACGTCGACGCTGCCTCTCGCGTTCACCGCGCCATGCGCCTGCGAGCCGCTGACGCGACCGCCGCGGTTGATACCGATGAAGCCGCCCGCGACGCCCGTATCTTTCGCACTCACGCTGCCATACGCTTGCGAGTCGCGGATATCAACGCCGCGGCTGCTCCCGATGAAACCGCCGATCGCGCCGCCGTCCAGTGCGCTGACGCTGCCGCGCGCCGACGCGCCCCGGACCACGCCGCCTTCGCCATGGCCGATCACGCCGCCGACGAGGCTCGACTTCCCGGCGGACACGCTGATCGTCGAACCCGAGCGCTCGATCACGCCCTCGACCGTCGACCCGACGAGGCCGCCCGCGCGCATGTTGTCGCCGACCGAAATCCTGCCCGCGCTCATGGAATCCGACACGGTCGCCTTCACATTCGTGCCGACGAGCCCACCGACGTCATACCCGACCGACGTTTGTCCGACCGGCCCGCCCCGCGCCGCGATCTCGACGTCGGCCCGGTTGTTCACGACCCGCGCCCCGAATGCGTTCCGGCCGGCG
>NZ_JAAGNW010000190.1:9905-12409 GCF_010645215.1 Burkholderia multivorans | reverse complement strand
TCCCGACGCCGCGATGACGATCGCCGTCGCCGCGCTGTTCGCGGACGGCGCGAGCACGCTGCGCAACATCGCGAGCTGGCGCGTCAAGGAAACCGACCGCATCGCCGCGATGGCGACCGAACTGCGCAAGGTCGGCGCGACGGTGGAGGAGGGCGAGGACTATCTCATCGTCAAGCCGCCCGCCGCACTGACGCCGAATGCGGCGATCGACACCTACGACGACCACCGCATGGCGATGTGCTTCTCGCTCGTCAGCCTCGGCGGCGTGCCGGTGCGCATCAACGACCCGAAATGCGTCGGCAAGACGTTCCCCGATTATTTCGAGCGCTTCCTGGCGCTCGCCAAGGCTTGACGCCTGCACTGAACCGATGAAACCGAATCGTCCTTTTCACCCGACCCCAGTTATTGCGATCGACGGTCCGACCGCGTCCGGCAAGGGCACGGTCGCCGCGCTCGTCGCCGCGCACCTGGGCTTCCACCTGCTCGACAGCGGCGCGCTGTACCGGCTGGCGGCCCTCGCGAGCCTGCGCTACGCGATCGAGCCGGATCAGCCGGACGCGCTCGCGAAGCTCGTCGACGACCTGCACATCACGTTCCGCGAGGGCTGCGCGCAGCTCGACGGCGTCGACGTGTCGGACGAGATCCGCGCGGAGGCGATCGGCAACCGGGCCTCGGCGATCGCCGTGCATGGGCCGGTGCGCGCGGCGCTGGTGGCGCGCCAGCGGGCGTTCCGCAAGCTGCCGGGGCTGGTCGCGGACGGCCGCGACATGGGCACGGTGATCTTCCCGGACGCCGGGCTCAAGGTGTTCCTGACCGCGAGCGTCGAGGCACGCGCGGCCAGACGGCATAAGCAATTGATGCAAAAAGGTTTTTCTGCTAATATAGATGACTTGCTCCGGGATTTGCGCGAGCGCGACGCACGCGACAGCAATCGCGCCGCCGCGCCGCTCAAGCCCGCCGCAGATGCCAAGCCCCTCGACACCTCGGGCCTGACGGTCGAGCAATCGGTCGAACAGGTCCTGGCGTGGTACCGGGCGCTGGGCCAGTCCGCCTGAAGGGCGGGCATGTCGTGGTGCCGCGTGCGCTGTTGCGCGCGGCGTGTGTTGAACCCTTAACCCCGTATGGCATTTGCACCTGTTCTGACAGCCGGTCATACCGCCCGGCGAGACGGTACGAAACCCATGCACATTCCGATTTTTATGTCCGACCTGCAAACCTCCACCCCGAATACCGAATCTTTCGCGGCTCTGTTCGAAGAGTCGCTGACCCGCCAAGACATGCGCGCCGGCGAAGTGATTTCCGCCGAAGTCGTGCGCGTCGACCACAACTTCGTGGTCGTGAACGCAGGCCTCAAGTCCGAGGCATACATTCCGATCGAGGAATTCCTGAACGATCAGGGCGAGGTTGAGGTTCAGGCGGGCGATTTCGTTTCCGTCGCGATCGACGCGCTGGAAAACGGCTACGGCGACACGATCCTGTCGCGCGACAAGGCGAAGCGTCTCGCTTCGTGGCTGTCGCTCGAGAAGGCGCTCGACAACAACGAACTGGTCACCGGCACCATCACCGGCAAGGTGAAGGGCGGCATGACCGTGATGGTCAACGGCATCCGCGCGTTCCTGCCGGGCTCGCTCGTCGACACGCGTCCCGTCAAGGACACGACGCCGTACGAAGGCAAGACCCTCGAATTCCGCGTGATCAAGCTCGACCGCAAGCGTAACAACGTCGTGCTGTCGCGTCGTGCCGTGATCGAAGCGACCCAGGGCGAAGAGCGCGCGAAGCTGCTCGAGACGCTCAAGGAAGGCGCGATCGTCAACGGCGTGGTCAAGAACATCACCGACTACGGCGCATTCGTCGACCTCGGCGGCATCGACGGCCTGCTGCACATCACCGACATCGCATGGCGTCGCGTGCGTCACCCGAGCGAAGTCCTGTCGGTTGGCCAGGAAGTCACCGCGAAGATCCTCAAGTTCGACCAAGAGAAGAACCGCGTCTCGCTCGGCATCAAGCAACTGGGCGACGATCCGTGGGAAGGCATCTCGCGTCGTTACCCGTCGGGCACCCGCCTGTTCGGCAAGGTCACCAACATCACCGACTACGGCGCATTCGTCGAAGTGGAATCGGGCATCGAAGGCCTGGTCCACGTATCCGAAATGGACTGGACGAACAAGAACGTCGCACCGTCGAAGGTTGTCCAGCTGGGCGACGAAGTCGAAGTCATGGTCCTCGAGATCGACGAAGACCGTCGTCGTATCAGCCTCGGCATGAAGCAGTGCAAGCCGAATCCGTGGGATGACTTCAGCCGCAACTTCAAGAAGGGCGACAAGCTGACGGGCGCGATCAAGTCGATCACCGACTTCGGCGTGTTCATCGGCCTGCCGGGCGGCATCGACGGCCTGCTGCACCTGTCGGACCTGTCGTGGAGCGAAGCCGGCGAAGAAGCCGTCCGCAAGTACAAGAAGGGCGACGAAGTGGAAGCGATCGTGCTCGGCATCGACGTCGAGAAG
>NZ_JAAGNW010000190.1:9365-9895 GCF_010645215.1 Burkholderia multivorans | reverse complement strand
CGAGAAGGAACGCATTTCGCTGGGCATCAAGCAGCTCGAAGGCGACCCGTTCAGCAACTACGTTGCAATGAACGACAAGGGTTCGATCGTCGACGGCGTGGTGAAGTCGGTCGATGCGAAGGGCGCCGTGGTGACGCTGTCGGGTGAAGTCGAAGGCTATCTGCGCGCATCGGAAATCGCGCAAGATCGCGTGGAAGACGCTCGCAACGTGCTGAAGGAAGGCGACAAGGTCAACGCGATGGTGATCAATATCGATCGCAAGTCGCGCGGCATCAACCTGTCGATCAAGGCGAAGGATTCGGCCGAGCAGCAAGAAGCGATCCGCGGCCTGCAGTCCGACTCCAGCGCAGCGGCAACCGGCACGACGAACCTCGGCGCGCTGCTGAAGGCCAAGCTCGACGGCCAGAACCAGTAAGCCTTACGAGGTCTGCTGAAGTATGACCAAATCCGAGTTGGTCGCCCAGCTGGCAACGCGATTTCCGCAACTTGTCCTCAAGGATGCGGATTTCGCGGTGAAAACGATGCTCGAT
>NZ_JAAGNW010000190.1:5115-9355 GCF_010645215.1 Burkholderia multivorans | reverse complement strand
ATCGCATCGAAATTCGCGGCTTCGGCAGCTTCGGCTTGAATCGCCGTCCGGCCCGCGTGGGTCGCAACCCGAAGTCGGGAGAGAAGGTGCAGGTGCCCGAAAAGCACGTGCCGCACTTCAAGCCCGGCAAGGAATTGCGTGAGCGCGTCGATGGCCGCGTCGGCGAGCCGTTGAAGCAAGACGAAGACCCCGACGACGATCAGTAAGCGTCGCCGGAGCCCTGCCGGCATGGCTGAAAGAAAGCGCCCTTCATGGGCGCTTTTTCATTGGGGCGCGGACACTTGCGCGCGGGTGTCGCGGCTGCATGGCCCGAACCCGTTCGCGCGCCCTCAAACGCTTCCTTTACAATACGGGTCACTTCGGCGCGGCGAAGGGGAGTCGCACGCGTCGCCGGCAAATCTCAGTCACAGAGAGGGTTTCATGAAATTTATCGTCTGGTTGATCCGGGTGCTGGTGTTCGTGCTGTTGCTGGTGCTGGCACTCGCCAATACGCAAACCGCCACGCTGAATTTCCTCGCCGGCTACAACTGGCAAGCGCCGCTGATCCTGATCGGCCTCGCGTTCTTCGGCGTCGGCCTGCTCGCCGGCCTGCTGTCCGCCGCGCCTTCGGTGCTGCGGATGCGCCTCGAGAACGGCCGCCTGAAGCGTGACCTGCGCAGCGCGCGGGAAACCCCGGTCGTCGTCGATCAGCCGCCGATGCCGCCCGTCATTTAACGACCCCGAGCCGCGCGCTGGTCGCGCGGCTTTTTTGTCTTCGCCTCGATACATCGCATGGATCTCGAAGTGGCGCGGCTCGACCCGGAAACGGTCGAGCTGCACTTCGCGCTCGGCAACCTGTTCCGCCGCCGCGGCGAGACCGACCGGGCGATCCGCGTGCATCAGAACCTGCTGAGCCGCAACGACCTGCCGGCCAACGAGCGCGACCACGCGCTGTTCGAGCTGGGTCAGGATTTCCTGAAGGCCGGCCTGCTCGATCGTGCGGAGGAAACCCTGCACATGCTCGCGGGCGGCAATTACGCGCTCGACGCGCAGCGCGCGCTGCTGGCCATCTATCAGATCGAGAAGGAGTGGAACAAGTCGATCGAGACCGCACGACGGATCGAGGCGAGGAGCGACGCGCGGCTCGGTGTCGAGATCGCGCATTTCCATTGCGAACTCGCGCAGGACGCGCTGCAGCGCAAGGATGCCGGCGCGGCCGCCGAGCAGTTGCGTCTCGCGCTCGTCGCGAATCCGCAGAACGTGCGCGCGACGATCCTGTCCGGCGACGCGGCCGCGGCATCGGACGATGCGCGCGCGGCGATCGCGCACTGGCGTCGCGTCGAGACGCAGAATGCCGCTTACCTGCCGCTCGTCGCGGAGAAGCTGATGAAGGCCTACGACGCGCTCGGCGAGGGCGCGCAGGGCGCCGAACTGCTCAAGGACTACGCGGAGCGCTACCCGTCGAACGATCTGCTCGACGTCGCGTATCAATACATCCTGCAGCTGAGCGGCACCGATGCGGCGCACACGCTTGCACGCGCGCAGATGGAGAAATCGCCGAACCTGTCGGGCATGCTGCATCTGCTCGACGCGCAGATCGCGAGCGCCGACGAGGCGCGGCGCAGCGAGCTGGAAATGATGCGCACGCTGATCAAGCAGCGCACCAAGAATTTGCCACGCTATACATGTCAGAATTGCGGTTTCCGGGCACGCCTTTTCTACTGGCAATGCCCGGGATGCAGTGGTTGGGAAACCTACGCGCCGCGTCGCGTCGAGCCTGCTGTCCCTAATTGATCGCAGCTCGACGGGGGTGCATGGCGCTCCCGGCGGCGTGAACCGTCAACCACCGGAAAGATTCACCGGAACACTTATGAAAATCACCATCATCGGCACCGGCTACGTCGGTCTCGTCACCGGCGCGTGCCTCGCGGAAATCGGGCACGACGTGTTTTGCCTCGACGTCGATCCCCGCAAGATCGAGATCCTGAACAACGGCGGGATTCCGATCCACGAGCCGGGCTTGCAGGAAATCATCACGCGCACCCGCGCGGCCGGGCGCATCACGTTTTCCACCGATGTGGAAGCGAGCGTCGCGCACGGCGAGATCCAGTTCATCGCGGTCGGCACGCCGCCCGACGAGGACGGCTCCGCCGATCTGCAATACGTGCTCGAAGCGGCGCGCAACATCGGCCGCTACATGACGGGCTACAAGGTGATCGTCGACAAGTCGACGGTGCCGGTCGGCACCGCGCAGCGCGTGCGCGGCGTGGTCGACGAGGCGCTGGCCGCGCGCGGTCTCGCAGGCAGCGTCGCGCATCGCTTCTCGGTCGTGTCGAATCCCGAGTTCCTCAAGGAAGGGGCGGCGGTCGAGGACTTCATGCGGCCGGACCGCATCATCATCGGCGTCGACGCCGACGAATCCGGCGCGCTGGCCGCCGAGAAGATGAAGAAGCTGTACGCGCCGTTCAACCGCAACCACGAGCGCACCATCTACATGGACGTGCGTTCTGCGGAGTTCGCGAAGTACGCGGCGAACGCGATGCTCGCGACCCGCATCTCGTTCATGAACGAGATGTCGAACCTCGCGGATCGCGTCGGCGCGGACATCGAGGCGGTGCGGCGCGGCATCGGTTCCGATCCGCGGATCGGCTATCACTTCCTGTACGCCGGGGTCGGCTACGGCGGCTCGTGCTTCCCGAAGGACGTGCAGGCGCTGATCCGCACCGCGAGCGAGAACGGCCACCCGCTGCGCATCCTGGAAGCGGTCGAGGCGGTCAACCACGCGCAGAAGCACGTGCTGCTCGACAAGATCGAGGCGGTCCATGGCGCGGATCTGAGCGGGCGCAGCTTCGCGGTCTGGGGGCTGGCGTTCAAGCCGAATACCGACGACATGCGCGAGGCGCCGAGCCGGCGTCTGATCGCCGCGCTGCTGGCGCGCGGCGCGACGGTGCGCGCGTACGATCCGGTCGCGCTCGACGAGGCGCACCGCGTCTTCGCGCTCGATTTCGGCGACGATGCCGAGGCGCTGGGCCGGCTGCAACTGGTCGACTCGGCCGACGACGCGCTGATCGGCGCGGACGCGCTTGTGATCGTCACCGAATGGAAGGAATTCCGCAGCCCCGATTTCGCGCATCTGAAGGCGGTGCTGAAGGCGCCGGTGATCTTCGACGGCCGCAATCTCTACGAACCGGATGCGATGGCTGAACTCGGCATCGACTATCACGCTGGTCGTCGGCGATGTGATGCTGGATCGCTACTGGTTCGGCAACGTGAACCGCATCTCGCCCGAGGCGCCGGTGCCGGTCGTGCACGTGCAGCGCCACGAGGAGCGGCTCGGCGGGGCGGCCAACGTCGCGCGCAACGCGGTGACGCTGGGCGGCCGGGCCGGCCTGCTGTGCGTGATCGGCAGCGACGAGCCGGGCGACCGGATCGTCGAGCTGCTCGGCGAGAGCGGCGTGACGGCGTATTTCGAGCGCGACCGCGCGTTGCCGACCACGATCAAGCTGCGCGTGCTCGCGCAGCAGCAGCAGTTGCTGCGCGTGGATTTCGAGGCGTCGCCGACGCACGAGGTGCTGCTCGCGAGCCCCGCGCGTTTCGATGCGCTGCTGCCGTCGTACGACGTGGTCCTGATGTCGGACTACGCCAAGGGCGGCCTCACGCACGTGACGACGATGATCGATCGCGCGCGCGCGGCGGGCAAGCCGGTGCTGGTCGATCCGAAGGGCGCGGACTGGGCGCGCTATCGCGGCGCGTCGCTGATCACGCCGAATCGCGCGGAGCTGCGCGAGGTGGTCGGGCAGTGGGTGTCGGAGGACGACCTGCGCGCGCGCGTGGCGCAGCTGCGCGCGTCGCTCGCGCTCGACGCGCTGCTGCTGACGCGTTCGGAAGAGGGGATGACGCTGTTCACCGACGCGGGCGAGCTGAACGCGCCGGCGCAGGCGCGCGAAGTGTTCGATGTGTCGGGTGCGGGCGACACCGTGATCGCCACGGTCGCCGCGATGCTCGGGGCGGGCCTGTCGCTTGCGGACGCGGTGGTGCTGGCGAACCGCGCGGCGGGTATCGTCGTCGGCAAGCTCGGTACCGCGACCGTCGAGTACGACGAATTGTTTTGACGACGTCGCGGCGCTTCGGGCGCTCGCCGACGGATTTTTTTCTTAGAGCAGGATGACCATGACCCTGATCGTCACCGGCGCGGCCGGCTTCATCGGCGCGAATCTCGTGAAGGCGCTGAACGAGCGCGGCGAAACGCGCATCATCGCCG